>JAFMJQ010000013.1 GCA_017853415.1 Thermoleophilia bacterium | reverse complement strand
GCCGCGAAGAAGGCTGCAACGTCGACTGCGAAGGGGTCGGGGACGACCGCGGCGAAGAAGCCCGCGGCCGCCAGGAAGCCCGCGGCCAAGAAGAAGCCCGACGCCGAGTAGGTCCGGGCCCGGCTCCCCACGCACGAAGGCAGGAGATGTCCGAGACCACGAACGACAGCGGCGAGCAGCTCCTCTGCAGTTTCTGCGGAAAGTCGCAGCGCCAGGTCAAGAAGCTCATCGCCGGACCCGGCGTCTACATCTGCGATGAGTGCATCGACCTCTGCAACGAGATCATCGATGAGGAGGCCGTGGCCGGTCCCTCGGCCATCGAGTCGGAGACCCTCCCGCGCCCGCGCGAGATCTACGACGTCCTGAACGACTACGTGGTGGGGCAGGAGGAGGCCAAGCGCACCCTCTCGGTGGCCGTCTACAACCACTACAAGCGCATCCAGATGTCGCAGTCGGGTGACGCCGAGGTGGAGCTCCACAAGAGCAACATCCTGCTGCTGGGCCCCACGGGCTGCGGCAAGACCCTGCTGGCGCAGACCCTCGCGCGCATCCTCAACGTGCCGTTCGCCATCGCCGACGCCACGGCGCTCACCGAGGCCGGCTACGTGGGCGAGGACGTCGAGAACATCCTGCTCAAGCTCATCCAGGCCGCCGACTTCGACATCAAGCGCGCCGAGACCGGGATCATCTACATCGACGAGGTCGACAAGATCGCCCGCAAGAGCGACAACCCGTCGATCACCCGCGACGTCTCGGGCGAGGGCGTGCAGCAGGCGCTGCTGAAGATCCTCGAGGGCACGGTGGCCTCGGTGCCGCCGCAGGGCGGGCGCAAGCACCCGCACCAGGAGTTCCTCTCCATCGACACCACGAACATCCTGTTCATCTGCGGTGGCGCCTTCGCGGGCCTCGACGGCGTGATCGACCGGCGCATCGGCAAGAAGGGCGTGGGCTTCGCGGCCGAGCTGCGCACGCAGTCGGCGCTCGACCCGCACGACCTCTTCGCCGAGGTGCTGCCCGAGGACCTCGTGCAGTTCGGCCTCATCCCCGAGTTCATCGGCCGCCTCCCGGTGGTCACCTCGGTGCACCAGCTCACGCGCGACGACCTGGTGACCATCCTCACCGAGCCGAAGAACGCGCTCACCCGCCAGTACCAGCGGTTCTTCTCGTATGACGAGGCCGAGCTGGTGTTCAGCGACGACTCGCTCAACGCCATCGCCGACCGCGCCCTCGAGCGCGAGACCGGTGCCCGCGGCCTGAGGTCGATCATCGAGGAGGCCCTGCTCGACGTCATGTTCGAGCTGCCGTCGCGCGAGGACGTGCGCAAGTGCGTCGTCACCCGCGAGACCATCGAGAAGGGCCTGCCGCCCACGCTGGTGACCGAGGCCGCCCACGACGACGAGGAGCTCCCGCCCCTCGCCGAGGCCGGGGAGTCGGCGTAGCCGCCGAGGGCGCAGGCGAGTGGCCGGCACGCCTCGACCCGCATGAGGTCGAGGCGCGGTGGGTGGCGGCGTGGGACGACTCGGGCCGCCTCAGGGGCGACCCGTCGAGCCCGCGCGCGCCCTATGTGATCGCCGTGCCGCCGCCCAACGTCACGGGCGCGCTGCACATGGGCCACGCCCTCAACGGCACCATCCAGGACGTGCTCATCCGCCGCCATCGCATGGCGGGCTATGAGGCCGAGTGGGTGACCGGCACCGACCACGCGGGAATCGCCACGCAGGCCGTGGTGGAGAAGGAACTCGCCAAGGACGGCATCCGCCGGCTCGACATGACGCGCGAGGAGTTCCTCGAGCGCGTGTGGGCGTGGAAGGCCGAGTACGGCGGGCGCATCATCGAGCAGTTCACGCGGCTCGGCTGCACCATGGACTACTCGCGCGAGCGGTTCACCATGGACGACGGCTACGCCGAGGCCGTGTTGCGGGTGTTCGTGGACCTCTACGAGAAGGGCTACGTCTACCGCGATACCTACCTGGTCAACTGGGACCCTGGGCTGGGCTCGGCAATCTCGGACCTCGAGGTGGAGAACCGCGAGGTCACCGACACCCTTGTGCGCATCGCGTACCCGCTCGCCGATGGGTCGGGCGAGGTCGTGGTGGCCACCGTGCGGCCCGAGACCATGCTCGGCGACACCGCGGTGGCCGTGAACCCCGACGACGACCGCTACCGCGACCTCGTGGGCAAGGCCATCACGCTGCCGCTCGTGGGGCGCGAGATCCCCATCATCGGCGACGAGCACGTGGACCCGGCGTTCGGCACGGGCGCGCTGAAGGTGACGCCGGCGCACGACCCCAACGACTTCGAGATCATGAAGCGCCACGGCCTCGACGCCGTGCAGGTGATCGGCGAGGACGGCCGCATCACCGACGCCGCGCCCGAGGCCTACCGCGGCCTGGCCGTGGCCGAGGCCCAGCAGCGGGTGGTGGCCGACCTCGATGCGCAGGGCCTCATCCGCGGCACCGAGGACTACCTGCACACCGTGCCGTTCTCACATCGCTCGGGCGCCCGCGTGGAGCCCCTGCTGTCGCTGCAGTGGTTCTGCGACATGGAGGCCCTCGCCCGCCCGGCGATCGAGGCCGAGCAGAAGGGGCACGTGCGGTTCACGCCGCCCACCTGGGGCCGCGTGTACCGCGACTGGCTCGAGGAGATCCGTCCGTGGTGCCTGTCGCGCCAGCTCTGGTGGGGTCACCAGCTGCCCGTGTGGTACCGGGGCGACGAGGTGCACGTGGGCATGGAGCCGCCCGAGGGGGACGGCTGGGTGCGCGACCCCGACGTGCTCGACACCTGGTTCTCGTCGGCGCTCTGGCCGTTCGCCACGCTGGGCTGGCCGCAGCGCACCGTGGAGCTCGAGCGCTTCTATCCCACCAGCGTGCTCTCCACCGCGCGGGAGATCATCTTCCTGTGGGTGGCGCGCATGGTGATGATGGGCCTCGAGTACATGGGCGAGGTGCCATTCCGCGACGTCTACATCCACTCGGTGGTGCAGGCGCCCGACGGCCGCCGCATGAGCAAGAGCCTCGGAACGGGCATCGACCCGCTCGACGTGGTGGAGCGCGAGGGCGCCGACGCCCTGCGCTTCGGCCTCTTGATGATCACCTCCACGCAGGATGTGCGCTTCAGCGAGGACCGCATCCGCCAGGGACGGCAGCTGGTCACCAAGCTCTGGAACGCCACCCGGCTGGTGGTGGAGCGTGGCGGCCGGGCCGGCGCCGCGCCCGCCCCCGAGATGCTCGGCGACCGCTGGATCGCCTCGGTCATCGGCCGCGCCATCGGGCAGTCCGACGAACTGGTGGAGGGCTTCGAGTTCAGCCAGTTCGCCGACGGCCTCTACCACCTGGTGTTCGACGACCTCTGCGACTGGTACCTCGAGCTGCTCAAGGCCGGGCTGGCCACGCCGCAGTTCGCCGGCGCCGCGCTCGAGCAGGTGCTTGCGCTCGCGCACCCGGTGATCCCCTTCACCACCGAGGAGTGCTGGAACCGCCTGCCGGGGTCTGAGGGGCTCATGCTCACCCACGCTCCGCCCGAGGCCCCGGGGCCGCGCGACGAGCAGGCCGAGGCCGCGATCGAGGCCCTGCGCGAGGCGGTGCAGGCCATGCGCGCGTTCCGGGCCGAGCACGGGGTGTCGCCACGCGACGCGCTTGTGGCTTCGGTGTCCGCCGACCGCGACACCGGCCTGCCCGCCGATGCCCTCGCGGCGATCGCGAACGTGCAGATGGGCGATCCCGGTGCCGATGCGCTGGTGATCCCCATCTCGTACGGCCGCATCCTCGTGCAGGCACCCGCCGTCGACCTCGACGCCGAGCGCGCGCGGCTGGAGTCGGCGATCGCGGCGGCGCGCACCGAGCTCGCGCGGGCCGAGAAGCAGCTGTCGAACGAGAAGTTCACGAGTCGTGCCCCGGCGCACCTGGTGGACGCCGAGCGCGATAAGGCCCAGCGCTTCACGAGCGAGATCGAGGAGCTCTCGGCCCGGCTCGACGCCCTGGGATGAGCGCGATGGACCCCGCGGCCGCCGAGCGCTGGATCGCGGAACTCGACCTCATGGGCATGAGGTTCGGGCTCGAGCGCATGCAGGCGCTCATGCGGGCGCTGGGGCAGCCCTGCCGTGACATCCCGTCGGTGCACGTGGTGGGCACCAACGGCAAGACGTCGGTCACGCGCATGACCGCCGCATTCCTCACGGCATCCGGCCTGCGCACCGGCGCCTACACCTCGCCGCACGTCCTCGGCTGGCGCGAGCGGGCGGAGCTCGACGGCGTGATCATGCCGCCCGACGTCTTCGCCGCCGCCGCCACCAGGGTGCTCGCGGCCGTTCCCGGCGTGCCGGAGGGGGCGATCACGCAGTTCGAGGCCATCACCGCCGTGGCGTTCACCGCCTTCGCCGATGCCGGTGCCGACGCGGTGGTGGTGGAGGCCGGGCTCGGCGGGCGCCTGGACGCCACCAACGTCATCCACGCGCCGGTCGTGGCGCTCTCGGCGGTGGACCTCGACCACACCGAGCTGCTGGGCGACGACGTGCGGACGATCGCCGGGGAGAAGCTCGGCGTGGCCCCCGAGGGGTTCATGGGGCTCGTGGTGGGCGAGCAGGCCCCCGGAAGCCTGCCCGAGGTGCGCGCGGCGGTGGATGCACGCCGCATGTCGGGTTGGTGGATGGGGCAGGAGATCGACGTGCAAGCCGGAAACGGTCAGTCCATGACCATTCGCACCCCCAACGGCGCCCTGCGCGTGGACGCCGACCTGCCGGCCGCATGGCAGCGCGCCAACCTGGCGCTCGCCGTGGGCGCGGCGGAGCGCGTGCTCGGCCGCGGCCTCGACCGCGACGAGGTGGAGCGCGGCCTGGCGGGAATCCGCAACCCGGGCCGCCTGCAGGTGGTGCACGGGGAGCCCGTGGTGGTGCTCGACGGCGCGCACAACCCGGCGGGCGCCCGCGCGCTTGCCGATGCCGTGCCGCAGATCCTGGGCGACGTGCGCCCGGTCGCCGTGATCGGCATGATGGCCGACAAGGACGCCGAGGGAATCGTCGACGCCCTGGCGCCGGTCATCAGCAGCGCACGCGTCACCCGCGCCTCGTCGGGGCGGGCGATCCGTCCCGAGCCCATCGCACGCCTGCTTCGGGCCCGGGGCGTGGATGCCCAGGTCGTGGCCGGCCCCGCCAAGGCGCTGGAGGCCGCGCGCGCCGATGCCGGACCGTCCGGCGCCGTGCTCGTGGCGGGATCGCTGCACCTTCTCTCGGATCTCGCCCCCGTGGTGATGGGGGAGTCCGGTACACTCGCCGCCGCCTCGGGCCCCGAGGAGGGCCTGGCCACGGTCTGGCGTCTCGACGACTTCAGGAAGTGAACCCTGAACGCAGTGTCTGACTTCTTCGGCTCGACGGCGTGGACCATCGCGCTCGTCCTCATCCAGGTGTTCGCCGTCGCGCTGTGGCTGGCGCTCGCCTACTGGGTGTACCAGGACTCGCGTCGCCGCTTCGAGAACGCCGGTGCGATCACGGGGTCGACGGTGCTGGCCATCGTCATCCCATTCCTCGGGCCGCTCATCTACCTGTTCATCCGCCCGCCGGAGTACCTCACCGACGCCCACGACCGCGAGCTCGAGACCCTCGCGCTCGAGGCCCAGGTGGAGGGGCTCCGCTGCCCGGAGTGCGAGGCCGTCGTGGGACCGAAGTTCCTCGTGTGCCCCATGTGCACCACTCCGCTGCGCGAGCCGTGCCGCCGCTGCTCCGAGCCGCTCGAGCCCACGTGGCGCGTGTGCCCGTACTGCGCGGCCCCGGCATCGCCATCCGCCCCGAGCTACTCCGAGGAGACCCGTATCTCATGACCGAGCGCACCTTCGTGATGATCAAGCCCGACGCCGTGGCGCGGGGCCTCTCCGGCGAGATCCTCGCCCGCTTCGAGCGCCGTGGGTTCTCCGTGCTGGGGCTGAAGAAGTGCGTGATGGCGCGCGACGCCGCCGAGGAGCACTACGCCGAGCACCGCGACAAGCCGTTCTTCGCGGAGCTCGTGGAGTTCATCACCTCGGGCCCGGTGGTGATGATGTGCATCGAGGGCGAGGGCGCCATCGGGGCCAGTCGCACGATGATGGGCGCCACCAACCCGCAGGATGCCGCCCCGGGCACGATCCGCGGCGACTACGCGCTCGAGGTGGGGCAGAACGTGATCCACGGATCCGACGGCCCCGAGTCGGCGGCGCGCGAGCTGGGAATCCACTTCTCCGACTCGGAGATCATCGGCTGATCATCCTCGCCTCGCGGTCGCCCCAGCGCCGCGGGCTGCTGGGGTCGCTGGGTGTGCCGTTCCGGGTGGTCGCATCCGGGGAGGCGGAGGAGAGCGACGAGGGGCTCCCTGCCGCCGAGCGGGTGATGGCGCATGCGCGCGGCAAGGCGCGCGAGGTGGCCCAGCGGGTGGGCGTGCCGCCCGGGGGCGCCGTGCTCGGCGCCGACACCGAGGTGGTGGTCGACGACCGGGCCCTCGGCAAGGCCGCCGGGCCCGATGCCGCGCGCGCGATGCTCGCCGAGCTGTCCGGCCGCGTGCACCAGGTGATGACCGGCGTGGTGCTGGTGACCGCGCGGGGGGAGTCGGAGGCCCTCGAGGTGGCCCACGTGCGCTTTCGCGACATCGATGACCCCCTGATGGATTGGTACCTCGCACAGGGCGAGTGGCAGGGGCGCGCGGGCGCGTACGCGATACAGGGGGCGGGCGCCGCGCTCGTGGCAGGGGTGGAGGGCGACCCGGCGACGATCATCGGCCTGCCCGTGGCCCGCGTGGCCGCGATGCTGGCCGAGGTGGGGTTGTTCCCCCCGCGGCTGCAACGGGGCGTGCATCGCGCCCCGGGCAATTCGCGCACGTAGCGGCGTGGGATACCCTTTCGCGGGGCGCCGACGGGCGCCTCGAAGTAACGACGCGATCGGCACCGGAGGCCCCCGATCGGCTTCATGAGCTACCTCAGCGGGTTCGGCGGCCGCGATATGGCCGTGGACCTCGGCACGGCCAATACCCTGGTGTACGTCAAGGGCCGCGGCATCGTGCTCTCGGAGCCGTCGGTGGTGGCCATCGACCAGCGCACGGGCGACGTGCACGCCGTGGGCATCGAGGCCAAGCGCATGCTCGGCCGCACCCCCGGGAACATCACGGCCATCCGGCCGCTGAAGGACGGCGTCATCGCCGACTTCGACGTCACCGAGACCATGCTGCGCCACTTCATCCAGAAGGTGCACCAGAACAGGTGGGCGCACCCCCGCGTGGTGGTGTGCGTGCCCTCGGGCGTCACCGGCGTGGAGAAGCGCGCGGTGGAGGAGGCCACGCTGTCGGCCGGCGCGCGCCAGGCCTATCTGATCGAGGAGCCCATGGCGGCTGCCATCGGCGCGGGCCTGCCGGTGGGCGAGCCCACCGGGAACATGATCGTGGACATCGGCGGCGGCACCACCGAGGTGGCCGTGATCTCGCTCGGCGGCATCGTGGTGGCGCAGTCGATCCGCGTGGGCGGGGATGAGCTCGACGAGGCCATCGTCACCTACGTGAAGCGGGAGGAGAAGCTGATGATCGGCTCCCAGACCGCCGAGGAGGTCAAGCTCGAGATCGGCACGGCCTTCAAGATGAAGGACGAGATGGAGGCCGAGATCCGCGGGCGCGACATGATCAGCGGACTCCCCAAGACCGTGGTGCTGTCATCGGAGCAGGTGCGCGAGGCCCTCGAGGAGCCGGTCTCCCAGATCGTGGATGCCGTCAAGGCCACGCTCGACCGCACGCCCCCCGAGCTGGCATCCGACATCATGGATCGCGGCATCGTGCTCGCCGGTGGCGGGTCGCTGCTGGGCGGGCTCGACGAGCGCCTGCGGGCCGAGACCGAGATGCCCATCCACCTGGCCGACAGCCCGCTCACGTGCGTGGCCGTGGGGTCGGGCCGCTCGCTCGAGGAGTTCGAGGTGATGCGCCGCTCGTCCCAGGGCGCGCGCCGGGGCCGTCGCAGCCGCTACTGAGTGATGGCGGCCCCGGCTTCCGCGAGCACCCCGCGCGCGTGGCATATCGTGGAACGGCAGCCGGCGCAGCCGCAGGAGGCCTGAGATTCCCCGATCCCCGCGCAGGAACGACCTCGAGAGGCGACGGACGATCATCCGCCGCACGGTCATCGGCGGCCTGGTGGCCGTCTGCCTGATCCTCTTCACGGTGTACTTCCGCGAGGGGGGTGACGGTCCGGCGCATGGCACCCAGCAGCTGGCCGGCAGCGCCGTGGCGCCGCTGCAGTCGGTGGGCACGCGCATCGTGCAGCCGTTCACCGATGGCTGGGACTGGGTGACCGGCCTGTTCGATGCACGGGGCGAGAACGAGCGCCTGCGCGAGGAGAACGCCGCGCTGCGCGCGCAGGTGCTGGCGGCCACCGACCAGGCGTCCGAGGTGGCGCGGCTGCGGGCGCTGCTGCGCATCACCGATGACGTGCCGGGCGGCTACAAGCCGGTGGTGGCATCGATCGTGGGGCGGTCGCCCACCAACTGGTACTCGCGCGCCCGCATCGACGCCGGCACCAACGATGGCGTGGTGGTGAACAGCCCCGTGGTGGCCGCGGCCGCGCCGGGGTCGTCGCTGGTGGGCGTGATCACCTCGGCGTCGCTCGGCAGCAGCATCGTCACCTTCATCACCGACTCGTCCACCCGCGTGGGCGCCACCGTCGACGGCTCGGGAGGGGCGCTCGGCGTGCTGCGCCCGACCGTGGGCGGGCAGCTGATGCTCGACAACGTGCCGCGCGACTTCCGCGTGCGCGACGGCGCCGTGGTGCGCACCGCGGGCTTCGTGGCCGATCTCCGCCTGCCGTCGGTGTTCCCGCGGGGAATCCCCATCGGGCAGGTGGCGGGGGCCGGGTCGCAGCCGGTGGACACCTTCCTCACGATCCAGGTGACGCCGTTCGCCGACGTGCGTGAGCTGTCATCGGTGGCGGTGCTCACGCCGCAGTCGGCCGCCGCGCGGCGTCGCGCCGAGGGCTGAGGCCCATGGCCGACCCCATCACCGGGGAGTTCCCGGCGGCCCGCCCGCTTCCGGTCGGCCGCATCCGCAGCCTTCCGCAGCGCCCCGACCACCTCGGCCGCGTGGCGATCATGGCGGTGGTGGCCGTGCTGCTGCAGATCACGCTCATGCCGTACCTCAGCGTGTCCGACGGCGCGCCGGACATCTGCATCGCGCTGGTGGTGATCGTGGCGGTGTTCCGCGGGCCGTTCGTGGGCGCGGTGCTGGGCTTCGCGTGCGGGCTGGCGGTGGAGCTCACCACCCCGGTGGGCACGCTGGGCGTGCTCGCGCTGCTCTACCTCGCCGCGGGCTACTGGTGCGGGCGCTTCGTCGACAGGCCCGAGGCCCAGAGCCTGGGGCTGCCGGTGGCGCTCGCGGTGGCGGCATGCGCGTTCGTGCAGGTGGGCTACGCCATCTTCCAGTTGCTGCTCGGCACCGAGTTCGTGGTGTCGGCGGTCGCGGTGCGGGTGATCGTCCCGACCATCCTCCTCACCGGCCTGCTGTCATTCCCCCTGCTGTTCGTCGTGCGGCGACTCCTCGGGGCCCCGGTGGACGTCGAGCCGGGAATGCTTCGGTCGTGAGCACCCTCAGCCCGATGCCGCCGGATCTCCCGCCGGGCGACGAGCCGCGTCCCCCGCGCCCGCGCAAGCGCCGCCCCACGCGCCCGGTGCTGCGCATGGCGTCGTTCACCGTGGCGGTGCTGCTGCTGCTGGGCGTGCTGGTGGTGCGGCTGTGGTTCGTGCAGGTGATCGGCGGTGGGGACTACCAGGAGCGCGCCGAGGCCAACCGCCTGCGCACGGTCATCACCGAGGCCCCGCGCGGGGCGATCACCGATCGCAATGGCAAGCCGCTGGTGACCAGTCGCGAGGTGCTCAACCTCGTGGCCGAGCCGCGCCAGCTCGTGGGCGCGGAGGGCGACGCCGCCCTGCGGCGCCTGTCGGTGGCCCTGGGGCATCCGCCGGGGTACTTCGGGGCGAAGGTGAAGAAGGCCGCCGAGGCCCGGCCGTTCGAGGCCGTGGTGCTCGAGGAGGACACCAGCCCCGAGCTGCAGGCCTACGTGGAGGAGCGCCGGGCGCAGCTTCCCGGCATCAGCCTGCAGGCCGCCTACGTGCGTGACTACCCCGAGGGCAGCACCGCGGCGCACGTACTGGGCTACGTGGGGCCGATCCCCGCCGAGAACGCCGATGAGTACGGCAACCGGGGGTACCTGGGCAACGAGACCGTCGGCCGCGCGGGCATGGAGGCCGAGTACGAGCAGTACCTGCGCGGCATCGCGGGCCGTGAGCAGGTGGAGGTGGATGCCCGCGGCGAGGTGGTGGGACGCGGGGTGCTCTCGCAGACGCCGCCCCGCCCCGGGCAGACCCTGCGACTCTCGATCGACCTGAAGGTGCAGCAGGCGCTCGAGGCGGCGCTGCGCGACGAGGTGCGGGGCTCGGGCACGTCCACCGGCGCCGCGGGAGTGGCGATCGACCCCAAGACCGGCGCCGTGCTGGCCATGGCCTCGTACCCGACCTTCAACCCCGACGTCTTCCAGTCGGGCTCGCCGCGCGATGTGCGGAGGGTCCTCACCAGCCCGAGCCGGCCGCTGCTCGACCGGGCGATCGGCGGCGAGTACCCCGCGGCATCGACGTTCAAGGCCATCACGGCCACCGCGGCGCTGCAGAGCGGTCTCTACAAGCCTGGCGAGATCCTCGATGCGCCGGGGTCGGTGGTGCTCTACAAGACCCGCTTCCGGGGCTTCAACAACCTCGACCACGGGAAGATCGGCATATCCGAGGCCCTCGAGGTGTCGAGCGACACCTTCTTCTACGAACTCGGTGACCGGTCGTACCGGATGCGCGGCTGGCCGCTTCAGGACTGGTCGCGCAAGTTCGGCCTGGGGCGGCCCACGGGGCTCGACACCAGCGAGGGCGAGAGCTCGGGCCTGGTGCCGGACCTCGCGTACAAGCGCCGCACCTGCGATCGCGCGGTGGACCCCATCAACTGCTCGTGGCGCCCGGGTGATTCCATCAACATGTCCATCGGGCAGGGCAACGTGCTGGTGACCCCCATCCAGATGGCGGTGGCCTACGCGGCACTCGCGAATGGCGGCACCGTGGTCACGCCGACCCTGGGCCGTGCGGTGGTGGACGCCGACGGGCGGGTGCTGCGCGACCTGCTGAGCGCCCGCGCGAAGCGCCCGCTCGGAATATCGCAGGACACCCTCTCGCTCATCCGCACGGGGCTTCGCCGGGCCGCCAACGGCAACGGCGGAACCGCCACCCCGGTGTTCGGCAACCTGCCCGAGGCGTTCCGGGTGGAGGGGAAGACCGGCACGGCCGAGAACCCCAGCGGCGTCGACCACGCGTGGTACGTGGGGTACGCCCCCGCGGACAACCCGAAGATCCTCGTGGCGGTGGTGGTGGAGCGCGGCGGCCAGGGCGCCAACTCGGCCGCCCCGGTGGTGTGCCGCGCCATCGGCGCGTACCTCGGGTTCTCGGCCGACCGCTGCGGCACCGGGGCCAAGGTCAACTGATGTCCACCTTCCCGGGGCGGGTGGAGGGGGGGTCCACGCGCGAGCGCGCCCAGTCGGCGATCGCCGGGCTCGACTGGTGGCTTCTCGGCTGCACGGTCGCGGTCTCCGGGTTCGGCGTCTACGTGGTGAAGATCGCCACGGAGGGGGACATCCCATCCGACCCCGGGTACTTCTTCACCCGGCAGGTGGCATACACGCTCATCGGCCTCGTGGCGCTGTTCTTCACCCTGCGTCTCGACCTCGAGAAGATCTCGCGCTACGTCTGGACCATCTACGCCATGCTCATCGCCGCGGTGGGCATCGTGCTGGTGCTGGGCTCGTCGGCCCGCGGATCGACCCGTTGGATCGAACTCGGGCCCCTGCGCATACAGCCATCCGAACTCGGCAAGGTGATCATCGCCTTCGTGCTGGCGGTGATCGTGGTGGAGCGCATCCGCTCGATGGACTCCGCGCGCCTGTCGCTGCTCGTGGCGGGTATCGCGGCGATCCCGGCGGCCATCGTGTTCCTGCAGCCCGACCTCGGCACCGCCCTGGTGTACGCGGCCATCACGGTGGCGATCCTCTGGGTGGCCGGGCAGCCGATCACCCACTTCATCGTGGCCGGCGTGGTGGTGGTCACCCTCGTGGCGCTGGTGCTCTACGTGCTGCCGGCGGCGGGGGTGAACGTGCTCAAGCCGTACCAGGTGGACCGCCTCACGGCGTTCGTGGACTCCGGCACCGATCGCTCGGAGACCGGCTACCAGCTCGAGCAGAGCAAGGTGGCGATCGGATCGGGCGGTGCGTTCGGCAAGGGGCCGTCGGGCGCGACGCAGACGATCTACGACTTCCTGCCCGAGCACCACACCGACTTCATCTTCGCCGTGGTGGCCGAGATGTTCGGGTTCCTCGGGGCGGGGCTGCTGATCGCGCTCTACTTCGTCATCATCTGGCGGTGCCTGGTGATCATGCGATTGGCCCACACCCAGCTCGAGCGCCTCATGGCGGCCGGGCTCACGGCGATGCTCGCGTTCGAGGTGTTCGTTAACATCGGGATGAACGTGGGGATCATGCCGATCACGGGAATCCCGCTGCCATTCATGTCGTACGGCGGGAGCCACACGCTGACCAACCTCGTCGCCGTCGGCGTGCTCCTTCGCATCGGCCGACGCGGCCGCGAGCTCGGGCCCCGGACCACCTAGGCGTGGGCGCCCTCACCACCCTCGCGAAGCGCGTCAACACCTTCGCCAAGGACACCCGCAAGCACCATGAGGACGCCCTCGATGGCGGGGTCATCGCGATCCTGCCCGGCGAGCCGGCTCTCACCCGGGCGCTGTCCGACCTGCTGGGCGTGCCCGTGGGCGACCGCCCGCACGCCGACCTCGTGATCGTGCCGCTCGCCATGGGCGACGACGCCACGGCCGCGGCCCGCGAGGCCGCCGCGCGCGCGCGGCAGGACCTGCGTACGCTGATCGTCGTGACCTGCCCCGATTCGCGCCGTGGCGCCCGCGAGGCCCAGGTGCTGGCCGAGCCGGACGTCACCATCGGTGACCTCGTCTTCGCGCCCGACGCGACATCCGAATCGTCTCTCGCCGTCATCACCGACGGCATCATCCGGGCCCTCGGGCCCCAGAAGGTGCCGGCCGCGCGCCGGTACCCCCCGCTGCGCGACGCCGTTCGCCGCAGCATCGTGTCGTCCGCCGCGCGGGAGTCCGCCGTGGCGGGGGCGCTCAACTGGTTTCCCGGCGCCACGGCCTCGCAGTTGGCCATGGTCGTCAAGGCGGGATCCGCGGACGGGCATCAGCTCGATGCCCGCCGCGTCCCGGAAGTCGCCGCGGCAGTCGCCAGCGGCCTTGTCATCGCCGCCGTCGCCCGTGGCGCGTCGCGCGTGGTCCCCGCTCCGCGGTGGCTCGTGCGCGGTGCCGTCGCCTGGGGCACGACGGTGGCCCTCGCCGCCGCGACCGAGCGCATTGCGCATCAGATGGGAGAGGACAACCTCCCCGCCGATCCGCGAAGCGCCGTCAGGTCGCTGCTCGCCCGCGTCCGGAAGGGACGCAAGGAGAAGAACTGATCAAGCAGATCCTGGTTTCCGTGGATCGCGCCGAGACCCGCGTGGCCATCGTGGAGGATGGCCGTGTCGCAGAGGTGCAGATCGAACGACGTGGCAAGGCCTCCGTGGTGGGGCACATCTGGAAGGGCCGCGTGGAGTCCGTGCTCGCAGGCATGGAGGCCGCCTTCATCGAGGTCGGCATCGGCAAGAACGGCTTCCTGCACGTGGACGACGTGGTGGCGATCGGCGTGCCCAAGCGCAAGCGCCTCATCGCCGACCTCATCAAGAAGGGCGATGAGATCATCGTCCAGGCCGTCAAGGACCCCATGGGCACGAAGGGCGCGCGCCTCACCATGCAGCTGTCGCTGGCCGGCCGCTTCCTGGTGTACGTGCCGTTCGGCGATGGCATCGGCATCAGCAAGCGCCTCGACGACGACGAGCGCCACCGCCTGCGCGACATCTGCAAGCGGCTGCCCACCGACGGCGGCGGGCTCATCGTCCGCACCGCGGCGGCCGGCGCCTCCGCGCAGGAGCTCGCCCGCGACCTGGCGTCGCTGAACCTCCTCTGGAAGGCCATCAGCGAGCGCTCCGACAAGGTGGACACCCCGTCGCTGCTCTACAGCGAGGCCGACTCATCGCTCAAGGTCATCCGCGACATCCTCAACGAGACGGTCGACGAGGTGCTCGTGGACGACGCCCGCCAGCACGAGCGCATCACGGGGTTCCTGCGGCGCACGTCGCCCGAGCTGGCCGACCGCGTGCGCCTCTACGAGGGCGCCAAGCCGCTCATGGAGGCCCACGGCGTGGAGACCGCGATCCGGTCCACGCTCAGCCGGCGCGTGCCGCTGGCCTCGGGCGGATCGCTGGTGATCGACGACACCGAGGCAATGACCGTCATCGACGTCAACTCGGGAAAGAACGTGGGTCGCGGCAACACCCAGCTGGAGTCCACGATCACGCGCACCAACCTCGAGGCCGCCGAGGAGGTCGTGCGCCAGCTGCGGCTGCGCGACATCGGCGGCATCATCGTCATCGACTTCATCGACATGGATGACGCCAAGAACCGCCGGGCGGTCACCAAGGCGCTCAACGACGCCCTCGAGAAGGACCGCACCCGCACGTTCGTGGTGGAGATCTCCCCCCTGGGGCTCGTGCAGATGACGCGGCAGAACATCAGCGACGGCGCCCGGGAGATCATGACGCGCGCGTGTCCCACGTGCGGGGGCCAGGGCTTCGTGGTGAGCGCCGAGACGCATGCGATCGACGCCGAGCGGCAGATCCGCCTGCTCATCAAGGGTTCCAGCGAGTCGCCGGTGACGGTGGCGGTGCACCCCGAGGTGGCGGACTTCCTGCAGGCCGATGGCAACGCCGCGCTGGCCGAGATCGAGGAGGACCTCGGGGTGTCGATCGCGCTCGAGCGCGATGGCTCGATGGCCCCTGGATCGGCGCGCATCGCGGGGGCGGGATCCGGCACGCCGTCGGGCGGCGGACGCTCGCGCGCGCGCAGTCGGTCGCGCGCATCGGCCGGGGCCCCGGCGGAGGCCGCGACCGAGTAGGCAACCGGCACCGCAGCACGTGGCGCGTGGGGGGCGGTTTCGCTACTGTCCCCGATCGCGTCCGGAGCCGGGCGCGCCGACGTACGTGGAGAAGAACGTGGCTGACTACGCCGTGATCGCCCTCGGGGGCAAGCAATACAGGGTGCGCGAGGGTGAGCGCATCGTCGTGGACCGCATTGCCGCGGAGCCCGGCGACACCATCTCGCCGAAGGTCCTCGCCACGGGCGGCGCCGACGGCATCAGCGACGGCGGCACCGTCACCGCGGAGGTCGAGGAGCACGTGCTCGGCCCCAAGATCACGGTGTTCACCTACCGCGCCAAGAAGGACAGCAAGCGCAAGATGGGGCACCGCTCGCGCCTGTCGCGCGTGCGCATCACCGGGATCGGGGGCTAGGAATGGCTCATAAGAAGGGTGGCGGCTCCAGCCGCAACGGTCGTGACTCCAACTCCAAGCGCCTCGGCGTGAAGGTGTTCGCAGGCCAGGTGGTGCCGGCCGGGTCGATCATCGTCCGCCAGCGCGGCACGGTGTTCAAGCCGGGCAATGGCGCCGGCCTGGGACGCGACCACACCATCTTCGCCACGGTCACCGGCGAGGTGCAGTTCAGCAACGGCAACAAGGGTCGCTTCGTCTCGGTGACCCCCGTGGAGGCCCCGGCGGGCTGAGCCGGGTCGGGGCGGATCCGCCCCGCGCCGTGTCCTTCACCGACCGGGTCAAGATCCACGTCCAGGGCGGACGGGGCGGCCACGGCTGCCTGTCGTTCCGCCGCGAGGCGCACACGCCGAAGGGTGGCCCCGATGGGGGCAACGGCGGTCGCGGCGGCGACGTGCTGCTCGTGGCCGACGAGCAGCTCACCGACCTCACGCCGTTTCGCACCCGGGTGCACCACAAGGCGCCGGCCGGCGGCGCGGGCGAGGGCCGCAACCGGCACGGGCGCAATGGGGACGACCTCGAGGTGCACGTGCCGCCGGGCACGCGCGTGCTGCGCGACGGCCACGAGGTGGCCATGCTCATGGAGCCGGGCGACACGGCGTCGGTGGCGCGTGGCGGAACCGGCGGGGTGGGCAACCGCGCCTTCCGCTCGTCCACGCACCGAACGCCGCGCACCACGATCCCGGGCGAGGACGGCGAGGAGGCCTGGATCACCCTCGAGATGCGCCTGCCGGTGGCCGTGGCCATCATCGGGCTGCCCAACGTGGGCAAGACCGCCCTGCTGAACGCCATCACCGGGGCGCACGCCACGGTGGCACCGTATCCGCACACCACCGATGAACCGGCCCTCGGCCCGCTCGAGGATGAGTACGGGGTGATCCACCTGGTGGCCGACCTCCCGGGCCTCGCCGCCGACGGCAGCGAGCGCAGGGGGGCCGCCCTCGGCCAGCTGGAGCGCGCGTCGATCGTGCTGCACTGCCTCGATGCCTCCGACCCGGAGGATGCCGCGGATCGCCTGGCGCGCGTGCGCGCCGGCGTGGCGCCGCACATGCCCGAATCGGCCCGCGAGGTGGTGGTGGCAACCAAGTGCGACCTGGCACCTGCCCCGCCGCAGGCCGACTTCGCCACCTCGGCAGAGACCGGAGAGGGGATCGCGGCCCTGCGCGACGAACTCATCCGTTGGCTGTCATGAGCGATGTCATCGTCATCAAGCTGGGCTCCTCGACCCTCGTGGACGAGCAGGGACGCCTGCGCGAGGAGGTCCTGGCCCGCCGCGTGGCCGAGGTGGCGCGCCTGCGCGCCGATGGCATGCACCCGGTGCTGGTGTCGAGCGGGGCGATTGCCTGCGGCCTCGGCACGCTGGGCTTCACCACGCGCCCGGACGCCCTGCCCGACCTGCAGGCCGCGTCGGCCGTGGGGCAGGGCGCCCTCTTCTCGCGGTACATCACCGAGTTCGGGCGCCACGGGGTGGTTCCGGGGCAGGTGCTGCTCACCTCCGCCGACCTCGAGCACCGGGCGTCGTACCTCAACGCGCGCAACACCCTCGAGCGCCTCGTGGCGCTGGGGGCGGTGCCGGTGATCAACGAGAACGACACCACCGCCACCGATGAGCTCACGTTCGGTGACAACGACGTGCTCGCGGCCCAGGTGGCGATCCTGCTGCGTGCCCGCCTGCTGATGCTGCTCACCGACCGCGACGGCCTCTACGCCCCGGGCGAGGATGGCCCGGTGCGCATCGAGGAGGTCCCGAGCGGCGTGCCGGTGGACGACATCGCGCTGGCCGACCTGCCGGGCTCGGGCCGGGGTCGCGGGGGCATCACCAGCAAGCTCGCCGCCGTGGCCATGGCCACGGGCAGCGGAACGGCGTGCATCATTGCGAGCGGGGAGGACGACGGGGCGATATCGGCCGGCGTGTCCGGCGCCGCGGTGGGCACCAGGTTCGCGCCGTCCGACCGCTCGGATGGCGCCTTCAAGATGTGGCTGCGCCACGCCAAGCCCGCGCAGGGCCGGGTGGTGGTGGACGCCGGCGCCGTGCGTGCGCTCATCGACAAGGGAACCTCCCTGCTGCCGGTGGGCGTGGTGGCGTGCGACGGCGCGTTCCCGGCCGGCGAGGCCGTGATCGTGGTGGGGCCCGACGGCCGCGAGGTGGGGAAGGGCATCGCCGATCTCTCCGCAGAGGAGATCCGCGCGGTGCGCGGCATGCACTCCGAGGATGCCCTCGTGCTGCTGTCCGGGGGCTCGGCCGAGGTGATCCACCGCGACCGCTTCGCACCCTCGGTGCGCTAGCGTGACCCCCTGATGACCACGACGCACGCATCCCTCGATGAGCGCCTCGACGCCGCGCGGGCAGCGGGTCGGGTGCTCGCGCAGATGTCCCCGGGCGACAAGGTGGACGTGCTCGAGGCCGTCGCGCAGGCGCTGCTCGCGCGATCGGAGGCCATCATGGCCATGAACGCCGACGACGTGGCCGATGCCCGGCAGGCGAACGCCCCCACGGCGATGGTCGACCGGCTCATGCTCGACCAGGCCCGCATCGAGGCCATGGCCGACGGCATACGCGCGGTGGCGGCCCTGCCCGACCCGGTGGGCACCATCACCGGCGGCTGGCGCGTGCCGAACGGCCTCGAGATCGTCGAGACCCGCGTGCCGCTCGGCGTGATCGGCGTCATCTACGAGGGCCGTCCGAACGTGACCACCGACGCCGCCGCGCTGGCCCTGAAGAGCGGCAACGCCATCGTGCTGCGGGGAAGCCGCATCGCCGCGCGCTCGAACGAGGTGCTGGGCGACGTGGTGTCCGGGGCCGTGGCCGCTGCGGGGGTGCCTGCCGCGGCCATCACCATGCTGGGCACCGACCGCGACGAGATGCTGCGCCTCATCCAGGCCGAGGGCAAGGTCGACCTTGTCATCCCGCGCGGGGGCGAGGACCTCAAGGCCTACCTGCAGCAGAACGCCCGGGTGCCGGTCATCTACGCGGCGTCCGGCAACTGCCACGTGTACGTGCACGACGACGCCGACCTCGACCAGGCGCTCGCCATCGCCGTCAATGCCAAGGTGCAGAGGCCGGGCGTGTGCAACGCCTGCGAGACCCTGCTGGTGCACCGCGACGTGGCGGCGGCGTTCCTGCCACGGGTGGCCGGGGCGCTGCTCGCCGAGGGCGTGGAGCTGCGGGTGTCCGACGAGGTGCGGAGCCACCTCGACGGCTTCTCGGATGACGTCGTGGAGGCCACCGACGAGGACTTCGCCACGGAGTTCCTCGACCTCGTGCTGTCGGTGGGCATCGTCGGGTCGGTGGATGAGGCCATCGCGCACGTCAACAGGTTCGGCTCGGGCCACAGCGAGGCGATCATCACGCGGTCGCTCGAGGCCGCCCGGGCCTTCCAGCAGGGCGTCGACTCGGCCGTGGTGTACGTGAACGCATCCACGAGGTTCACCGATGGTGGCGAGTTCGGCATGGGCGCGGAGATCGGCATCTCCACGCAGAAGCTGCACGCCCGCGGTCCCATAGGGCTCGCCGACCTCACCACGGTGAAGTACCTCGTGACGGGCACCGGCCAGATCCGCTGACGCATGCGCATCGGCGTGATGGGCGGCAGCTTCGACCCGCCGCATGACGGCCACCTCGCGCTCGCGCGGGCAGCGGCCGCGCAGCTGCACCTCGACCGCGTGCTGCTGGTGCCCGCCGCCCAGCCCCCGCACAAGCCGGGCGGGTCGACGATTCCCGCCGAGCGGCGCATGGCCATGGTGAGCGCGGCCGTGCACGGCGACGCGGTGCTCGAGGCATCGTCGGTGGAGATCGACCGGCCCGGGCCGTCGTACACCGCCGACACGCTCGAGCGCCTGGCCGCGGATGGGCCCGACGACGAGCTGTGGTTCATCCTCGGAGCCGACCAGCTCGAGGGATTCCGCGACTGGAGCCGGCCCGGCCGCATCGTGGAGCTTGCGCGCCTCGCGGTGGCGTCGCGTCCCGGTGCCGGGGACCCCGCGATGGACTTCCTCGCGGGCGCCGTGGCCGCGGGGCGCGTGGACGTCATCGACATGCCCGAGGTGCCGATCTCGTCCACCGAGGTGCGCGAGCGCCTTGCGCGCGGCGAGGACATCTCGCACCTCGTGCCCGCCCCGGTTGCGGCGCTGCTTCACCCGGACCCCGCGTCTTGATGGGCGCCGGGGCCACGAGTAGCCTCACCCCATCGTCGTGACCTACAGGGGAGACCCCTCGGACACCAGGGAACTCGCGCTCGCAGCCGCAGCCATCGCCTACGACAAGAAGGCGGAGGACATCGTGCTGCTCGACATGCGCGGACTGGTGGACTACACCGACTACCTGGTGATCTGCACGGGGCGCACCCCCCGCCAGACCAAGTCGATCGCCGAGGATCTCAGGCACCGGCTCAAGAACGACCTCGGGGTCACCCCGCGCCGGGTGGAGGGGCAGAAGGAGGGCGACTGGATCCTCGTGGACGCCCTCGACGTGGTGATCCACGTGTTCACCCCCGAGGCACGCGACTTCTACCGCCTCGACCGCCTGTGGCGCGAAGCACCGCTCGAGCAGTTCGTGCCGTCCCCCGCGTAGCTCGCGCGGTCTATACTGCGCTCCGCACCCGGGGGATTAGCTCAGCTGGGAGAGCGCTACGCTGGCAGCGTAGAGGTCACCGGTTCGATCCCGGTATCCTCCACTCCACATGAAAGGCCCGTCGTGACGGGCCTTTCGTCGTTTTCGGGTGCGAGGGCGCGGGGTATGTGCGACTGCGGCGTGATGTTGCGGCATGCGGACCTGCGTGACGCGGATCTGAAGGGCGCGGGTGAACATCTCCGGGGCGCGAACCTCAGGGGCGCGACGGTTGCCGGCGCGTCATGGACCACCGGGAGCCCGGCCGTCGCGGGGGATCGCAGCCGTCAGGGGCCCAGCGCGAACTCCGCCATGCGCGGGAACACCTCGCGCGCTTCGGGGAAGAGGGTCCGGGCCATGGCGAAGTCGTGGATGGCGCCGTCCACCTCGATGACCTCGCACGGCGTGCCGGCCGCGGCGCATGCGGCCGCCCAGTCGCGGATCTCGAAGAGCATCAGCTCGGCGCCCCCCACGGTGATGAGCATCGGTGGCAGCCCCTGCGCATCGCCGAAGGCGGGGGAGATGAGGGGGTCGCGCAGGTCGGCGTCGCCGGCGTAGTCGCGTGCGTATGCGCCCAGGCGCTCCGCACCCAGCATGACGTCGCCGGACGCATTGGCGACGAGTCCCGGGTGCGAAAGGGTGAGGTCGAGCCAGGGGGATGAGAGCAGGAGCGCGCGGGGGAGGGGCGCACCCTCGTCGCGCATGCGCATGGCGGCCGCGATGGCCAGGCCGCCGCCGGCGCTGTCGCCCGCCAGTAGCCATGGCCCGTCGAGGTCGGCGCAGGCGGCCACGACCTGCTCGAGCGCCGTCGGGAATCGCGCCTCGGGTGCCCGGTCGTACATGAGCATGAGCGCGGCCATGCCCGTGGCGTCGCTCATCGCGCACAGCCACTCCCAGTGCCCTGGACCCGGCCCGAACACGTACGCCCCGCCGTGCAGGAACACGATCGCGCCGTTCGCCCGGCGCTCGGGGTGGAGCCACGTGCCGGTGGCCCCGCCCGGCCTGGCCTGCTCGGATGGGTGATCCCGGGCGAGCGCCGGCGGCAGCTCGCGCGCGTCGAAGCTGCGAAGGTCGACCACCGGCGCGGCGGAACCGAGATAGCGGCGCCGCATGGCCGGCAGCAGCCACGGCGCCATCTGCATTGCGATGCTGGGCAAGGCCGGCCTCCGGTCGAGCTGACGATCGATTGCAAGGATATTGTGAGCCGGCCTCCGCAGGCCGCCCGCGGCATCCAGAATGGGACGTGCCAAGAGCGACGTGGAGGCCTTCCGCTGGTGATGGCGCCGGAACCGAACTCCCGTGACATGACCGCCAGTGCAGGTGAGGAGCGGGATCGGCTGCGCGCGGTGCTGCAGGCGCAGGACGAGCTCCATGACCTGTATGTCCACGTGGGCGTCGACCGCGCCTGGTGGGACGCCGCGCTGCGCAGGATCATCGCCCTGTCCGACAGCCAGTTCGGGTTCCTCGGCCGCATCGAGCGCGGGCCCGACGGGGCGCCGTACCTGCACTCGCTGGCGGTCACCGACATCGCGTGGAACGCGTGGTCGCGTGGGGTGTTCGACGAGTTCGCGGACCGGGGCCTGGAGTTCCGGAACCTCGATTCGCTCTTCGGGGTCACGGTGGCCACGGGCGAACTCGTGGTGAGCGATGACCCCGCCACCGACCCCCGGCGGTGCGGGCTGCCCCCCGGGCATCCGCCACTTGACGGGTACATGGGTATTCCCCTGCGTGACGGTGACGCCCTCATCGGCATGGTCGGCCTTGCCAACCGCCCCGGGGGCTATGGCCTCTGGGTCGAGGATGACCTGCGCCCCGTCTTGACCCTCATCGCCATGATGGTTGCCCGCGGCATCGCCGAGCGGCGGGCCAGCGAGGCCGACGCCGTGGCGCAGGAGCTTGGCTCGGAAGTCGCGCGCCTCGCGCGCTCGGGGCAGGAACATGAGGTGACCGACCAGGCCACGCGGGTGATCCTCGCGGCCGCGTCGATGCCCGACGCCGAGGCGGCCGTGATCACCGCCGCCCGGCGACTTGAGCCCGGGATGGAGGTGGGCGTGCGCACGAGCAGCCGCCTGGGGGCCGGCCTGCTGGGCGGCGCCGGGTCACCCGCGGCGGAGGTGGAGCGGGACACCTGCGTCGCGCTGCAAACCGGGCGAACGCACGTGAGTCTCCCCGGCCTGCGGCTCGGCGCGTGCGCGCATGCGGACCCCATGAACGCGGTGACGATCTGCTGCCCGGTGGCCACGGAGCGGGACGAGTTCGGGGTGCTCGTGGCCTGCGCGCGTGAGGTCGTCGGGGGCGACGCCCCCGGGCGCGGCGCGGAGCTCGCGAATGCGCTCGACCGCATGGCCCACGCCGTGGCGCAGGTGGCCCTGCGCGAGGACATGGCATCGCTGGCCCTGCGCGATCCGCTCACGGGGTTGCCCAACCGCACCGCCATGCTGCAGGCGATCGATCGCCGCCTGCGGCGCATCGACGCCGCCGCCCGCCCATTCGGGGTGATGATCGTCGACCTCGACGACTTCAAGGACGTCAACGACCAGCTGGGGCATGCCGTGGGCGACGAGGTCATCATCGCGGCCGCACATGCCATCGCGGGTGCCGTGCGCGATGACGACATGGTGGCCCGCCTCGGCGGGGACGAGTTCGTGGTGCTGCTGGATTCCGGCGACCCCGAGGTGATGCGCCTGGCGGGCCAGCGGATGATCGACTCGGTGTCTGCCATCGCGCCCGCGGGCGGGCCCGGAATGTCGGCATCCGCCGGCGGCATTCCCGTGGGCTGGGGTGATGCCGCATGGGATGACGCCTACCAGCGGGCCGACGTGCTGCTCTACGAGGCCAAGGCCGCGGGCAAGACCCAGGTGGTGGTTGGGCCGATTCTCGGGGCCGCCGAGCAGGAGTGAGGGGCGCCCCACGGGGGCGCCTGCACCGTGCGGTGCTCGGGGTGGCCTAGGCGGCCACCCGGGGCGCGGTCGGATCGTGCTCCGGCACGTCGCGCGTCATGAGCAGCCCGCATACGACGGCAGACAGCAGGAATATTCCCGCCGCCCACCAGAAGGCGGTCGTGTAGCCATCCACCTGGGCGGCGGCCTGCGTGGCGGGCGACTTCGGGTCGGAACTGGCGACCACGAAACCGGTGACCGCGCTCGCGAAGATCGTGCTGAGCAGCGCAGTGCCGATGGACCCTCCCACCTGCTGGGTGGTGTTGACCATGGCGGAGGCCACGCCCGAATCGTTGGCCTCGACCCCCATGGTGCCCACCTCGAAGCAGCAGGCGAACACCAGGCCGAGCCCCAGGCCGGTGACCAGCAGCCCCGGCAGCACATGGGTCACGTACGCGGTGTCGACCCCGATCTGCGTGAACAGCAGCAGGCCGATCATGCCGAGCACCATGCCGAGGGTCACCGGCAGGCGCGGCCCGGTGCGGGGGAGGATCAGCGCGGTGCTCGTGGTGGCGGTGAGCATGATCGCGCCGATCATCGGCAGGAAGGCCAGGCCCGTGGTGATGGGCGAGTACCCGAGCGTGGCCTGCAGGTAGTACGTGAGGAACAGGAACACCCCGAACAGCCCCGCGGATGCCAGGGCGAGGCCGAGGTAGGCACCCCCGCGGTTGCGGTCGGTGAGCACCCGCATGGGCAGCATGGGCTCCTTCGAGCCGATCTCGATCCACACGAACACCGCCAGCAGCACCACGCCGACGGCCAGCAGCCCGATGGTGACGCCGGATGTCCAGCCATCGGTCTCGGCCTTCGTGAAGCCGTACACCAGGGCGAGGAGGCCGAGCACCGAGGTGATGGTGCCCGGGATGTCCAGGCTGGCCTTCCTGCGGCCGTGGTGCACCAGGAGCACCACCGCGCCGATGGCGGCCGGGATGGCCAGGATCAGGTTCACCCACAGGCACCAGCGCCATGAGAGGTACTCGGTGAGGACACCGCCGAGCAGCAGCCCCAGCGCACCGCCCGCGCCCGCGATGGCGCCGTAGATGCCAAAGGCCTTGCCGCGCTCCTTGGCGTCGGTGAACGTGGTGGTGAGCAGCGACAGAGCGGCGGGGGCGAGGAGCGCGCCGAACGCGCCCTGCAGCGCACGGGCGGTGACGAGCACCGTGAAGTCCTGGGCCAGGCCGCCGATGGCCGATGCCACCGCGAAGCCGATGAGGCCCCAGAAGAACACCCACTTGCGCCCGAGCACGTCGCTCAGCCGCCCGCCGAACAGCAGCAGGCTGCCGAAGGCCAGGGCGTAGGCCGTGATGATCCACTGGCGGTTGGAGTCGGAGAACCCGAGGTCGGCCTGGGCCGACGGAAGCGCGATGTTCACGATGGTGGCGTCGAGCACCACCATGAGCTGGGCGATGCCGAGGATCGCCAGGATCACCCAGCGCCGGCTGTGCTGGCGCTGCTCTGGCGTCACCTGCGCTGCGGCGTCTGACACGCGGTGCTCCTCATGGTCCGCCCGTGCGACGGTGCGCGGGCACGGCGCGGCACCCTACCGGTCTGCTCGCGCGACGGGGCCCCGAAACGCCGACGGGCTCCACGTGGGAGCCCGTCGGGTACCTCATGCGGACGCCCTCGTGGGCGCCCGTGGCTCAGATCGCCGTGACGCCCTGCGCCTGCGGGCCCTTGGGGCCCTCCGCAGCGGTGTAGTTCACGCGCTGCCCCTCATCGAGGGTGCGGTAGCCCGAACCCTGGATCTCGGAGAAGTGCACGAACAGATCCTTGCCCCCGTCATCCGGGGTGATGAAGCCGAAGCCCTTCTCGGCGTTGAACCACTTGACGACGCCTTCCGGCACGTTTTCCACCTTGTTCGGCGAGGCTGCAACTGCTCGTCGAACTTGGGTACCGACGGCCTGCACGTCCACGCATTTCGAACCCCTCAAATGAGGAGTCGCGGGGAACGCTAGTCCGGTGCTCGGCGGCAGGCCCCCGTATGGGTCCGATCGTTACCGCTTGTCGCGTGTGCGGATGAAAGCCGTGAGGCCGAATGCCCCCACCGCCGAGAGCCCCATGCGGCGGTAGAAGCCGTCGGCGTCGCGCTCGGCGATGAGCACCTGGTGGTGGAAGGTCTTCATGGGGTAGTGGTCGAGCACCGCCTGCAGAAGCTGGCTGCCGATTCCCTGCCGCTGCACGTCGGGCATCACGAGGATGTCGGCGATGTACACGGCGAAGGCGCCGTCGCTCATGGTGCGCACGAACCCGACCACCTCGCCGTCCTGCACGGCCACCAGTGCCAGGTCGGCCCGCTCGACGGCGATTCGCAGCCGCTCGGGCTCGCGCGCGTGGCTCCAGCGGTTGGCCGCGTAGACCGCCAGGATGCCGTCGAAGTCACGTGCCACGTCGGCCTCGCGGATCTCTGTCTTGGCGCCGAGCGTTGTCAGGGGTGGTCCCCTCCGTTACTTGGTACTGTCGCCCGCCGATGACCCCACCGCCGCGCGCACTCCCGGAACGCTACGACCCGGCGGCGACGGAGGCCCGATGGCAGTCCGAGTGGGACGCCCGCCGCGCCTTCCACGCGGAGCCCGTCGCACGCGACGGCGAGGCCCCCGTCGTGCCCGACACGCCCAAGGCGTACGTGCTCGAGATGCTGCCGTACCCCTCGGGCGAGATCCACATGGGGCACGTCAAGAACTACACCATGGGCGACGTCGTGGCGCACTTCCGGCGCCGCACGGGGCATGTGGTGTTCCACCCGATGGGCTACGACGCCTTCGGGCTGCCCGCCGAGAACGCGGCCATACGCACCGGCGAGCCGCCCGCCGAGGTGACCGCGCGCAACATCGCGAGCATCCGCGCGCAGCTGCGCCGGCTGGGCTTCTCGATCGACTGGGACACCGAGATCTCCACGGCCGATCCCGAGTACTACCGCTGGACCCAGTGGATATTCCTGAGGTTCCTCGAGAAGGGCCTGGTGGAGCGCCGTGAGGCCGCCGTCAACTGGTGCCCGCAGGACCAGACGGTGCTGGCCAACGAGCAGGTGGTGAACGGCCTCTGCGAGCGGTGCAAGAGCCCGGTGGAGCTGCGCCAGCTGCCGCAGTGGTTCCTGCGCATCACCGACTACGCGCAGGCCCTGCTCGACGACATGGACCTGCTCGAGGACTGGCCGGAGCGCGTGCTCACGATGCAGCGCAACTGGATCGGCCGCTCGGTGGGTGCCCGCGTGGAGTTCACGCTGGACGATGGGTCGGCCAGCATCCCCGTGTTCACCACGCGCCCCGACACGCTGCACGGCGCCACGTTCTTCCTCATGGCGCCCGAGCACCCCATGGTTCCGCGCCTGGTGGATGGCCGGCCCGAGCAGGCGGAGGTCACCGCGTACGTGGGCACCGCCGCCCGCACCGCCGTGGCCGAACGCAGTTCGGCCGAGCGCCCTAAGACCGGCGTGTTCACCGGCCGGCACGTGATCAATCCCGTCAACGGCGAGGCGATCCCGGTGTGGGTGGCCGACTACGTGCTGATGGATTACGGCACCGGGGCCATCATGGCCGTGCCGGGGCACGACGACCGCGACTTCGCGTTCGCCACCGCCTTCGGGCTGCCCATCACGCGCGTGATCGCCGAGGAGGGCGTGGCCGCCGACGCCCCGCTGCACGAGGCCATGACCGGCCCGGGGCGGCTGGTGAACAGCGACGTGCTGGACGGCATGGAGGTGGAGCAGGCCAAGCAGGCCATGTGCGCGTGGCTGGCCGAGCGCGACCTGGGCGACGCCACCGTGGGCTTCCGCCTTCGCGACTGGCTCATCTCGCGCCAGCGCTACTGGGGGGCGCCCATCCCGGTGGTCAACTGCGACGCCTGCGGCGTGGTGCCGGTGCCCGATGACCAGCTGCCGGTGCTCCTGCCCCACGTGGACGACTACGCGCCGCAGGGGCGCAGCCCGCTGGCGGCGGCCGACGACTGGGTGGCCACCACATGCCCGTCGTGCGGCGGCGCGGCGCGGCGCGAGACCGACACCATGGACACCTTCGTCGACTCGTCGTGGTACTTCCTGCGCTACACCGCACCGCACTTCACGGGTGGTCCGTTCGATCGGGACATCGCCGACTACTGGCTGCCGGTCGACCAGTACATCGGCGGGGTGGAGCACGCGATCCTGCACCTGCTCTATGCCCGCTTCTTCACCAAGGTGCTGTACGACCTGGGCCTGGTGGGCACGCGCGAGCCGTTCGCGCGGCTCTTCACCCAGGGGATGATCCACCACCAGGGCGCCAAGATGAGCAAGAGCCGGGGCAACGTGGTGCCGCCCGACGAGATCATCCAGCGCTTCGGCGCCGACACCCTCAGGCTGTACATCCTCTTCATGGGCCCCGCGGCCGACGATGCCGAGTGGAGCGACACCGGGGTGGAGGGCCAGCGCAGGTTCCTCGATCGCGTATGGCGCCTGGTGCGCGGCCTGCCCGGCGATGGCGATCCCGGGCGCCCCGCCCCCGCCGACGTGGATGGCGACGCCGCCGCGCTGGCACTGGTGCGCAAGGCCGAGGCCACCGTGGAGAAGGTGACGCAGGACATCGGCGAGCGCTTCTCGTTCCACACGGCCATCAGCGCCATCCAGGAACTCGTGAACCAGGCCACCCGCGACGTGTCGGAGGGGGCGCTGCAGTCGCAGGCCGGGGAGAAGGCCCTGTGGCACGCGGCGCGCACCACGGTGTCGCTCATCTTCCCGTTCGCGCCGCACATCGCGTCGGAACTGTGGGAGGCCATGGGGGGCGAGCGTCTGTGGGAGCAGCCGTGGCCCGAGGCCGACCCGGCGTTCCTCGTGGCCGAGACGGTCACGATCGTGTTCCAGGTGAACGGCAAGCTGCGCGACCGGGTGGACGTGGCGCCCGACATGGACGAGGACGCCCTCGCCGCGATGGCGCTCTCGCTGCCCAAGGTGCAGGCCGCGATGGCCGGCGCCGAGCCCAGGCGCACGATCGTGGTGCCCGGCAAGCTGGTCAACGTGGTGGTGGGCGGGAAGTA
>JAFMJQ010000089.1 GCA_017853415.1 Thermoleophilia bacterium | reverse complement strand
GGTCCGGCGGACGGTGGCGCATGACGTCGCACGCCAACTTCAACCCGCCGGACTGACCGTGCCCCACGGGGGCCCGCCCTCGGCGGACCCCCACTGCCCGCGTCGCGCGCGGATGGCAGCGCGCTCGAGGCGCGCGAACTCGGCTCTATGCAGGGTGTTCGGGGGATACGGGAACTGCTCGGCCGCCCCCAGCTCCACAAGTCGGGCGTTCACCATGACGTCGCCCGCGTAGACGTACGCCAGCAGGCGGCCATGGGCATCGCGCTCCTCGACGTCGGTGACCAGGCGCACCGCGCGCCCCGCCACCATGCGCCGGTTGAGGGCCGCCGCGCGGGCGGCGAAGCGCTCGACGGGCTTGCGGGGGTGATGCAGTTCGGGGGTGTCGATGCCGATGTAGCGAACCGTCCCCACGCCCTGCACCACGATCGTGTCGCCATCGACCACGCGAAGCACCCGTCCCGACAGGCTGGCGGGCTGATCGGCGGCGCCGCATCCCACTGTCATGAGTGTCACGAGTGTGGCGATCATGGCTCCACATGCGAGAATTCGCACCCCGGGACCGCGCGAAGAGACCCCTCTCTCGTCTAACATCCGTGGCGCGCCGCAGTCGAAGGAGAGGCCGGTTGGGCCAGAGGGATGACGACAAGCTGGTGCGGCAGCTCTCGCTCGTCGCATTCCTGATGGCGCAACAGCGCCCCGTTACCGCCGAGGAGATCCACGAGGCGGTGGAGGGCTACGGCGGCATGAGCGAGCAGGCGTTCCTGCGGCGCTTCTACTCCGACCGGTCGGAGCTCGAGGGCGTGGGCCTCAAGCTGGCCGTCGAGCGGCCCAGCGACGACCCCTTCCAGGGCGACCTCTACGCGATGCCGCCCGAGAACTACTACCTGCCGCCGATCGAGTTCGACGAGGCCGAGCTCAGCGCGCTGCACACCAGCCTCTACCTGCTCGAGGGCCAGTTCGCGTACGCCGAGCCCCTGCGCCTGGCGCTGCAGCACCTCACCCTCGGGCGGCCCAGCCCGCTCGACGACCACGCGGCGCGAACCGTGGCCGTCAACCTGCTGGGCAGCCGCCACACATCCGAGGTGTCGAGCCACCTCATCAAGATCGAATCGGCGATCAGCCGCCGCAAGACCATCCGGTTCCGGTACTACTCGATCGGCCGCGACGACCTCGGCGACCGCGAGGTCGATCCCTACAGCCTCCTGTACATGGCGGGCAACTGGTACCTGGTGGGCTACGCGCACGACCGCGAGGACCTGCGCTGCTTCCGCCTCTCGCGCATCCAGGGCCGCATCACGTTCAAGACGCGCGCCGAGCACGACTTCCCGCCCCCCAGCGAGGTCGACCTCTCGCGCTACCGCGACCGCGCCCCCTGGCAGCTGGCCGACCCCATCGGCACCGCGGTGATCGAGCTCTCCCCCACCATCGCCTGGTGGGTCGACCAGATGTTCGGCGCCCAGGGCGAGTACGAGGAGCGCCCCGATGGCTCGGCCGTGTTCCGCACCGATTACGGCGGCGAGCGCGAGATCGTGTCGTGGGTGCTCGGCCTCGGGGCCGAGGCCGAGGTGCTGGAGCCCCCGGCCCTGCGCACGGCCGCGATGACCGCCCTCGAGCAGCTGCGCACCCGCCATTCCATCAAGCCCCGGCGTCGTGCCAAGCCCCTGCCCCGCACCGCCGAGGCGTCGCCCGTGGACGATACGGACGACCCCTCGGAGCGCGTGGTGCCGGTGGAGCGCATCTCGCGGCTGCTCGCCCTGATGACCCGCCTGCTCGCCGCATGCGGGCGCTCCTACGAGGCCGAGGTGCCGTGCTCGGCCCTGCGGTCGGAGCTCAACCTCACGCAGGAGGCCCTCGAGGAGGACCTCACCCTGCTCAACCTCATCAACTTCGGCGGCGGCTGCTACGCGCTGTTCGCCCAGGTGGAGGGCGACGAGGTGGTGGTGCAGAAGGAGGTCTACGGCGACCAGTTCTCGCGCCCCGCGCGGCTCTCGCCGCTCGAGGCCAAGGCCCTGCTGTGGGCCCTCGACTTCGTGGGCGGCAGGTTGCCGCTGGTGGGCGAGGAGTCCCTGGCATCCGCGCGCCGCAAGATCGAGGACGCCGTGGGCGAGGCATCCACCACCGGCGTCGAGCTCGGCGCCGTGCAGACCGCCAGCGAGTCGGTGGGCGCCACCCTGGCGCGCGCGGTGCGCGAGGACCAGGTGATCGAGATCGATTACTGGACCGAGTCGCGCGGCGAGGTGACCAAGCGCGTCATCGAGCCCCACATGCTCATGAACTCCCGCGACGCCTGGTACCTGGTCGCCTTCTGCCGAAAGGCCGGCGAGCAGCGCACCTTCCGCCTCGACCGCATCCGCGGCGCCACGCCGCAGGACGAGCACTTCGAGCGCCGCCCCGAGGTGGAGGCCGTGCCGTACCAGCCGTGGGGCGCGTCGACGCAGCCGGTGCAGCACGCCCAGATCGCGCGGGTGTGGTGCAGCCCGGCCATCGCGCGCTGGCTGGCCGAGGAGCACCCGTCGGCCGAGCGGTTCTCGGACGGATCGATCATCGCGGAGATCCCCTACGCCAGCGATGAGTGGCTGGTGAAGGAGATCACCAAGCACGGCGGCGAGGCCGTGCTGCATACGCCTGAGGACCTGCGCAGTGCGGTGGCGGCAAATGCCGAGCGAATCCTCGAGCACTACTCCGCCACGCCCGCGCGCCGCTAGGCGCGCCACGTCCCCATCACCCGGGAGCGCGGCCACCGCGCCCCCTCCCCGACACGGCCCGGAACACGCCGCCGTGCTCGCGCGCCACGAGGCCGTCCATCTCGAGGGCCGCCAGCGCCACGGCCACCTCTGCGCTCGCCAGACCCGTCTCGTGCGCGATGCGATCCGCTCCCGCCGGCTCGCGCTGCACCACCGCCAGCACGGCGGCGCAGGGGCCGGTGGACGACGCCGCCACGGGGGCGTCGCGCCACGCGCCGGACGGCACCTCGGCCACCACGTCGTCGGCCCCCTCGCACAGGCCCGCGCCCGAACGGATGAGGGCATTGCAGCCGGCCGAGAGCGCCGACCCCGGCCATCCCGGCACGGCGAGCACCGGCGTGCCGTTCTCCATGGCGAAATCCGCGGTGATGAGCGCACCCGACCGTGACGCGGCCTCCACCACCACCACGGCGTCGCACAGCCCGGCCACGATGCGATTGCGTGCGGGAAACCGCCACGGCATGGGGTCCGTGCCCGGCCAGTACTCGCTGAGCACCGCCCCGCGTTCGCCAAGGCGATCGGCCAGGCCCACATTGCGCCGCGGATGTATGCGATCGACGGCAGACCCGAGGACGGCGACGCTGACTCCCCCCGCCTCGAGGGCCCCCTCATGCGCCGCCGCGTCGATGCCCCGCGCGAGGCCGCTCACCACCACCGCCCCGCGATCGGCCAGCTCGGCGGCGATCTGGGACGCCAGGCGCCGCCCGGCCCCCGACGGGCGTCGCGACCCCACCACCGCAATGGCCGGCCCCTGCTCCATTGCCTGCAGCGCCGGCACCAAGGCGCCGATGCCGAACAGCCCGAAGGGCGGGTCGAAGATGCGCCGCAACCGCGTGGGGTATCCGCGGGCCGTGATCGGCACATGCACGATGCCCCGTGCCGACAGGGCGGTGCGGGCGGCGCGGGCGCGAAACGCCGCACGGGCCTGCAGGGCCGTATCGGCGGCACCCCGGTCGCCGCCAAGCCAGGAGGCCATCTGCGGCCCCGTCGCGGCCCACAGGGCATCGGGGCCCCCTGCCACGCGCGCAGCGCGCTGGAGGTCGCGTGAGAGCGCGTGGGACAACCATGCGAGCCCCAGGGGCCACTCGGCGCCGGCATTCACGCGAGGGCGCCCGCGCTGCGATAGCGAAGCGCCTCGGCCAGGTGCTCTGCGCCCACGCGCTCGCACCCGGCGAGGTCGGCGACGGTGCGCGCCACGCGGATGACCCTGTCGCACCCGCGCGCGGTGAGGGCCAACCGATCGATCGCCGTGCCCAGCAGCGAGCGGGCCGCCCGATCCATGCCTGCGGCCTCGCGGGCCGATGCGGCTCCCAGGCGCGCGTTCGGCACCACCTGCCCACGGGCGTCCTGCGCGTCGCGGGCACCCTGCACGCGACCGCGCACCGTGGCGCTGGTCTCCCCCGCCGTGGAGTCATCGAGCATCTCGTGCCTCTCGAGCCGGGGCATGTCCACGCGAAGGTCGATGCGGTCGGCGATGGGGCCCGAGATGCGGGCCCGGTAGGCATCCGCCGCCGCGGGCGCGCACGTGCAGGCGCGCGCGGGATCGCCCGCATGCCCGCACGGACACGGGTTGCCCGCGCACACGAGGAGCGGCTCCGCCGGAAACCGTGCCGTGCCCGATGCCCGGGTGATGTCGATGCACCCCTCCTCGAGCGGCTGGCGCAGGGCGTCGAGCGCAACCGGTGAGAACGCGCAGACCTCGTCGAGGAACAGCACTCCCTCATGCGCGAGGGTGATCTCTCCGGGGCGCGGAAGCCGCCCCCCTCCCACCAGCCCGGGGGCCGAGATGGTGTGATGCGGCGCGCGGAAGGGGCGCTGGGTGACCAGGGCCTCGCCCTGCCCCAGCAGCCCGGCCACCGAGTGCACCCGCGTAATCGCAATGGCCTCGCGCACGCGAAGCCGCGGCATGATTCCGGGCAGGCGGCGGGCCAGCATGGTCTTGCCCCCGCCGGGCGGGCCGATCATGAGCATCGAGTGCCCGCCCGCCGCGGCGATCTCGAGTGCCCGCCGGGCATCGCCCTGCCCGCGCACGTCGGCCAGGTCGCCCGCCGCCTCGGGCATGGCCGCATCGAGCAGGGCATCGGCGTCCACCGACACCGGGCAGGGGTCGGACCGGCGCTCGAGCACCTCGACGGCGTGGCGCAGCGCGCGGGCCCCCAGCACCCGTATGCCGGGCACCAGCGCGGCCTCGGCTGCGTTGGCCTCGGGCACCACCAACTGCCGCCACCCGCGGCGGGCCGCGTGCTCGGCCATCACCAGCGCCCCCGGCACCGGCCTGAGGGTGCCGTCGAGCGCCAGCTCACCGATGGCCCCCGTGCCCGCAAGGGCGCCGGGGCGCAGCTGCCCCGACCCCGAGAGCACCGCCAGCGCGATGGGGAGGTCGTACTGCGGTCCGGCCTTCCTCAGGTCGGCCGGCGCGAGGTTGGCCACGATGCGCAGCGCCGGGAGGTCGAAGGCCTGGTTGACCAGACCCGACCGCACGCGCTCACGGGCCTCCTGCACCGCCGTATCGGGGAGCCCCACGACGCTGAAGCCCGGCAGCCCGGGGCGGAGGTCGACCTCCACCTCGACGGTGGCGGTATCGAGCCCGAGGAGGGCGGGGCTGAGCATGCGCGCGACCATGCACCGAGCATGGCCGCGTTCGCTGCGCGGATGGCGCGCGGGCCGTCACGAGGCCCGCGCGCCACCGTCACATCATCAGGCGGCGGCCTCGTACCGGGCGCTCACGGCATCCCAGTTCACCACGTTCCACCAGGCCTCGAGGTACACCGGGCGCTTGTTCTGGTACTCGAGGTAGTACGCGTGCTCCCAGACGTCGATGCCGAGGATCGGCGCCTTGCCCTCCGACAGCGGGGTGTCCTGGTTGGGCGTGGACATCACCTCGAGGTTGCCCCCCGAGACCACGAGCCAGGTCCATCCCGATCCGAAGCGCTTGACCCCGGCGTCGTTCACCTTCGCCTTGAGCTCATCGAGCGAGCCGAAGGTGGAGTCGATGGCTGCGCCGAGGGTGCCGCCGGGCGCACCGCCGCCGTTCGGGCCCATGATCTCCCAGAAGAGCGAGTGGTTGTAGTGCCCGCCCGCGTTGTTGCGGACGGCCATGCGGATGTCCTCGGGAATCTGGTCGAGGCTCGTGAGCACATCCTCCACGCTGGAGTTCTCCCACGCGGTGCCGGCCAGAGCGGCGTTCGCGTTGTCCACGTACGCCTTGTGGTGGCGGTCGTGGTGGATCTCCATCGTCGTTGCGTCGATGTGCGGCTCGAGTGCGTTGAATGCGTACGGGAGCGGCGGGAGCTCGAAGGGCATGCGGCCTCCTCGGGATCGATTCGTCTCAGGTGCTACGCATGCAGTCTTGCCGATGCGGCGCCGTGATTCAGGGAGAGCGGCGCACCGCCGCGCGCATTCCGGCGCACCGCGTTGACCCCGTGACGCACATGAGGGGGCACGATGAGCGCGTGCACGGCGACCGCAGGCATCCCGATCACGCCCTTGGCGCTGCCGGCGAGGATGCCGCGGCTCGCTGGCTCATACGGCGTGGCTGGAGGGTGCTGGCACGCGGATGGCGGGCGGCGGGCGGTGAGATCGACATCGTGGCCGAACGGCGCGGCGTGGTGGCGGCCTGCGAGGTGAAGACCCGCACCACGGTGCACCCGCACGCGCCCCCCATCAGCCATGCCCAGCGCGGCCGGCTCGCCCGTGCGGCGCAGGCCTGGCAGGCGCGCCATCCGGCCTATTCCGGGCACGCGCTGCGGCCCGACCTCATCATCGTGGTGCCGCATGGCCCGCGATGGGACATCACCCGCATCGAGGACATCGCGCCTGATGACGGCTGGGCATCGTGAGATCCCGCGCGGCGGCACGCGCCACTCGCGTGAGCGCCCTACCCGAATAGGGTGAGGTCGTCGCCGTAGGCGCTCGACCGGAACGACCGGCGATGCAGGGGGCACGGGCCCAGGCGGCGCACCGCCTCGGTGTGGGCAGCGGTGATGTAGCCCACGTGGCGGTCGAAGCCGTACTCCGGATACGCCATGGCCGCGGGCCCGCGCATCAGCCGGTCGCGGGCCTCCTTGGCGATCACCGATGCCGCGGCGATCGCGGCGCTCGTGGCGTCGCCCTTCACCACCCTGCGATGGGGCGGCGCATCGTCGCCCAGGTGGAAGCCGTCCACGAGCGCCACATCCGGAGCGGGCGCGATGGCCGAGATGGCCTCGCGCATGATGCGGATGTTGGTGGCGTGCAGGCCGTCGGCATCGATGGCCCGGGCGCTGGCGGACACCACCACCACCTGGCGCGCGCGGCGCATCACCACCCCGGCCAGCTGGGCGCGGCGGCGCGCGGTGAGGCGCTTGGAATCGTCGAGCGCCGCGATGTCCCGCAGCCCGTCGGCGTCGAGCGAGGCGAGGTCGAAGCACACGGCCGCGGCCACGATCGGCCCCGCCAGGCAGCCGCGCCCGGCCTCGTCCGCCCCCGCCACCACGCGATGCCCCAACCCGAGGTCGTGGGCGAGCCGCGGTGATTCGGGCAGGGGCGACGGCATGCCCCCACGCTACCGGTGGGCCCGACCGCGGGCGCCCCCGGGGGTCAGTCCTTGGCGGAGGTCTCCTCGGCGGCCTCGTCGGAATCCTCGGTGGCCGTCTCCTCGACGGTCTCCTC
>JAFMJQ010000088.1 GCA_017853415.1 Thermoleophilia bacterium | reverse complement strand
CCCGGCAGGGTGCACACGGCCACGCACGCGCGGGCCCGGCGGGCCTGCGCCACGGCGTCGGCCTCGGCCAGCGGGGTGTCGGCGCCGAGGAAGCTCACGCGCCAGCCGTCCTGCGCCATGAGCACCGACAGGCAGAGGGCGCCCACCGCATGGCGCTCGCCGGACGGGCACGCCACGATCCCGATGGGCCCACGCGGCCGGCGCGCGGCCGACAGGCGTGCGGCGAGCCTGCGCTCGGTGGCGGCGCTCAGCAGGTGCTCGGCAACCACCACCCGCTCGCCCTCCGCCCAGCGGCGACCGAGGTCGGCCAGTGCGGGGAACACCACCAGCTCCATCGCCTGCACCATCGGCAGGGCGGCAAAGGCGCGGTCGAGTTCGAGCTCCACCCTGGCGCCGTCGCCCTGCCGCGCGGCCACGGCCAGTCGCGATGCCAGCGCGGCGGTGGGACCACCCGCGGCATCGGCCTCGTCGTCCTCGCGCTCGAGCGCGTTGAGGGCCGCGACGGCGTCGGAGATGCGCTGGCCCTCGGCCACCCGGGCCGACAGCCACAGCACGCGCTCGATGTCGCGGTTGCCGTAGCGGCGCTGGCCACCATCGGTGCGCTGGGGCTGCAGCACCCCGTAGCGGCGCTCCCACGCGCGCAGGGTGTCCACCGGCACGCCGGTACGGCGTGCCAGAGACCCGATGGAGATGCCCGACTGCTGATTCGACGCGGTGCTCAAGTCCGACCTTCCCGTTGGTGGTCGAAGACGGACGAGTACTCCTTCTGAGTATCCCCCCGAAACGCCTCCCTGTGGTGGGAGTACGGTCGGTTGGCGTTCAGCGCGCGGAAGCCCCCAGGTCGCGCGCCGTGGCGAGCCACTTCGCGCGCCGCTCGGGCGTGGCCTTCTTGACGACGCCGAACTGGCTCACGCGCACGGGCCTGACGCCGCAGAACCCCAGCACCGACCTGCGCATCTGGTTGTGCCCCGGGCGGCCGATCACCCATCGGTACCACGCCGGCGGCGTGTCCATGGTGACCAGCAGCCGGGCGCTGCGGCCCTTCAGCAGCTTGTCCCAGAGCAGCTTGCCCTCGCGGTACTGGAAGGCGAACCCCGGGAGGATCGCCCGGTCGATGAACCCCTTCATCAGCGCCGGCATGGTGCCCCACCAGTTGGGGTACGCCCACACCATGTGCTCGCACCAGGCGATGTCCTCCTGTGCCCGCACCAGATCGGGTTCGAGCGGGGGCGCCTCGCCGTAGCCCGTGCGGCGGATGGGATCGAAGTCGAGATCGCCGAGTGCCAGCACGCGCACCGCGTGCCCGGCATCACGCGCCCCCTCGGCATAGGCATCCGCGAGCGCCCCGCAGAGGCTGTCGCCCCGCGGGTGCCCGAGGATCACCAGGACCCGGCGGGCTACTTCGCCGGGTCCTTCACCAGCATGGCGTCGGGGCCCTTGCCCTGCGGCACCATGGGGAACACCTTGGCGTCGCGGTTCACCTGGATGTCGATGAGCGCGGGCCCGTCGGTGGAGAGGGTCTCGCGCAGGGCGTCCTCGAGGTCGTCCGGGTCCTCCACGCGCATGCCGGGGATTCCGTACGCGCCGGCGAGCGCCGAGAAGTCGGGCTGGAACTCACCGAACGAGGTGTTGGAGTACCGCTTGTCCCAGAAGAGCTCCTGCCACTGGCGCACCATGCCGAGGAAGCCGTTGTTGAGGATGACCACCTTGACCGGCAGCCCGTAGGTCTGCGCGGTGGAGAGCTCCTGCAGGGTCATCTCGAACGAGCCGTCCCCGGCGATGTCCACCACGAGCTGGTCGGGGAACGCCACCTGCGCGCCGAGCGCGGCGGGCAGGCCGAAGCCCATCGTGCCGAGGCCGCCCGAGGTGATCCACCGGCGGGGCTTCTCGAACGGGTAGAACTGCGCGGCCCACATCTGGTGCTGGCCCACCTCGGTGGCCACGATGGCGTCGCCGCCCGTGATGTCGTAGACGGTCTTGATGACGTTCTGCGGCGCGATGACCCCGGGCTCGTCGTCGTCGACGGCGTAGGGGTACTCGTCGAGCCAGGCGTTGATGCGGCTCATCCAGGCGGAGCGCGAGGCGTCGTCGTGGCGCGCCTCCTGCTGCACGTAGGTGTCGGCCAGGGCGTCGAGCACGGCCTTGGCCTCACCGGCGATGCCGATGTGCGCCGCGCGGTTCTTGCCGATCTCCGCGGGGTCGACGTCGATGTGGATGATCTTGGCGTTTGGCGCCCACTCGTTCATCACGGTCGAGAGCACGCGCTCGTCGAAGCGCACGCCCACGGCAAGGATGAGGTCGCTCTCCTGGAAGGCGAACGTGCTGGCGGCGATCCCGTGCATTCCCGGCATTCCGACGAACAGCGGGTTGGAGGCCGGGAAGCCACCGATGCCCATGAGCGTGGTGGTGACCGGGATCTGCGCCACCTCGGCCATGCGGGTGAGCTCGTCGGCCGCGTTGCTGGCGATGATGCCGCCACCGGCGTAGAGCATGGGCTTCCTGGCCTCGGCGATCGCCCGGGCCGCCGCCTGCAGCTGGCGCGGGTGGCCGCTGGACGACGGGGGCCTGTAGCCGGGCATCTCGGGCGGGAACGGGCCGGTGTAGTCGTCCACCTCGACGGCCCACTGGTCCACGCACACGTCCACGAGCACGGGACCGGGACGCCCGGTGGTGGCCACGTAGATGGCCTCCTCGAGCACGGTGGGAAGCTCGTGGGCGTCCTTCACCAGCCACGAGTGCTTCACGACCGGCAGGGAGATGCCGACGATATCGGCCTCCTGGAAGGCGTCGGTGCCCACGCGGGCCGAGCCCACCTGGCCGGTGAGCGCCAGCATGGGCACGGAGTCCATGTAGGCGTCGGCGATGGGGGTGACGAGGTTGGTGGCGCCGGGGCCGGAGGTGCCGGTGCACACGGCGAGCCGCCCCGATGCCTTCGCGTAGCCCTCGGCCATGTGCCCGGCGCCCTGCTCGTGCCGGGTGAGGAAGAGGCGGATGTCCGAGTCGTCGAACAGCGCGTCGAAGAGAGGGATGAGGGGACCGCCGGGGATGCCGAAGATGGCATCCACGCCGTTGCGCTTCAGGACCTCGAGGGTCGCGTCGACTCCTCGCATTCCGCCAAGACCTCCCGCCGCACTGCGGCATAGAACCCGTAAGGAGGCGGTACATTAGCCCACTTGGCCGGGTTTCCCGGCAGGTTCACAAGCGGATGGAGGATGCACGGCATGGCCGAGCAGACCAAGGACGACGGACCGGACTACGCAGAGGAGAACGCCCTGCGCAATGCGTCCGAGTCGCTGCACAACTACGACCCGGCCGCCGATACCTTCACGGCCGTGTTCGGAGCGCCCGTGCCGGCCGCCACGATCTACGACGAGGAGCGCGAGATCCTCGTGCGGGTCGAGCCGCAGAGCCGCGCCGTGGTGGGCTTCACCATCCCCAACTTCAAGGCGTGGTACGCCAAGAACTACCCCGACGGCGGCGAGTGGGAGCTTGACCTCCCGCCCACGTGGCCGCTGGGTGCCGACGAGCCGCCCGCCGAGTGAGCGGGCGACCGCCGGGGGTGGGCCGGGCCCCCGCGGCGCTGTAGGATCACCGGCCACTTCGCAACGATTCACTCGAACCAAGGAGTGCCGAGCACATGGCGGTTGAGACCCAGAAGATGGAGGACTTCCGCCTGGAGGAAGAGCCCTACTACCTCCCGGTCGGCAACGAGGTCGAGCTGTTCACGGCGGCATACGAGGCGCACCTGCCCGTGATGCTGAAGGGCCCCACGGGCTGCGGCAAGACGCGCTTCGTCGAGCACATGAGCTGGAAGCTCGGGCGCACCCTCGTGACCGTGGGCTGCCACGAGGACCTCACGGCCTCCGACCTCGTGGGCAAGTACACCCTGCGCGGCGACGAGACCGTGTGGCAGGACGGCCCGCTCACCACCGCGGTGAAGGCCGGCGGAATCGCCTACCTCGACGAGATCGTGGAGGCCCGCAAGGACACCACCGTGGTGATCCACCCGCTCACCGACGACCGCCGCATCCTCCCCCTCGAGAAGAAGGGCGAGGTCGTGCAGGCGCCGCTCGACTTCATGCTGGTCATCTCGTACAACCCGGGCTACCAGTCGGTGCTGAAGGACCTCAAGCACTCCACCAAGCAGCGCTTCGTGGCCCTGGAGTTCGACTACCCCGAGGCGTCGCTCGAGGAGGAGATCGTCACGCAGGAGTCGGGCGTGGACGCCGACGTGGCCGAGCGCCTGGTGAAGGTGGCCGAGAAGGTGCGCAACCTGCGCACCCACGGCCTCGAGGAGGGCGTGTCCACGCGCCTGCTCGTGTACGCCGGCCAGCTGATCCACGGCGGGGTCGACCCGCTCGCGGCCTGCGAGGCCACGATCTGCCGGCCGATCACCGACGACCTCGAGATGCAGCGCTCGATCCTCGAGCTCGTCAACACCCAGTTCTAGGAACCGGCTCGTGTCCACCCAGGGCGGAGGCGGCGCAGGCAACGTCGGCATGTACGTCGGTCGCGACATGCTCGCGGCCGTGCCCGAGGAGCGGCGTGACGACTACCTGCGCCTGGTCCAGGAGATCTCCGACCTGAAGTACCAGCTGGGCGTGGAGGTGGCGCGCCAGCTGCCGCGGCTGTTCCAGGAGCAGGACGACGCCGCGATCGAGCGCTACCTCGACCAGGTGCGCGCCATCGCCGATGTGGGGTGGAAGTCGGGCGTTGAGGTGGCCAAGCAGCTGCCCGACCTCTACCACGCGCCCGACCCGGGTATCGCCGATGCCTACGTGGAGATCGTCACCGAGGCCACGGTTGGTCCGCCCGACGACGACGAGACCCGCGCCTTCGCATCGGAGCTCGAGGAGCTCGAGCGCCAGCTGCGCGAGATCGAGCCCAAGCAGCAGCGGGCCACCGAGCTCAAGTCGCTGCTGGCCGCACGTGACCGCCGCGACGAGCGCCGCCGCAAGCACGCGCAGGAGCTCGCCGCCGCGCTGCCGCCGATCCTCGCCCGTCTTCGCCCCAAGCACCGTGAGTGCTACATGCGCGAGGTGCGCCTGGTGGCCGCCGCCGACCCCGAGGCCGCCCTCGAGGCCGCCAACACCATGCTCGACCTGCTGAACGGCGAGCGGGTGTCGCACGATGGCGCGGCCGAGTGGGTGCGCCGCGGCCTCGACGTGCTCGAGAAGAACAAGGAAGTGGGCCGCGGGTACTTCCGCATGGGATCGAAGTACTCGCTCGAGGTGCTCGAGGAGCTGCGCGAGGGCCTGGCGCTGCGCCAGGTGGCCCGGGTGCTCAAGCTCTACGCCACCGCGCTCTCGGGCCGCGATGTGGCCGTGCGCGGCATCGACGAGATGGAGTCGGTCGACCGCTTCGGGCCCGACCACATCATCCTGCCGTCGGACATGCGGTTCTTCGAGGACGACGACCGCAACTTCGTGGCCTACAAGGTGGCGGCCGCGCACGGTGCCGCGCGCATCGAGTTCGGCACGTACCGCTTCACCCTCGATGAGATCCCCGACACGGTCGCGGATCTCACCACCAAGTACGGACTGGGGGCGGCATGAGCACCAAGGAGAGCCCGTTTCCCACCGCCGGCACCGAGGCGGAGTGGCGTCGGCAGAGCGACCTCACGAAGTTCTACGCGCTGTTCCCGTCGCCGGCGCTCGCCCGCGACATCTTCAACATCGTCGAGGGCCAGCGCATCGAGGCGTTGATCCGCCGCCGCTACCCCGGCATCCGCCGCGACATGGACCTCATCCAGGAGCAGACGCTGCTGCGCCGCGATGAGATGGGCACGTCTCCCGCCGACCTGCCCGAGGTGGGGCAGGTGATCGACGCCATGATGGTGGCCACCATGGATGGCGAGCCGCCGTTCGACGACATGTCGGCGCACGTGCGCGAGGCCAGCGAGGGCGCCATCGGCATGCTGGCCGAGGTGGAGGGCGAGGACGCCACGGTGGGCGACACCGCCCGCGTGACCGCCCGCATCTACTCGATGATCGACGAGGTCATGCAGGCCGGCCGCCGCGGCATCACCGAGCCGTTCTCGGAAGACGCCATGAAGCAGCAGGCCCAGAAGCCCGAGCAGGCGGAGGGCGAGCAGGAGACCGGCGACGTCGACTTCAACCCGCTCGACGAGTACGAGCCGATGGAGATGCCCCCCTTCGTGCCTCCCGTCATGGAGGAGCTCGTCCAGCCCGAGAGCACCGCCGAGAACCAGATCGAGGCCGAGGGCGCCGAGGGCGACAAGGACAAGGAGGGCAACAAGGGCGAGGACGCCGAGGCCGAGTCGATGGAGGCGGCCGACAAGGTGCTGCAGGCCCAGCAGGTGTCCGAGGGCCAGATGGACGAGGACGCCGCAGCCCAGAAGGCCGAGTCCGAGGCCGAGATGGAGGAGAGCGGGCGCGGCAGCGACGCCGAGGGCGAGGAGACGCCCGACTCCGCCGGTGGCATGACCCCCGAGGGCGCCGGCCCCGAGGTCGCGCAGGGCGACGAGCACGTGGAGGAGGACCTCGGCGAGCAGGTCTTCATGTACGACGAGTGGGACCACCGCATCGAGGACTACCGGCCGTCGTGGTGCACCCTGCGCGAGACGCGCGCCACGCGTGAGGTGCCCGCGTTCGTGGCGGCCGTCTTCCACGAGTACGGCGGCGTGGTCACGCAGATCCGCCGCAGCTTCCAGCTCATGCGCCCCGAGCGCATGCGGAAGATGCGCTACCAGACGGAGGGCGACGACCTCGACCTGGACGGCCTCGTGGAGCACGTGGTCGACCGCAAGGCCCGGCTCACGCCCACCGACCGCGTCTACATCAAGCGCGACAAGAAGGACCGCGACGTGACCACGGCGTTCCTCGTGGACATGTCGTCATCCACCGACCGCAAGATCGACGGCCGCAAGCGCATCATCGACATCGAGAAGGAGGGCCTCATCCTCATGTGCGAGGCCCTCGAGGCCATTCGCGACGAGTACGCCATCTACGGCTTCTCGGGCAACGGCCGCGACGACGCGCAGTTCTACACCGTGAAGGAACTCGGCGAGCGCTACGACGATCGCGTGCGCTGGCGCATCGGCGGCATCTACGGCCGCAGCAAGACCCGCATGGGCCCGGCGATCCGCCACGCCACCAAGCGCCTCATGAGCGTGGACAGCAACGTGAAGCTGATGATCCTGCTCACCGACGGCCGTCCCTACGACAGCGACACCTACCAGGACAACGCCTACGCGCAGGCCGACACCCAGATGGCGCTGCGGGAGGCCCGGCGCGAGAAGATCCACCTCTTCTGCGTGACGGTCGACCAGGAGGGCGCCGACTACCTGCCGCAGATGTACTCGGACGCCAACTTCGTGGTGATCGACGACGTGCGGACGCTGCCGCAGAAGCTGCCCCAGCTCTACCGGAGGCTGACCACCTAGCCTCGTTCCATGCGCGAAGCGC
>JAFMJQ010000012.1 GCA_017853415.1 Thermoleophilia bacterium | reverse complement strand
GTGGAGGCGTGACGGCGAGCGGGTGAAGGCTGCGGGTGATCTCGCCGTCGACACCGGAGGGCCGCATGAGCGCCATCAAGGTTCCCGCCCACGCCTGGATCGTCCCGGGCTCGCTGGCCATTGCCGAGCGGCCCGGAGGCGGAGGGCGCAGCCACCGGGTGGCCCGGCGCGCCGCCGAGCTCGCGTGGTGGCACGACCAGGGCGTGCGCACGATCGTGTCGGCCATGCGCAGCCGTCATGCGCTCACCGAGTATGCGCGGCTGGGCTACGGCACCCGGTGGTTCCCGTTGAAGGACGCCGTGCAGGCCCGCGCCGAGATTCCCCGGCTGGCCGACGAGGTGGCCCGGCTCATCGCCCGCGAGCCCGGCGCGGTGCTGGTGCACTGCGATCGCGTGAGCGAGTGGCTCGCGGCAATCGATGCCGCCATCCGCCTGCGCCTTGCGCTGGCCGCCGACGTGCCCGCCGCGCTCGAGCAGGCCGAGGCCGACGGCATGCCGGTGGGCGACCTCGCGCGTGAGTTGCTCGACCCCGGGAGCGTGCTGCCACCCGCGGCGTGAAGGGCGCAGGCCCGAGCGGGCCATCACGCCGCGCAAGGCGGCCTGAACCTGCTGCCACCCGTGGCGTGATTCACGCCCCGGGGTGAGGAGGCAGGCGTATGCTCAAAACGATGACCGGCCCCCCGCCGAGCGCCTGATCGCCCAGGCCTGACAATGGCATCCGTCCTGCACCGCATGGCGCGCTGGGTCGCGCACAACCCCATCAAGGGCCTGCTCCTGTGGGTGGTCATCGTGGTGGGCCTGACCGTGGTGGTGTCGCTGGTGGGCGCGCGCACCACCAACGACACCAGCCTGCCGGGCACCCAGAGCCAGGACGCCACCAACGTGCTGGCCGCCGACTTCCCGCCCACCGAGAACGGCACGAGCCCGATCGTGTTCAAGGTGAAGTCGGGCACCGTGAACAGCACGGCGAACAAGAACGCCATCACGGCGTCGGTGAACGCCATCGCCAAGGTGCCGCACGTCACCCAGGCCACGAGCCCCTACGGCAACGCCGCGCAGTACCTGCAGAGCAAGTCGGGCACCATCGCCTACGTGCCGGTGCTCATGGACGTGAGCTCGGCGAGCATCACCGAGAAGCAGGCGCAGGCCGTGCTCGACGCCGCCGAGCCCGCCACCAAGGCGGGCCTGCAGGTGGCCGCAGGCGGAACCGTGGGCGCAACGCTGTCGAACCCCAATACCGACGCCAGCACGGTGATCGGCCTCATCGCGGCCGTGATCATCCTCGCGGTGTCGTTCGGCAGCCTCATCGCGATGTTCATCCCCATCATCAGCGCCATCGTGGGGCTCGCGCTGGGGCTGGCGGTGATCGGCCTGCTGGGGCACCTGGTGTCGGTGCCCAGCATCGCGCCCACGCTGGCCACCATGATCGGGCTGGGCGTGGGAATCGACTACGCGCTGTTCGTGGTGTCGCGACATCGCGAGCAGCTGGCCGAGGGCATGGACCCGAAGGAGTCGGTGGCGCTTGCCGTGGGTACCGCGGGCACCGCCGTGGTGTTCGCGGGCAGCACGCTCGTGCTGGCGCTCATCGCGCTGGCCGTGGCGGGAATCCCGCTCATCTCGTCGCTGGGCTACGGATCGTCGCTGGCCGTGGTGTCCGCCGTGCTCGCGGCGATATTGCTGCTTCCCGCCGTGCTCTCGCTGCTGGGCCACAAGCTCAATGCGCTGCCGATCTTCCATCGCCACAGGAAGGCCGCCGCCGCTGCGGCCGCAGGCGGCGCGGCCGCGGCCGGCGCCACGGCGTCCACCGGTGGCGTGTGGGCGCGGTGGGGCAGGTTCGTGGCGCGCCATCCGTGGTGGATGCTCATCGCGGGCCTGGCGATCCTGCTTCCCATGGCAATTCCGGTGTGGCGCATGAACCTGGGGCAGGAGGACGTCGGGGTGTCGTCGCTCAAGACCACCCAGCGCCAGGCGTACGACCTCATGACCGAGGGCTTCGGCATCGGATACAACGGGCCGCTGCTGGTGGCCGTGCAGTTGAATCCACCGGCGCAGGAGGACCCCACCGTGGCGGCCGAGCAGAGCCAGGCCGAGGCCCTGCAGGCGCAGCTGGAGCAGGAGCAGGCCGAGGGCCAGGCCGAGCAGGCCCGCCTGCAGGCCGAGGCGGCGCGGGTGAAGGCCGAGGCGGCCGTGCTCACGGCGCGACGCAAGGATCTTGATGCCCAGGCCGCGGCGCTGTCGGCCAAGCGCGAGAAGCTGGTGGCGCAGGCGCAGGCGCTGCGCCGGCAGGCCCGCGGCGATGCCGATGCCCGCGCGGCTGCGCTGGTGGCCAAGGCGCGGGCCGAGGCCACGCAGGCGCGGGCGGCCGCGGCCCGGTACCGGTCGATCGCCGCGGAGGCCCGGGAGGTGCAGGCCGACATCGCGGCGATCGAGGCCGAGATCGCCGCCACGGTTGACCCCGCGGTGCTCGAGCGGCTGCTCACGCGCAAGGCCGATCTCACTGCCCGCGCGGCGGCGCTGCTGGCCCAGGCCGACCTGCAGCAGAAGGCCGCGGCCGAGGCCAGCGCCCGCGAGGCCGACCTCCGGGCCCAGGCCCGGGCGGTGCTCACCGCGCCGCTCACCCCGGCGCAGCAGGCGCTGGTGGCGCAGGCCCGGTCGATTGCCGCCCAGGCCGAGTCGCTGGCGGCCCAGCGCGCCACCCTGCTGCGAAAGCGCGAGGCCCTGGTGCGCGACGAGGCCCGCCTGCTCGCCCAGGTGGCATCGCTCGAGGCGCAGAAGGCGCAGCTGCTTGCGCTTCAGGCCGAGGCCAACCAGCAGCTGGCGGAGGCCAACCAGCTGAAGGCCGAGGTGACCGCCGCGCTCACGGCCGCGGGCGGCAACCCCCTGGGCACCGATCCGCGCCTGGTCACGCTGCAGAACGCCCTCAAGGCCACCCCCGGGGTGAAGGGCGTGTCGGTGCCGTCGGTCAACACGAGCGGCACCGCGGCGTACTACAACGCCATCCCCACCACCGCGCCGGCGTCCGAGAAGACCGTGGCGCTGGTGAAGCGCGTGCGCGATTCGGTGGTGCCCACGGTGGAGAAGGAGACCAAGGGGCTCACCGCCTACGTGGGCGGCACCACCGCGGCCAACATCGACCTCGCGCGCGAGATCACCGACTCGCTGCCGCTGGTGATCATGACCGTGGCGCTGCTCAACATGTTCGTGCTGCTGCTGGCATTCCGGTCGATACTCGTGCCCATCCAGGCCGCGGTGGTGATCACGCTCATCGCGCTCGCCACCTTCGGGCTGCTCACCCTCATGTTCCAGCTGGGCTTCGGCTTCTCGCTGGTGGGCCTCGACCCCTCGAACGTGTGCTGCACGATCGATGGCCGACCATCCGACCCCATCGCCTCGTACGTGCCGCTCATGATGTACGCGGCCATCTTCGGGCTGGCCAACGACTACCAGGTGTTCCTGCTCTCGCGCGTGGGCGCCGACGGGGTGAAGGCCTCGCCGGCCGCGGCGGTGGCCGACGGCGTGCGCACGGCCGGCAGGGTCATCGCCACGGCCGCGCTCATCATGCTGTCGGTGTTCGCCGCGTTCATCATCAACGGCGACCCGGTGATCAAGCAGTTCGGCGTGGGCCTCTCGGCCGGCGTGCTGCTGGCCGGCGGACTCACCCTGTTCATGGTGCCGGCGATCCTGCGCCTGCTGGGCCGCGGCATCCACTGGATGCCCCACTGGCTCGATCGCATCCTCCCCCACGTGGACATCGAGGGCGAGAAGCTGGTGGAGAAGATGGAGACGGCGGACGCCGCACCCGGGGCGCCCGGTTCCCCTCGCTGACCCCCCTCCAGCAGGGGAAACGCGCTAAGAGCCGTAAGGATCTCGTGAGAAGCGGTCGTGACGAACCGCTTGCTCTTGCCGGTCGTCGTGCCGCCCGCATAGCCTGCGGGCCGCTTCGGGGGCCGCGCGCCCATTTTCTCCTGCGCTCGAGGGCCCCATCACCGTGACGAACCATTCCCCATCGGAGGCCCTTCGCCGCATGCGACGCCCGCGTACCCAGGTCATGATCACCCGCGGCGCCCTCGCCGCGCTCGCCGTCGGCGCGCTTGCCGGCTGTGGAGGGGTGGCGGCGCAGCCCACCGCCGTGAAGGGCACCGTGGCCGGGGTGCCGGCCATCTCGCCGGTGGCGGGAATCCAGGATGACCGCGTGTACCAGGTGCCCGCGAAGGACGCCGAGTCGCGCGTGCAGACCATGACCCGCATGGGCGCGGCGATCATCCGCGTGGACGTGCGCTGGGATGTCATCGCCACCAAGCGCCCGAAGAACCCCAAGGACCAGAACGACCCCGCCTACAACTGGTCGGCATACGACACCGTGGTGGACGCCGCCGCGCAGCGCGGCGTGCGCGTGCTCATGACCGTGTGGGGCACGCCCGCCTGGGCCGCCGACCCGGCCGTGAAGAAGACCACGCGCTTCCCCGACAACTCGCGCCGACCGCTGAAGGCCGGCGACTACGGCAACTTCGCCTACGCGCTGGCCAGCCGCTACACGCCCCGCGGCGTGCGCGACTGGGAGATCTGGAACGAGCCCAACATCCCGCTGTTCCTGCGCCCGCAGTTCCAGAAGCAGGGCGGCACGTGGGTGAACGTGTCCACGGGCACCTACAGCGCGCTCGCCAAGAGCTTCTACGCAAACGTGAAGCAGGTGGACAAGGGCAGCCGCATCGCGGGCATCGTCACCGCGCCCGCCGGAGACCAGTGCCCGTCGTCGTGCCCGCGCAGCGCGACCGCCCGCACCAGCCCGTCGGACTTCCTCAAGGGCGTGGCCCTGCCGGGCCGCCGCCCGCCGATGGACGTGGTGAGCCACCACCCGTACCCCATCACCACGCCGCGCGACACCAACTTCCCCGGCTCGTCGTACATCGACCTCTACAACATCAACCGCTTCCAGCAGGAGGTCGACCGCACCTACCTGCGCGGCAAGAGGCTGTGGCTCACGGAGTTCGGCTTCGCCACGGTGAAGGTGAGCGAGTACTCGATGTTCGTGAGCGAGGCCGAGCAGGCGCAGTACCTGCAGGACGCCTACCGCCGCGTGCGCCCCAACAAGCGCATCGGGATGTTCGTGTGGTACTTCCTGCAGGACAACGGCGCATGGGGCTCGGGACTGCTCAAGCAGGACGGCAAGCCCAAGCCCGCCGCCGAGGTGTTCTCGCTGCCGATGTCGCCGCTCTCGCCCAAGCCCGTGAAGGCCGGGGGCACCGCCACGCTGGTGGGCCAGGTGCGCACCACGCGCCAGCCCACCGAGGTGACGGTGCAGGCGAGGAGCGGCGAGGGCTGGTCGGACGTCGCGAAGGTCACCACCGGCAGGGACGGCTCGTTCGCCCTCAACGTGAAGCCGTCGTCCAGCACGCTCTACCGCGCCACGTGGACCGGCGAGGTGCCCAGCGGCCCGAGCCAGACCAGGAGCTCGTGGCCGGTGACGGTTCGCGTGAAGTAGGGGGTACCCTGACCCGGTGAGCTCGCCGCCTCCACCGCCCAGCCGCAGCACCGCCACGCCGCAGGAGGCCGGCGAGCGGCTGGCCTCGCGCGACGTGCGATTCGTGCCGATCCTGCGCGGCCGGCAGGGGCGCGATTACATCCGGCGCGCGCTCAGCGTGGTGGCCCTGCTGGCCATCGACATCTCATCGGTGTTCCTGGGCCTCTACGCCGTGCTGGCGTTCAAGCTCATGCTGCAGGGCCAGCCCGTCGACTCGGGTGCCATCTGGTCGGTGGAGCAGAAGGCCCTGCCGCTCGTCACCATCACCCTGGTGCTGGTGTTCGCGAAGTACGGCCTCTACGCCGAGCGCGAGGAGCGCGGGGGCTCGAGCCGCATCCTCTCGGCCGTCACGGTGGCCACGCTCATCGTGCTGGCGCTGGTGCTGGCGAGCGGCTGGCGCTTCAACACCTTCTACATCTTCTACTCGTCGTGGTTCGCCGTCGCGCTGCTGGTGATCATCCTGCGCGCCTCGTGGGACAGCGTCACCGCGCTGGTGCTCGACTGGACCAACTTCGAACGCCGGGCGCTCATCGTGGGCGCCCCCGACATGACGGTGCCCATCGCCGAGAGCATCACGCGTGCCAGCACCGACCGGCACGGCGTGGCCTACCGCGTGGTGGGCACGCACTCGCTGGTGGCGGGCGTGGGCACCGAGCACGAGCCGCCCGCCGCGCGCGAGCTCGACCTGCTGCTCGACCCCTCGCAGATCGACGAGGTCATCCTCGCCGGGCAGGCCGGGCGCGACCAGTCGATCCTCGACCTGCTCGATGTCTGCCGGCGCCGCAGCATCCCGGTGCGCCTGGCGCCCACCACCGCGCAGCTGCTCTCGCACTCCATCCGCGCCGTGCCCGCCCCGGGGCTTCCGCTGTTCGAGCTGCGCCCGCCGGTGCTGAGCGGCGTGGCGTTCCTCGCCAAGCGCGCCTTCGACATCGTCGTGGGCGCCCTGCTGGCGGTGCTGCTGTCGCCGCTCATGCTCATCGCGGCCCTGGCCATCTGGCTCGAGGACCGCGGCCCCGTCATCTACCGCAACCGGCGCATGGGCGTGGAGGAGCACCCCTTCGACTGCTTCAAGTTCCGCACCATGAAGGTGGGCGCCGACCAGATGCAGGCCGAGCTCGAGCACCGCAACGAGGCCGACGGCGCGCTGTTCAAGATCGCCGCCGACCCGCGCGTCACCCGGGTGGGCGCGGTGCTGCGCCGGTTCTCCATCGACGAGCTTCCGCAGCTGTTCAACGTGCTGCGCGGCGAGATGTCGCTGGTGGGCCCGCGGCCGCTTCCCGAGCGCGACTTCCTGCTGCTGGACGACCTGCAGAAGAAGCGCTACCTGGTGCTGCCCGGCATGACCGGCCTGTGGCAGGTGAGCGGCCGCGCCGACCTGTCGTTCGACGAGCTCGTGCGCCTCGACTTCTATTACATCGAGACGTGGTCGATCTGGCTCGACCTGGTGATCCTCGTGCGCACCATCCCCGCGGTGCTGTTCAAGAAGGGCGCGTACTGATGGCCGCCGCGCCGTCGGGCGGCGAGCCCGATCCCGACGAGCTGCTGGCGCAGCTGCGCGACGCCGCGGGCGAGCCGCCGCTGCCGCCGCTGCGCATCGCCGACCCCGCGCCGTCGGCGCGTGACGGCGTGGCCGGCAGGGCCGTGGGCGAGAGCCGCCGGGCCGTGATGCGCCTCATCACCCCGGCGCTGGCCGACCTGCTGGCCCAGCTCGAGGCCGACCGCCACCGCATGCAGGCCGAGATACGCCGCCTCGAGGCCCGCATCGACTACCTCGAGAAGCGCGTTCCCCGCGACGCGGACGACTGATGGCGCGCCCCCGGGGCGGATCATGAACGTCGCATTCGTGGTGCAGCGCTACGGCGCGGAGGTGGCGGGGGGCGCCGAGGCCCTGTGCCGCGATACCGCCCGCGCGCTGGTGCGCGCCGGCGAGAGCGTGACGGTGTACACCACCACCGCGCGCGACTACCTCAGCTGGGATCCCTTCTACCCGGCGGGCGACTGGATGGACGACGGCGTGCGCGTGCGCCGCTTCGCGGTCGACCCGCCCGACCCGAAGCGGTCGGCCGACCTCGTGCGCCACCTGGGCCTCGACCCCGGCGACCCGGCCCTCGAGGCCGAGTGGGCCACGGCGCAGGGCCCGGTGTCGCGCCACATGCTGGCCGCGCTGAGTGGCCACCGTGACGATCACCGAGGCCGCCCGGATGAGCGGGATGCCCACGACGCCGTGGCCTGCTGGACGTACCTCTACGCCACCTCGCAGCTGGCCATGCCCATCGTGCGCGATCGGGGAATCCTCGTTCCGCTGGCGCACGAGGAGCCCATGCTCAGGTTCACGCTCACCCGGGGCGTGATGCGCATGGCCAAGGCCCTGGCGTTCATGACGCCCGAGGAGCGCCGGCTGGTGGAGCACGCGGCGGGGGTGGAGCACACGCCGGGGGTGGTGGTGGGCGCCGGGCTCGACCCCGCGCCCGACGGCGATGCCCAGCGCGCCCGTCGGGTGCGCGCGCTGCCGCGTCGCTTCGCGCTCTACCTGGGTCGCGTGGATGCCTCCAAGGGCGTGGACGCCCTCATCCGCATGCATGCCGGCTACCGCGAGTCGGGCGGCCCGCTGGGGCTGGTGCTGGCCGGGCGCGAGGCCCCGGGCCTGAGCATTCCCGGGTGGGTCACCACCACGGGCTTCATCACCGACCAGGAGCGCGCCGACCTGCTGGCCGCCGCCGAGGTGGTGGTGCTGCCCTCGCCCTACGAGAGCCTGTCGCTGGTGGCGCTCGAGGCCTGGCGCGCGGGCCGCCCCACCCTGGGCAATGCCCGCGCCGACGTGGTGGCCGGCCAGACCGCCCGCTCGGGTGGCGGCCTGCTCTACACCGGCCCCCACACCTACGCGCGCCAGCTGTTCCGCCTGGCCCTCAACCCGGCCGAGCGGCAGGCGATGGGAGAGAGCGGGCGGGCCTTCGCCGCCACCTGGACATGGGATTCCTGCGTGGCCCGCTGGCGCGAGGTGATCGCGCTGGCCGGGCAGCCGGGGCGAGCCGCGGCGTAGCGAGCGCGGGGTGCCAGCGCAGGCGCCCGCACCGGCGCTGGCCTAGGTGGCTGCCCGATCCGGGTCGTCGCCGGCCTCGCGCAGCATCCGCTCGTAGCCGCGAAGCACGGCGCGGTCGGAGTCGCTCACCACCGGGTCGCCCTTCAGGCCGTCGCCGCACCGTGCGCGGAGCACGTCCACCAGCAGGCCGGACACCATCCACTCGAACCCCGGCATCACGTCCACGCGTATGCGCACCCAGGCGAGGCCGTCGCCCATGTCGTCGGTGCGGGTGATCATCGGGGCCGATGAGAACCGCACGCCACCGGGGCCCACGAGGTCTGCGGCGTCGGCCACCGCGCGCGCCACCGGGGCGACGTCGCTCACCAGCACGCCCACCTCCATGTCGCGGGTGCGGTGGGGCATCCTCTGGGCCGCCTTCACCTGGCTGTTGGGCATGTAGATGATGTCGCCGTTCATGGCGCGCAGCACGGTGGCGCGCAGCCCCGCGCGCTCCACCACGCCCATGGGCACGGTGCTCTCGAGCATCACCAGGTCGCCCACCGCGAACTGCCCCTCGAACAGGATGAAGAAGCCGGCAACCACATCGGCCAGCAGGCGCTGCACGGCGAAGCCCAGCACGAGCAGCACGAAGGCCGAGCCCGAGATCGCGGCCACGCTGTTGGCCCCGAAGATGACGGCGATCACCGCCACCACGGCCGCGACCACGATCAGGTAGATCACCCCGGCCGCCAGCGCGCCGATGGCCGTGCCGCGCTGGCGCGCGCGCACGCTCTCGCCCTGGCGCAGCACGCGCGCCACCGAGCGGTGCTCCACCGCGCGCACGATCCAGATGCAGATGGCCGCCACCAGCACGATGACGCCGATCCAGATGAGCACCTCGGCCCAGTTCGGCAGCCAGCTCACGTCGGTGGGGGTGGTGGTGTCCATGGGGCCGCCGGGCTAGAGCACCGGCAGGTAGCGCTCCATCTCGAACGGCGTGAGCTGCACGCGGTACTCCTCCCACTCCGCGCGCTTGATGTCCACGAACCGCGAGTGCGTGTGCTCGCCGAAGGCGCGCAGCAGCAGCTCGCTCGCGGCCCCGATCTCGATGGCCTCGCCGAGGGTCTCGGGAAGGCTCTCGATTCCCGCCCGCGCGCGCTCCTCGGGACCGAACTCATAGAGGTTGGTCTCCATGGGCGCGGGCAGCTCGTAGCCCTTCTCGATGCCGTCGAGCCCGGCGTGCAGCAGGGCGGCGAAGGTGAGGTAGGGGTTGCAGGCGGGGTCGGGCGCGCGCAGTTCGCAGCGCGTGGCCCGCTCCTTGCCCACGTGGTACATCGGCACGCGGATGAGCGCCGACCGGTTGCGACGGCTCCACGCGATGTACACCGGCGCCTCGTACCCCGGCACCAGGCGCTTGTACGAGTTGACCCACTGCGCGAACACGCACGAGAGCTCGCGGGCGTGGCGCAGCTGGCCGGCGATGAAGGCCTTGGCGTCGGCCGAGAGCAGGTACTCGTCGGCCGGGTCGAAGAAGGCGTTGCTCTCGCCGCGGAACAGGCTCTGGTGCGTGTGCATCCCCGAGCCGTTCTCGCCCGCCAGCGGCTTGGGCATGAAGGTGGCGTAGATGCCGTTGCGGTGCGCGACCTCCTTCACCACCGTGCGGTAGGTCATGACGTTGTCGGCCATGCGCAGGGCGTCGTCGAACCGCATGTCGATCTCGTGCTGGCTGGGCGCCACCTCGTGGTGGGAGTACTCCACGTGGATGCCCATGGCCTCGAGCGCCAGCACGGTCTCGCGGCGCAGGTCGCTGGCGGCGTCGAGCGTGGTGAGGTCGAAGTACCCGCCGCGGTCGAGCGGCTCGGTGCCCTCGGCGCTGCGGAAGTAGAAGAACTCCAGCTCGGGCCCGAGGTAGTAGTGGTCGTACCCCATGCCGCGCGCGCGCTCGATGGCCCGGCGCAGGATCTGCCGGGGGTCACCCTCGTAGGGCTCGCCCGTGGGCAGCTGGATGTCGCAGAACATCCGGGCCACGCCCTGCTCGGTGGGGCGGTAGGGCAGCACCGCGAAGGTGTCCGGGTCGGGCATGGCGATCATGTCCGACTCCTCGATGGCGTTGAAGCCGGTGATCGACGAGCCGTCGAAGCCCATGCCGCTCTCCATTGCGGCGGGGAGCTCCTCGCGCGTGACGGCGAAGCTCTTCAACTGGCCCAGGATGTCCGTGAACCAGAAGCGGATGAACTTGATGTCGCGCTCTTCCACCAGCGCCAGGATCTCGTCGCGTGTCATGGCGCGAAACTACCGGACCCGGGGTCCCCTGAACCGCTTTCCTCCACGCCCAGCGGGGCGGATCTTCGCGGTCGGACCTTTTTGAACGGTCCTCCCCGCGAAATCCGCCCCCCTGGGCTGCGCACCGCAGTGCGGTCGGTCTCCCCCGCGAAGTGAACGCGCCCCCTGCCCCGCGCACATCACAACGAAGCCAAAGAGGGGGTGGGATTTCGGTTGAGGACCGTTCAAAAGGTCCGAATGCCGAAGATCCCACCCCCTCTTTGGCGTGCAGGGGACCGCGGAGCAGTTGCGTGCCTACTTCACGAACAGCATCTCCTGGTACTTCGGCAGCGGCCAGAGGTCGTCGGCCACGATGCCCTCCAGCTGGTCGGCCTTCTCGCGCACCGCCTCCATGGCCGGCAGCACCTTGTCGCGCATGTACTCGGCGTGCTTGATGGCCGTGCCGCTGTGCGGGTGGTTGGCGTTCGCGGCCTCCAGGGCCTTGATGGCCTTCACGAGGTCCTCGGTGATGCCGCGCACCTCGGCCGTGAGGTCGTCGATGCCGGCGTCGTCGCAGAGCTCGACCTGGCGGAGGGCCGCCGGGAGGATGAGCGTGCGGGCGATGTTCGCGGCCGTCTCGGCCTCGATGTTCACCCTGGTGATGTACTGCTCGACATACACCTCGTAGCGCGCGGTGAGCTCGCGCTTGTCGAGCACCTTGTACTTGGTGAACACCTGCACCGTGGACGGCGTCACGAACTGCGGCAGGGCGTCCGGCGTGGTGCGCAGGTTCAGCAGGCCGCGCTTCTTGGCCTCGTTGTGCCAGGCCTCCGAGTAGCCGTCGCCGTCGAACACCACGCGGCCGTGCTTCTTGTAGACCTCGCGCACCACCTCGACCACCGACTTCTCGAGGGTGGCGCCGCGCTTGGCCAGGCGCTTCTTGAGCTCGCCGGCCATGTAGTCCACCGACTCGGCCACGATGGTGTTGAGCACCGTGTTGGGCATGCCGAGTTCCTGGTTGGCGCCGAGCGCCCGGAACTCGAACTTGTTGCCGGTGAAGGCGAACGGGCTCGTGCGGTTGCGGTCGCCTGCGTGCAGCGGCATGGGCGGCAGCACCGCCGAGCCCAGGCCCAGGAACGACCGCGGCGTGCTCTTGCGCACCTTGCCCGCGGCGATGCCCTCCATCACGCGCTGGATCTCCGCGCCCAGGTAGATGGAGATGATCGCCGGCGGCGCCTCGTTGGCACCCAGGCGGTGGTCCTGGCCGGCGTTGGCCACGGTGGCCCGCAGCAGGCCCTGGTACTTGTCGACCGCGCGGATGACCGCCGCCGCGAAGAACAGGAACTGCAGGTTGTCGTGCGGGGTGTCACCGGGCTCGAGCAGGTTCAGGCCCGTGTCGGTGCCCATCGACCAGTTGTTGTGCTTGCCCGAGCCGTTCACGCCGGCGAAGGGCTTCTCGTGCAGCAGCGCCACCATGGCGTAGCGGCGGGCGATCTTCTGCAGCAGCTGCATCACGAGGTGCTGGTGGTCGGCACCGACGCTCGAGATCTCGAAGATCGGCGCGACCTCGTACTGGTTGGGAGCCACCTCGTTGTGCCGGGTCTTGATGGGCACGCCCAGGCGGGCCAGCTCGCGCTCGGCCTCCATCATGAAGGCCAGCACGCGGTCGGGGATCGACCCGAAGTAGTGGTCGTCCAGCTCGTGGCCCTTCGGCGGCTTGGCGCCGTAGAGCGTGCGGCCCGTGTTGATGAGGTCGGGGCGCTCGTAGTAGTACTGCTCGTCGATCAGGAAGTACTCCTGCTCGGCGCCGACCGTGGTGAACACGCGCTGGGCGTCGTGGTCGCCGAAGAGGTCGAGGGCCTTGAGGGCCGATGTGCTGAGCGCCTCCATCGACCGCAGCAGCGGAAGCTTGTTGTCGAGCGCCTCGCCGGTCCACGACATGAACGCCGTGGGAATGCACAGGGTGGCGCCGTTGGGGCTCTCCATGATGAAGGCGGGGCTCGTGGGGTCCCATGCGGTGTAGCCGCGGGCCTCGAAGGTGGCGCGGATTCCTCCGGTGGGGAACGACGAGGCGTCGGGCTCTGCCTGGATGAGCTCCTTGCCCGAGAACTCGGCGATGCTGGTGCCCTCGCCGGTGGGGCCGAAGAACGAGTCGTGCTTCTCGGCGGTCGATCCCGTGAGCGGCTGGAACCAGTGCGTGTAGTGCGTGGCGCCCTTGGCCAGCGCCCAGTCCTTCATGGCCGACGCCACGGCGTCGGCGATGGACGGGTCGAGCTCGGCGCCACGGTCGATGGTGGCCTGCAGCTTGCGGAACACCGACTTGGGCAGGCGTGCGCGCTGTGCGGCCGGGCCGAAGACGTTCTCGCCGAAGACGTTGTTCTCGGGGAGCGTCAGGTCGACCGGCTCGATGATCGCCTCATCGGCGATCCACTGCGCGGCGCCGAGGTTCTTGTGTCGCGTCGGCATGGGTGGTCTCGTCCTCCTGGAATCGTTCGCGCGCGGCGCATATGGGCGGACCGGAAGCCCCCGGGAACGCCGCGAACACCGGGTATCGGTCACCCGGCCGAGGGAGAATACGGCTGCGGCCCCATCCGGGGCGTTCTCAAGCGGGCCAATACTTCGCGCACGGGCCTTGTGCACGGGGACAATCGCCATTTCGCGCGGCCCGTCGTCCCTTGCCCGGGCCGGTTCGCTGGTTCATGCTTGGGCGGTGACCACCCGCACCACGCCACGCGCTGCGGCCACCTCGGGGGCCGATGGGGCCCCGGCGGGCCGCCCGCTCGCCGAGCTGCTGGCCCTTCCCGTGTTCGACGGATCCGATGTGCTGCCCGCGGGCGGCGCGGATGGCGTGATGGTGGCCGCCGTGGTGCTCGACGATCCCTCCGCGCCGCCCCACGAGCAGGCGCTGCTGGTGTCTCCCGGTGGGGTGCCGAAGCCCCTGCCCGCCGGCGTGGTGGCCGTGGTCACCCGCGCCGCGGTGTCGGGCAAGCCGCGCGTGCCGGTGATCGTCATCCCCGAGGACCGTCCCTGGGCGGATGTCATCGCCGCCGCGCATGCGCACATCTCGGGCCAGTCGCGCGACATCGCGGCACGCGCGGCGCTTCGCCGCGTGCTCATCGCCGGCCTGGGAACCCCCGGCATCGCCGAGGCGGCGTCCGAGGTGCTGGGTGCCCCCGTGGCGATACTCGACGAATACCTCGACGTGCTCGGTACCTCGGGCCTCACCGACGCCCGCGACGACGCCCTGGGCGACGCCATCGAGGCCGCGCGCAACCACGGCCCGGCCTCGCTGCTGGGCCCCTTCATCGAGGCCGGCATCAAGGGCGCCGGCATCATGCGGCTCACCAGCCCCGGGGTGGACGACCTGGCGGGGGTGCTCGTCACCTGGGGTGCCGCGCCATCGGCCGACGACCCGGCGCTGGGCGCGCTGGCCGACGCCCTGCTGGTGGAGCGCCGCCGCGAGGACACCCGCGTGGACACCGAGGCCCGCCTGCGCGGCGAGCTCATCGAGGAGCTCCTGGCCGGCGAGGTGGTGAGCCGCGAGTCGCTGGTGCGCCGCGCGCGCCACCTGGGTGCCGACCTCACCAGCGGCGCCGTCGCCCTGGTGGGCACCCTGCACGACCCCCACGACGGCGGGCGGGTGATCAGCGACCCGCGCCTGATCCGCCGGTTCATGCAGCAGACCCGCGGGGTGCTGGAGCTGCACTGGCCCAAGGCGCTGGTCGACTGGCACGAGGGGCTGCTGGTGATCCTGCTGCCCAACCGCGCCGAGGGCGACGACGGCGAGGGCGCCGAGGACCTCGCCCGCACGCTGGCCCGCAGGTTGCTGGCGGCCACCGGCCCCACGGTGCCCGGCCTCACGCTCACCCTTGCGCTGTCGCGCCAGCAGGACGACCCCGAGCGCCTGGGATCGGCCATCGACGAGGCCCAGCTGGCGCTGTCGATCGGCGAGAAGCTCGGCCGGGCCGGCGAGGTGGTCACCTTCGAGGAGACCGGCACCTACAAGCTGCTCTTCCAGGTGTTCGCCGACCGGCCCGAGGAGCTCGAGGCCTTCTACGAGCAGACCATGGCGCCGCTGGTGCGCTACGACGAGCAGTACCAGACCGAGCTCGTGGGCACGGTGGCCACCTACCTCGATCTCGACTGCAACCTCGCCGCCACGGCGCAGACGCTCTACACCCACCGCCACACCATCCGCTACCGGCTCGACCGCATCACCGAGCTCGCCGGCCTGGACATCGGCAAGACCGACGACCGCGAGAAGCTCTCGCTGGGGCTCAAGGCCATGCGCCTGCTGGGCCGCAAGGTTGCGCCGCCCATGCGCGAGAAGCCCCAGCACGGCACCAAGGCCGCCCGGGGCAAGAAGGCCTAGGCCGCCGGGCTAGGCCCAGCCGCCCGCGCGGGCGAAGGCATCGCGCAGGCGCACGGTGATGGGCCCGGGGTTGCCGTCGCGCACGGGCACGCCGTCGACTGCCAGCACCGGGGTGAGGCCCGCCAGGCCATTGCTCAGGAACATCTCGTCGGCGTTCCGCCACTCGGCCTCGGCGATGTGGCGCACGTCGATGGGGATGCCCTCGGCCTCGGCGGCCTCGAGCAGCACGTCGCGGGTGACGCCCCCGAGGATCCCCTCCACGGGAGGCGTGAGCAGCGTGCCGTTGGCGACGATGAACACGTTGGCGGCGTCCGACTCGCCCAGGTGCCCCACGTCGTCGAGCAGCAGGGCGTGGTCGGCGCCCTGCGCCACCGCGCGCCGATGCGCCAGGCGATGGGCGGCGTACGAGAGGGTCTTGTGCTCGCGGATCTCCTCGCCCGCCCACCACGTGCCGATGAGGCTGGCCACCGTCACCCCGGGTGCCGCGTCGGGCTCGTATGGGGTGACCTCCACCAGCAGGGTGGGCCGCGGGGTGACCGTCACCCTCACGCGGTGCACCCCCGGGTCGACCGTGGCCATGCAGTCGGCCACGGCCCGGCGGATGTCGTTCTCCGTGGGCGCGGGGTCGAACCCCAGCGCGGCGATGGAATCCGTGAGGCGCGCCATGTGGCGGTCGATCAGCGGGATGTGCCCGCGCTCTGCGCGCATGGTCTCGAACAGGCCGTCGCCCCAGCGCACGCCCGGGTCGGTGATGGGCAGGGCAGCGTCATCGGGCGGCACGAGGCCGCCGTCCAGCCATACGACGTGGCTCACGGCGCGATGGCCCCCATGGCCGCGAGGAATGGCGCCGCCTTGCGCCAGGCCTCCTCGCGCTCGGCCACCGGCTGGCTGTCCCACACGATCGCCCCGCCCGACCAGTACTGCGCCCTCGGCACGCCGCGGGGCAGCCAGGCCGTCCTGATGGTCACGCTGGCGTCGAGCGAGCCGTCGGTGCCCACGGCCACCACGCTGCCGAATGCCGGGCCGCGCCCCACGGGCTCGATCTCGCGGATCACCTCGAGGGCCCGCACCTTGGGCGCGCCGGTGACCGACCCGGCGGGGAACACCGCGCGCAGCACGTCGGCCGGGCCGGCGTCGGGACGGAGGCGGGCGGACACGCGACTGACCATGTGATCAGCATAAGGCGTGCGCAGCGGACCCATGAGGTCGGGCACCGACACCCCGCCCGGCTCGGCGATGCGGCCGAGGTCGTTGCGCACGAGGTCGACGATCATCACGTGCTCGGCGCGGTCCTTGGTGCTGGTGGTGAGCGCCGGGAAGTCGCCGGGCGCGGCGGTGCCCTTGATGGGCTCGCTCCACGCGGTGACGCCGTCGCCGGCCACCATGCGCTCGGGCGATGCCGAGATGACGGTGCCCTCCGGCAGGTCCACGTAGGCGCGGTGCGGCGCGGCGCCCGCCGCGGCCCACAGCGCACGGGCCAGCGCGGCCGGGCCGGCCGTCCACTCGGCATCCAGCCGCTGCACCAGGTTCACCTGGTACACGTCTCCGGCGCGGATGAGGTCGCGCGCGTGCTCCACGGCGGCCTCGTACATGGCCCCCGGCAGCGACGATCGCACGTCGCTCCCCGGCGGCGGCACGCGGGGCAGCGCCCCCGTGCGGGCATTCACGGCCTCGAGCAGGGCGTCGGCCTCGGGCCCCGGCCGCTCGGCCACCAACCGCGCGCGCCCGTCGTCGTGCACCACGATCACTGCCGGGTAGCGCGCGATGGCCCCGGCAGGCGGGCCGGCCTCGTCGGGCGGTGAGCCCGGCAGCAGCTCCACGGTGCCGGCCAGGCGGTCGGCCAGCAGGCCGATCCATCCGCCCGCCATGGGGTCTGCGGCGGGCACCGGCGCGGTGGGCGGGCGGCGCAGGGCATCCCACACCGACGCCCCCGTGGCCACCTCGTCGGGGCACGCCGCCACGATCGTGCGGCCAAGGTGACGCACCAGCACCGGGCTGTCGAGGTGCAGCACGGCGGCCAGCAGCGCGTCGGGGGATACCCGCGAGGCGAGCGGAATCGCCACCGGTGCGTCCATGCGTGAGACAATGCGACCCTCGGGCATCGCCCGCGACGCTACACAACGGCGACGCCACACAACGACGAGAGGTTTCCCCACGTGCGCCACACCATCGCCTTCCAGGCCACCGCGTTCCAGGCCGCCCCGGTCGACGTGCAGATCGAGGTACCGGAGGGCGAGGAGGGTCCGTCCCCCGACCAGATCCCCTCGGCCATCATCGTGTTCCTCGGCGGCCCGTCGGTGCAGGCAAGCGCGTTCGTGAGCCGGCAGGACGCCGAGAACCTCATGGGTGCCTTCACGCAGGCCGAGCCCATGCGCGGCGACATGCCGCCCGAGGCCCAGGCGTGGGAGCCCGAGGAGACCCTGCTGCCCGCCGCGATGCTGTTCGGCGTCAACATCGAGAGCCTCGTGGGCGCGGCGGTCACCCCGCCGCACGTGAACGACGAGGTGGGCATCGTCCCCCACTGGACCGTGCAGCTGCAGGACGCCGACGGCTCATCGGCGCAGGTGGCGGTGTCCGACGCCCTGTGCGTCACGATCATCCGCGCGCTGTCGCAGATCGCCGCCGGCGAGCTGGCCGATGGCGAGGAGGACGGCGACGGCGGCGCGCTCGACGGCCTCGTGGACCCCGACTCGGTCGAGGAGTAGGGCACCCCGCGCGCCGCGCGCGCGCATAGGATCACGCGATGGGCTGGTACTCCGACCTCGTGAGCTCAGGCAGGGCCGGGCTCATCTGGATCCTCGTGGCGTTCGTCGTGACCTTCCTGGTGACCCGCGGCATCACGCGGCGCATCCGGCGGCAGCGCCTGGAGGAGGCCCGCGCGATCGCCGAGGGCCTGGTGTCGGCGCGCGAGGAGCGCGCCGGCGGCGGCGTGATCAAGGACGTCAAGATCGGCGGCGTGCACATCCACCACCAGGTGTGGGGGCTGCTGCTCATGCTGGTGAGCGGCATGCTGCAGTTCGCGTTCAACCCCGGCACGCCCTGGCTGGAGGTGATGGCCATCATGTTCGGGGCGGGGGCCGCGCTGGTGCTCGACGAGTTCGCGCTGTGGCTGCACCTGGACGACGTCTACTGGAGCTCGGCCGGCCAGAAGTCGGTGGACGCCGTGTTCGCCACCATCGTCGTGCTGGTGGTGCTCATCCTGGGCACCGGGCCACTGGGAATCACCGCCGACACCGTGGACGAAGCGCCGATCGGGGTGCCGATCGCCATCGCCATGAACCTGGCGTTCGTGGTGATCACCCTCATGAAGGGGAAGATCGTGACCGCCGCCATCGGGTTCTTCCTCCCGCTGGTGGCACTGATCGGGGCGATACGCCTGGCGCGCGTGCCCAGCTGGTGGGCCCGTCGCGTGTACGGCACGCGCCCCAAGCGGCTGGCGCGGGCGACCGAACGGGAGGAGGCGCGGCGCGAGCGCATCGTGCGCTGGCGCACGCGCCTTGGCGGTGCGCCCGACCCCGAGGACGACCAGGCCGGCGCCTGACGAAGCGCGGGCTAGGCGGTGACGGCCTCGGCCTTGTCGGGGACGGCCAGGCGGCGCACGGCGGCCACCATCTCGGGGCCGCCATCCTTCGCCATGTCGTGACCGGCGCCCTCCACCACGTCGAACGTGGCGGCGCGCAGCCAGATGGCCAGCTCGCGCTGGTCCTGTGCGGGCACGGCCTTGTCGTCGCTGCCGGCGAGGATCGCCACGGGGGCGTCCACCTGCGCCAGCGCCCCGCGCCAGTCGGGGCGGGTGGCCATGGCCTCGGCGGCGAGCGCCTGGCCCTCGTCGCGGTTGCGCTCGCGCAGCGCGCGGGCGATGAGCATCCAGCGGTCGCGGCCGTCGGAGTCCTCTCCGCGCGGGCCGATGCCCGACAGCACGAGGCCGCTCACGAGACCCGGGTGGCCCAGCGCCAGGGCAAGGGCCGTGGCGCCGCCCAGCCCGATGCCCACCATCACCGCGCCGCCGCCCTCGCCCGCCACCAGGCGGGCGACGTCGGATGCGAAGTCATCGATGCTCCAGGGCCCGGCCGGGCACGGCGAGTCGCCGTGGCCGCGCAGCTCGGGGATGAGCAGCCGGTGGTCGCTGAGCAGCGGCTTGAGGGCCTTCTGGAGGTCCTTGGCCGGGCGCCCGACGTCGTGGAGCGCCACCACCAGGGGCCCGTCGCCCTTGGTGGTGAAGTTGAGGTTGATTGCAGGCGGAAGCGATGGCATAGGCCGGGCAGGATACGTCGCCCCGGTGCCCGGAGTCAAAAAACATCACGATATGCAGGCATATCGTGCGCGCGGCGTCAGCCCAGGAACTCCAGCACCAGCTCGGCCCACTCCCGGGGCTGCTCGAGGGCCGTCATGTGCCCGGCGCCGCCGATGACGGCGAGCTGCGCGTGGGGGATTCCCTGCGCGAGCACCGTGGCCAGGGGCGGTGGGGTGACGCCGTCGTGCTCGCCCACGATCACCAGCGTGGGCACCGCGATGCGCGGCAGCAGGTCGGTGCGATCGGGGCGGCGGCTGATGGCCACGGTGGCCTCGGCCATGGCGTCGGCCGACTGGGCCGACGCCAGCTCGGTGAGCCTCGCCACGGCGTGCTGCGAGGGGGCCGGGCCGAGCGCGCGCGCCACGAATGCCGGGATGAACTCCGCGGTGCCGTCGCGGCGCAGGGCGTCGGCGGCCTCGCGGCGGGCCTCGAGGCCCTCGGGCGTCTCGCCCTCGGCGCGGGTGTCGGCCAGCACCAGGCGCCCCACGCAATCGGGGTGGCGCGCCACGATGGCCTGCGCCAGGTAGCCGCCCATCGACAGCCCGGCCACCACCGAGCCCGGGGGTATCGATGGCGCCAGCTGGTCGGCCGCCGCGTCCATGGTCCACCCGGGCTGCGCGGGGCTCGCCCCGAACCCCGGCAGGTCGGGCGCCATCACCTGGTGGCCGGCGGCCTCGAGCACCGGTGCCACGTCGTCCCAGAAGCGGTGGTCCACCGGGAATGGGTGAAGCAGGACGATGGTGGCCACGGGATCCTCCTAGTCGGTCGCCTCGAGCGCCAGGCGCGCCCGCTGGTCCTGCGGGCTCAGCACCAGCACCTGCTGCCATGCCGCCCGCCCGGCGGCGGTATCACCGTAGGCGATCGCCAGCAGCGTCCACCCCGCGGGGTTGCTGGGCTGCACCTCGGTGGCCCGGCGCGCGGCCATGCGCATGGCGGCGGGGTCGCCCATCAGGGCCGCGGCCCGTGCGCGCAGCAGCCAGGGCTGCACGGCCAGGGGGTTGAGGTCGGACGCCTCGGCGGCGCGCTCATCGGCCACGGCGGGCTGGCCCGCCGAGATCGCCTGGTTGCCCGATGCCACCTTCTCCTGGCTCCACCACGGCAGCACGGCGCTGAGGATGACGATGGGCACCAGCGCCCATGCGCCGCCCACCGCGGGCTGGGGCACCGCGCGCCCGGGCGGGGCCGGACCCGGCGCCGCGGTGGCGATCACCACCCCGGCCGCCGCCATGGCGGCGGTGGTGAGGGCGGGCACGGTCCAGCTCCAGTCGAGTTGCGACTGCAGCAGGAAGGCACCGAACACCGCGAGCGGCAGGGCCACCGTGGGGGGCGCCCGGTCCTGGAATGCGCGCACGGCCGCCCACGCCACGCCGGCGATGAGGCATGCGAGCAGCGCGAGCCCCACGATGCCCAGGCCCGACCCGATCTCGAGCACCAGGTTGTGCGGCTGGCGCACGTTGAGGCGGTCCTCGCCGCTCAGGCGCTCGCGCAGGTGCACCAGGGGGAACGTGCCCGCGCCCTCGCCCAGCAGGGCGTTGTCGCGCACCGACCGGGCGGCCTCGCCCCACCAGTCGAGCCGCTGGTTGGTGTCGAGGCTGCCCAGCCTGCCCGGCGAGTTGGCCAGGCCACCGGAGGTGCCGGTGATCTCGGCGGTACGGGCCGACACCCACGTCCCCACATCGCGCGGCTTGGCCAGGGCGTAGGCCCCGGCCACGGCCACCAACGCCACCACCGCCGCCACCGCCGCGATGCCCGCGCGACGCCGCGTGACGCGCCCGCCGCCCGCGAGGCGGCGCAGGCCCCAGGCCACCCCGGCGGCGATGAGCAGGCCCAGCACGATTCGCCACAGCAGGCCGAGCCCGGCGTCGCTGCGGTCGGCCGCGATGAGGGCGTCGTCGGTGATGGCGTCGGTGGTGAGCCCGAACCACAGGGGGAGGATCGCCCCGACGATTCCCCCCACCACCGCCGAGCCCTGGCGCACCCGCCCGGGCATGAGGCCGATCACGATCACCAGCACGGCGATGAAGGCCAGCAGTCCGCTGCGCGAGTAGGTGAGCACCAGGGTGGTGATCACCACCGCCATGGCGGCCGCCGCCCCCATGAGGTCGCGCTCGTCGGTGCGCGACCGCGACGCCCACCAGAGGATTCCCGGCACGGCCACCACGGCCACCAGCGCCAGGGCGTTCCAGTAGCCCACCGGGGCCTGCAGGCGCGACGGCTCGAAGTCGCTGCCGAACACCGTGGGCAGGCACCGCGCGAGCAGCGCCCAGATCACCACCGGGGCGGCGGCGATGGCCAGCCCCACGGCGAACCGTTCGGGCGCGCGCGGGATGATCGATGCCAGGGCGATGCCGATGACCAGCGCGAGGGTGGCGAGCGCGACGCGGTTGGCCTCGGTCCACGAGAGGTCGCCCGCGAGCGACCACGCGATGGAGATTCCCGCCCACAGCGCCAGCCCGCCGATGCCCCCCAGTGCCAGCAGCGCGGGGCCCGAACGCAGGGCGGCCCGGTCGCGCGCGCGCATGACGCTCCAGGCCGCGAAGGGCGCGGCCACGAGCGCCGCGAGCATGGCCGCCGTGGCCCCTCGGGTGGCCAGGCCATCGCCGAGGTCGATGCCCCCGCTCAGCACGGCGAGCACCGCCCACGCCGCCAGCAGGATGCCGCCGGCGATCATCGCGCCACGTGCGCGCGAGACCGCGCCGGTCAGCGTGGGGCCTCCCGACCGGCTACGCTCGCCTGCGTGTCTGGCGCCTTCATCCGCCGCAGCGTAGCCATGTCGTTCCTCCTCGCGCTCCTCATGGGCGTGTTCGCCATGCCCGCCCTCGCGGGCGGGCGGCAGGTGCTGGCCGACTACGAGGACAACGGCCAGATCAACGGCTGCTACACGCTGGCCGACTACGAAGAGGCGCTCAAGCTCATCCGGCCCGACCAGCAGCAGTACGGCGCGGCCGTCGACGTGATCCGCCAGGCCGAGCTCACCAACATCCGCCGGCCCGGCCAGGCCTGCGGGGCCACGTCCGCATCCGGCGCCTCGGGCGACGTCCCCGCCAGCAGCACCACGGCATCCGGCCAGGGCGCCGACGGCCCCGACGACGGGCAGTCCATCGCGGCCGACGAGGACGGCCTCTCCGGGGTGGTCATCGCCATCCTCGTGGCCGTGGGCCTGGCCCTCATCGGGTTCGTCATCTACCTCATCGCGTCCCGCCGCAAGTCCGGCAGCGCATGAGGAAGCTCATCAAGGACCTCATCCTGCCGGTGGCGGTGGCGGTGACGCTGGCGTTCGTGATCCAGGCATCCATCGCCAAGCCCTATGAGATCCCCACCAACTCGATGTACCCCGCCATCCAGGGCGCCAACTCCACCGGCGACCGCGCGCCCGATCGCGTGATCGCCAACCGGGTCATCTACAAGCTGCGCGATATCTCGCGGGGTGACGTGGTGGTGTTCGACCCCACCCGCGGCGCGCGCGCGGCATGCAGCGAGCCCGGGGACGTGCCGTTCGTCAAGCGCGTGATCGGCCTGCCCGGTGACACCGTCACCGTCAAGGAGGAGAAGATCTCGCAGTCGAACCCCGACCCGGCGCTGCGCCCCGGCGGCGCGCTCGCCGTGCGCCGGGTGGCCGAGCCCAACTCCTACGGGCCCGACGGCGTGCGCGAGGAGACCCTCGGCGAGGGCGACGTCACCTACGTCACCTACGTGAAGAAGGCCGGCGAGGCCAAGGCCGAGCCGCTGGTGATCGACTCGGCGATCACGCCCGACTACGAGGCCAGCTTCCCCACGGTGCCGCCCGACCAGCTGCTGGTGCTGGGCGACAACCGCCCGGGCTCATGCGACGCCCACGTGTGGCTCGAGCGGGGCGCGGAGTTCACCCCGCAGTCGAACGTGATCGGCCAGGCCGAGATCATCTACTGGCCCATCCAGAGGGTGCGCTTCCTGAGCTAGGCGCGAGGGCTGCGCTAGCGCAGCATCATCTTCTCGTAGAGCGTCTGGCCGGTGACGGTGTCGTCCACGCCGGCCACGTGGATGTCCAGTTCCATGTCGGCGGTGAAGTCGTAGTACCAGGGGTGCTCGCCCGCGTGCAGCAGCCGGTGGCGCCACGAGGCGTCCTTGTCGCCCATGTCCAGTGACTCGATGAGCTTCGGGTTGGTGACGCTCATGCGGAAGTGCTCATCGCCCGCCTGCCACGTCCACTCGAGCGCGGTGGGGTAGGGCTGCTTGTCGGGCGCCGGGCCCGGGATGTCGCCGGACGTCGCAAGGCGCAGCGGCAGCCAGTCGTCGGTAAGAAGCCGGTCGCTTGTGGCCAGCATCACGGTGGGCAGGTGCAGCTGCCCCACGCCCAACAGGCCCTTGGTGGTGAGGCGGGCATACACCACCGTGTAGTCGCCGATGTGCGCGCGACCCCAGTACCAGTGGTCGAGCGCGGCGTTCATCTGCCGGTTGCCCCAGTTGTGGTCGTGGTAGGCCGCGCCCGTCACCTGCCGGGCCTGTCCGTCGACGGTGACGCTGCCCGACACCGTGCCCGACGGCACCGGGACCACCCAGGCCAGGAAGTGCGTCTTCGCGTGGTCGAAGAAGGTGGTGCCGGCACCGGGTCGCCACGATGGGCACGCGCGATCGATCACCAGGTCGGCCTGCACCCTCTCGCCGCGCACCCGCAGGTCGTACCGCGCAAGGTCGCCCTTGGCATGGCTGTCGCCGATCGACACGTCGCAGCCGTCGGTGGACGCCCGCAGGGCATCGGCGGGGAGGGGAGTGTTCTCGCGGATTGACGCGCCCTGGGCGTCGCGGTGGATGATGAGCACCGAGGGCTCGAGGGGCCCGTCCGCCCGCGCCGCCGGCTTGGTGTTGAAGGTGGCCACCAGGGTGCAGCCGTCATCGAGCTGCATGTCGAAGTACCACCACTCGAACGCGTGGTCGGCCATGTCGTGGGTGCGAAAGCCGTCCTCCCAGGGGCGCACCTCGGGGCCGTCGAGGCCCAGCACCTTCATGCCGTACTCGCCGTCGCGGGCCACCTTCTCGCGCATCTCGGGCGTATCGGGCAGGTCTATGGGGTGCATCGCCGCCTCCGCAGGGGTTTTGCGCATTTTGCTGCGAGTTTGCAACATATGGCGCGAAATGGTGTCTTGCATCGTGGCAGACACAAGATGTAGTGTGCCGCCTCATGTCGCCCACCCCACACCTAGTGTCGAACGCATGATCTGCCCGTATTGTGACGGTTCAGAGCATCGCGTAATGGAATCGCGTGTTCCGGACACCAAGGATGCCATTCGCAGGCGCAGGGAGTGCCAGACATGTGGCAGGCGCTTCACCACGTACGAGCGCGTGGAGGAGATGCCCCTCATCGTGATCAAGAGCAACGGTGACCGTGAGCCCTTCGATCGCGACAAGCTCCTCTCGGGGCTGCAACGGGCGTGCCACAAGCGCCCCGTGCCCACCGCCCACCTGGAGGCCGCCGTGCGCGACATCGAGGTGAGCCTGAGGAACCGCCTGAAGCAGGAGGTCACGAGCAACGCCATCGGCGAGCTCGCCCTGCGGCGGCTGAAGGACGTCGACACGGTGGCCTACGTGCGGTTCGCCTCGGTGTACCGCCAGTTCGAGGACACCGACGAGTTCGCCGACGAGCTGCACCGCCTGGAGCGGGAGCCCCCGCTGCCGCGCGGCCAGCGCCCACTGGATGACCACATGTTCGAGCTCCTCACCGAGCCCGCTCCGACCGAGCGCCCCCCGCGCCGACGCCTCCGGGCGCTGGCCGGCGGGCTCGGGGTGGAGGACGACACCACGACGGATAACACGAATGCCGAGGAGGCAACTGATGGCGACTGAGGTGGTCGGCACCGCGCCGAGCGACAAGACCAAGGCCAAGCGCGGGAAGGCCCTGGGGCTGCACCGGCACTTCACGAAGAAGGGCAAGCACCCCTACGACCTCCTCGAGTGGGAGCGCCGCAGCGCCGGCATCTCATCGGGCGACGGCACCAGCGTGTTCGAGCAGGACAACATCGAGGTGCCGGCCGAGTGGAGCCAGCTCGCCACCAACGTGGTGGCGTCGAAGTACTTCCGCGGCGCCATGGGATCCCCCGAGCGCGAGTACTCGGTGAAGCAGCTCATCGACCGCGTGGTGCTCACCATCAAGGCCTGGGGCGTCGAGGAGGGCTACTTCAACTCCAAGGACGAGGCCGACGTCTTCGAGTACGAGCTCACCCACCTGCTCGTCAACCAGATGGCCGCCTTCAACTCGCCCGTGTGGTTCAACGTCGGCATGCGCGAGAACCCCCAGTGCTCGGCCTGCTTCATCCTCTCGGTGGAAGACACCATGGACTCCATCCTGTCGTGGATCGGCAAGGAGGGCGTCATCTTCAAGGGCGGCAGCGGCTCGGGAATCAACCTGAGCGCCATCCGCTCGTCGAAGGAGCGCCTCTCGGGCGGCGGCGAGGCCTCGGGCCCGGTGTCGTTCATGCGCGGTGCCGACAGCTGCGCGGGCGCGATCAAGAGCGGTGGCACCACCCGTCGCGCGGCCAAGATGGTCATCCTCAACGTCGACCACCCCGACATCCGCGACTTCGTGAACTGCAAGGCCACCGAGGAGAAGAAGGCCTGGGCCCTCGGCGAGATGGGCTACGACATGGGCCTGAACGGCGAGGCCTGGAACAGCATCCAGTTCCAGAACGCCAACAACTCCGTGCGCATGACCGACGAGTTCATGTACGCCTACGAGGCCGGCGGCGACTGGCACACCACGGCCGTCACCACCGGTGAGGTCATGGAGACCATGAAGGCCCGCGAGCTCATGAAGGAGATCGCCGAGGCCGCATGGGTGTGCGGTGACCCCGGCATGCAGTTCGACAGCACCATCAACCGCTGGCACACCTGCCCGGTGTCGGGTCGCATCAACGGCTCCAACCCGTGCAGCGAGTACATGCACCTCGACGACTCCGCCTGCAACCTGGCCTCGTTCAACCTCATGAAGTTCGTGGACGGGAACGGCACCTTCCAGGTGGCCGACTTCCAGCAGGCCGTCGACGTGGTGATCACCGCCATGGACATCATCGTGGCGCGCTCCGGTTACCCCACCGAGCAGATCGGCATCAACGCCCGCAAGTACCGCCAGCTGGGCCTGGGCTACGCCAACCTCGGCGCGCTGCTCATGAGCCACGGCCTGCCGTACGACAGCGAGGACGGCCGCGAGTACGCCGCCGCCATCACCGCGCTCATGACCGGCCGCGCCTACGCCATGAGCACCCGCCTGGCCGAGCGCATGGGCGCCTTCGAGGGCTACGAGCCCAACGCCAAGGCCATGAACGGCGTGATGCGCAGCCACCGCCGCGCCGCGCAGGACATCCCCGATGGCCGCGTGCGTGACGAGGCCCTGCTGGGCGCGGCGCGCGAGGAGTGGGACATCGCCGTCGACCGCGGCGAGGTGTTCGGCTACCGCAACTCGCAGGCGTCGGTGCTGGCCCCCACGGGCACCATCGGCTTCATGATGGACTGCGACACCACGGGCGTCGAGCCCGACATCGCGCTGGTCAAGTACAAGCGCCTTGTGGGTGGTGGCGTCATCAAGATGGTCAACAACACCGTGCCGCAGGCCCTGCAGAAGCTGGGCTACCACGAGGAGGCCATCAAGCAGATCGTGGCCTTCATCGACGAGCACGAGACCATCGAGGGTGCTCCGGGCCTGAAGGACGAGCACCTCGCGGTGTTCGACTGCGCCTTCACGCCGGCCAACGGCGAGCGCAGCATCCACTACCGCGGCCACATCAAGATGATGGGCGCAGTGCAGCCCTTCATCTCGGGCGCCATCAGCAAGACCGTCAACATGCCCAACGAGGCAACGCCCGAGGACATCGCGGCCGCCTACGTGCTGGCGTGGAAGGAGGGCGTGAAGGCCCTCGCCATCTACCGCGACGGCTCAAAGCGCACCCAGCCGCTGTCCACCGGCAAGGAGTCGCCCGCCGACATGAAGGCGGCCAACGACGCCGCGGCCAGCCCGGCCAAGGTGAACCGCCGCCGCCTGCCCGACGAGCGCCAGGCGATCACGCACCACTTCCGCATCCTCGACCACGACGGCTACATCACCGTCGGCATGTACGAGGACGGCAGCCCGGGTGAGGTCTTCATGAAGATGGCCAAGCAGGGCTCCACCGTCAGCGGACTCATGGACTCCCTGGCCATCTGCATGAGCCTTGCCCTGCAGCACGGCGTGCCGCTCAGCACGCTGGCCAACAAGCTCAGCCACATGAGGTTCGACCCGTCGGGCTTCACCGGCAACCCGGAGATCCCCAGCGCCAAGTCGATCGTCGACTACCTGGTGCGCTGGCTCTCGGCCAAGTTCCTCACCGAGGACGAGAAGCGCTCGGTGGGCATCATCACCGACCAGATGCGTGCCGAGCTCGAGGGCCAGGTGCCCGAGGGCCAGCAGCCGGTGGCAATCGAGGGCAGCGCCCAGGGCGCCGTGGTCACCGAGACCGCGCAGGCCGAGCCCGCCGCTCCCAAGGAGCAGACCTCCATGGACATCGGCCTCGCGCAGAGCGCCGGCCTCTCGGTGCAGCTCGACCAGGACGGCGCCATCTGCGGATCGTGCGGCTGGACCATGGTGCGCTCGGGCTCTTGCTACAAGTGCATGAACTGCGGGAGCACCTCGGGCTGCAGCTGATGTGACGGGCCACTTCGATGGCAGCAATTTGGCCACCCGAATGTCGGT
>JAFMJQ010000001.1 GCA_017853415.1 Thermoleophilia bacterium | reverse complement strand
GGCTGACGCCGGTGACCCCGGGCCCCGGGGGCGCACCCTGCGCGCCCCCGGGGCCCTTCTCGTGCTCAACCCCCCCGTCTGGGCAGGAGGGCCCCGTCGTTGGTCGGGTGGTCGACGGCTGGAGGGGCAGGGCAAGCCCCCTCGGGCATCGGATTCGGACCCCTCGCCGGGGCGGCGGCATGGAGGCGGCTCGGTCGTAGCGTCGTCCCCAGGCGCATCAAGGGTGTGACAGCACCCGGAGAGGCAGGGGAGATGATCAAGCGCAGGGGTATCTCGCGACGCGCCACGGCGGTCGCCGCCGTGTTGGCAGTGGGGGCCGCAGGGGCGGCCGGAACGGCGTCGGCAGCGACGCTGCAGACGTCGAAGGGTGGCTACCGGAGCACCGTCGACAATTCGCTCACGGGCTATGCCCTGGGGCTGCAGGGCGCGGTGATGGAGGCGTCCACGACGTCGAACTTCGCATCGGCCACGCCCTTCCCGGCGACCGACGTCAATGGGCAGACCAGCCTGAGCGGGCTGCAGGACGACACCGATTACTGGGTGCGCGAGAAGACGTCGCCCCCCGGGTGGGATCCCATAGCCACCCTGAACTGGGGCGGATCGTCCAAGCCCTACGTGGGGTTCAGGAAGACGGACAAGGGCACGCGCCAGGTCGAGATCGACGGGGGGACCCGACGCTTCGTCAATGCCCTCGAGAATCCCGGGCTTCCGACCACCTGCGGTACCGGTATCCGGGTTCTGCTGCTGCTCGACACCTCGGGGTCCACCAGCGGCTTCAACGACAGCTACAACACGGCCGCGAAGACCTTCATCGACACCCTGGCGGGCACGCCCACGAGCCTGAAGATCTCATCGTTCGCGAGCACCTCGTCGCCCGGCAACACCACTTACGACCTCTCCACGCCGGCTGGCAAGACCGCGGCGTCCGGCCGGGTCGACCAGATCTACCCCAACAACACGTCGGGGGCGGGGTCCACCAACTGGGATGAGGCCCTCATCGACGCCGCCGCGGCCAACGTGGATGTCGTCGTGTTCGTGACCGATGGCAATCCCACCGTGCGCCGTGGGGACACCGGCTCGGGCGGCAGCACGTCCATCGACGACGTGCAGTTCGGCATCGCCTCGGCCAACCTGGCCAAGAACCCCGACAAGGCGGCCGGTGGCCTGCAGCAGACCATCATGGCCGTTGGTGTCGGTGGCAACCTCGGGATCGACAACTTCAAGGCTGTCAGCGGCCCGACGGAAGGCACCGACTGGACCACGGCGAGCGACCCCGCCGCGCTGGCGGCGACGCTGCGGAAGATCGCCGAGGCCATCTGCCCGGCTGACCTGGCCATCGTGAAGAAGGGCGACGCCACCGTCGCCCCCAACGGCACGATCAACTACGACCTCACCGTCACCAACAACGGGGCCGTGGACATCCCGTTCGCATCGATCAAGGTGACCGACGTCGGGGCCACCGTGGTGCCGCCCGCTGCGCAGCCGCTCGGCCCGGGCAAGAGCCTGGTGTGGAAGGCCACCCGCACGGCCGAATCGGTCAAGTGCGGATCCGAGTTCGCCAACACGGCGAAGGTGGAGCTGGTGAACCTGCCGGGCTACGCCGAGAAGGACCTCACCAACAACGAGTCCACGTGGAAGACGCTCATCGTCTGCCCGGTGGACCTCTCGATCAAGAAGACGGGGCCCTCCACCGTGGCTCCGGGAGACCCGGTGAGCTACGACATCGTGGTGAAGAACGATGGCCTGTACCCGGTGCCCTATGGGGACATCGTGGTCAGCGATCCCGACGCGCAGCTGACGCCGCCGGTCGCCCCGCCGCCGTACCTCATGCCGGGGGAGAGCCTCACGTGGAAGGGGTCGCAGCAGCCCGAGACCAAGGACTGCGCGGCCAAGGTGTCCAACACCGCCATGGTGAAGCTGGGCGACAACCCCGGCTACGTCGAGAAGGACACCGACGGCAACACGTCCACCTGGACGACCACCATCACGTGCCCGGTGGATCTCCTGATCACGAAGAAGGGTGACACCGAGGTCCTTCCCGGTGGGGTCATCCAGTACGGGGTGCAGGTGACGAACAAGGGCACCCACCCCGTGCCGTTCGGCGCGATCGACGTGGCAGACGCAGACGCCGACCCGGGTTCGCTGACCTACGAGGATCCCCAGCCGCAGCCGGACTTCCTGCTGCCCGGCGAGAGCGCCACGTGGACCGCCACGCGCACGCTCGAGAAGTCCGAGGCCCTGTGCGGCACCGAGGTGAAGAACACCGCGACGGTGGGCCTGAAGACCACCCCGGGGTACGTGGAGCCCGACACCAAGAACAACAGCTCCACGATCTTCACCCAGGTGATCTGCCCGCTGAAGGTGTCGATCGGCAAGACGGCCACCAACGGGCCGCTCGAGCCCGGGCAGGTGGCCACCTACGACGTCATCGTCACCAACAGCGGCGACTTCACGGTGCCGTTCGACCAGATCGTGGTGAGCGACCCCGGGGCGGACCTCACCCCGCCCGATGACACCAGCCCGCTTGCGCCCGGTGCCAAGCGCACATGGACCGCCACCCGTCAGGTGCCGGCGGACCAGGCCTGCGGATCCAAGGTGGAGAACACCGCAGGGGTCACGCTGGGCAAGCCCGACACCATCGCCGCAGTGGCGGAGGATGCCGTGGTCGAGCCCCAGACGGCCACGGCGTTCACCAGCATCATCTGCCCGGTGAGCGTGTCGATCACGAAGTCGACGCCGCAGGCATCGGTGACGCCGGGCGGCACGGTGAGCTACAACGTCACGGTGACCAACCCCAGCCCGTACCCGGTGCCCTTCTCGAGCATCGTGGTCTCGGACGCAGGGGCCACGCTGACGCCGCCGCCCGACACGTCGGCTCTCGCGCCCGGGGCAACCCGCACGTGGACCGCCACGAAGGCCGTGGCATCGGACGCGGCGCTGTGCGGCACTGGCATCACGAACACCGCGACGGCGGTGCTTGGCAACCTCCCGGAGGGCCTGACGTCGACCCTCGCGGGCCCCGTGTCGGCCACGGCTACCCAGGTGGTCGTGGCAGGCGGCCTCTGCACGCCGGTGACGCCTGTGACGGTGCAGGCATTCCGGCCGGCGTCCGGGCCCACCCTGACGGTGACGAAGGCCGGCCCCAGCCGGGCGCTTGCCGGTAGCCGCGTGGCATATCGCATCACGGTCACCAACACGGGCGGCACGGATGCGACGGGGGTGGTGCTGACGGACCAGCCGCCGAAGGGCCTGGGGCTGGTCGCGGTTCCGTCGGGCGGCCGTCTGCAGGGCGCCAGCGTGGTGTGGGACATCGGCACGGTCGGCGCCGGGCAGTCGGTCTCGAAGGTCATCAGGTTCATGACCCGTCGCACGGCCAGCGGACGCAAGTGCAATGTCGCGCTGGTCACGGCCACGGGTCTCGGCCAGGTGCGGAGCCGGGCCTGCACCACCATCGTGGCGGCCAGGCGGCCTGCCACCCCGGTCACCGGGTAGATCCGGTGATGATGGCCCCGGGGGCGCACCCTGCGCGCCCCCGGGGCCTCCCTACGGGGCGGAGGCCCCGAGCTGGCGCTCGGGGGGCGGCGTGGCCAGCAGCTGCACCCGCCAGGCGCGGGCCGCCGCCGACGTCCAGGGGGTTCCCGTCGAGGCCGCGCTCGCCTGGCGCACCGACGCCACCCACTGCGGGTAGGCGACGCGCACGGGGTGGTCGCGCCCCATCACCCTCTTCAGCCACGGCGTCTTGAGGTCGTGCGCCACGGCCTCCACCGAGCCCTCTTCGGTGGCCATGTCATCGCCGCCCTCGAGCCCGCGCTCCATGCCCACCTGGTGAAGCACCTCGTGCAGCACCGACACATGCCGGTCGGGTGCCCACTGCCGTGGGGGCCGCGCGAACTGCGCGGCGTCGTCGGTCGAGAACCAGACGGCGCCCGGCGTGGCCATGCCCGCGCCTGCGGGAATGTCCGGTGCCAGGCAGGCATCGGGCGCGGCGATGGGAGCGATGCGGGTGCTCACCAGAGCCGTCGCCTCGCGGACAATCGCTGCCAGGGGTGGTGGAGCCGGGGTGCAGGAGGCCATGCCCCGAAGGTAGGGGTAGTGCCCCCCCGAAGGGATAGGTCAGCGTTCCGCACGACCTCCCAGAGCACGCGAAGGGCAGGTTCCGACAGGTTAAGCGGGGTTTCGCACGGGCACCGCGGGTGCCGGCACGGGGGCCCTCGAGGTGCTCTGGGCGCTCACCGGGCGCTTCAGGAGGGCCGCGAGTGACGTCCACCGCATGAAGCCGCATCCATCGCGCTGGTCCACCCAGGCGGCCACGTGGCGCCCGTTCACGTAGCCCGTAACCATGGCCTCGGGCAGGCGTGAGCGCATGGGGCGGCAGGGGCCGCCGCCCTCGCTCGCCAGGGTCGCCCACCGCCTGGCGGCCGTCCTGCAGGCCGACGTCATCGGGGGGCAGGTGACAGACCACGCAACCCGGCCCCTGCCGGGGCCGCGCGGCCACACCACCACCGAGAGGTCCACCTGCGTTGCGGCCTCGTCTGCGGGGGTGGCGGGGCGTGCTGCGGCCGCACCCCGTGGCGCGTGCGCGGCCACGGCGGACTGCCCGGTGGCCTCGGGGGTGCCGAGCAGCGTGACCCGGTCGCGCGGCACGTGCGATGCGTACATGAGCACGGCGATTGCGCAGATCGCGCCCGTGAGCGTGGCGGCCCCCCGGCCGCCGCCGGTCATGGCGTGAAGGGGGGAACCAGATCGGCCTCGAGCTCGGCGGCGGCGATCACGGCCATGCCGTGGGCCTGGGCGCGCCTCACCAGCGACCGTCCCACGATCAGGCCCGAGAGGTCGTCCGCCACGCAGCGGCCGGCCGTGGGGGCGAGCCAGGCGAACGCGATGCCCAGCTCGGCCAGTTCGGGCACCAGCGCCCGCTCGCGGAAGCCGTTCGCCACGTCGAGCCTCACCCCGATCATGTGATCGCGGGCCAGCTGCTCCACCACCTCGGGCTGCGACAGCACGGTGTCGGACGAATCGACTTCGATCCACAAGTGGCCCGGCCGGATGTCGTTGCGGGCGGCCAGGTCGGCGAGGCGGGCGGCCAGGCCGGGGGACGCCAGCGATTCGCCCGACGCCGGCACGATCACCGCGGGCCAGTCGCGCGCACGTAGGGCCTGCACGGCCCGCTGCACGGCCAGCCACTCGTCGTCGGCATCGTCCTGGGCCTCCCGGGGCAGGGCCGCCATCGCGGCGAGGCGGTGCGACGTGCGGTGCATCACCGGGAGGCCGCGGGAGTCCGCGACGCGCCGGAGGATCGCTCCCCGTGAACCGGTCACCTCGCTTGTCGCCATCACGCCATCCCGTTGCCGCCGTCCCCCCGGTTGTACGACGCCCTGCGCGCCCCGGCCGCGGCGGTCGGCGGTTCTGGCAGGTTCGGGCACCCGGTCGGCATCCGGACCCCCCGTCCGGTCAGGGGGTGGCCTGCCTGCGCGTACGGGCAGCGCGCACGAGGGCGTCAACCCCCCAGACGATCACGGGGAACGGCAGCAGGATGAGCAGCTCCCACGACAGCGGAGCGGTGCCGAACACCCCGGCGATGGGTGGCACGTAGAGCAGCAGGGCGAGGAAGGCCAGTTCGAAGGCGATGCCCCAGAGCAGCAGCGGGTTCGACCAGAGCCCCACGTCGCGAAGCCGTGCGTGCTCGGTGCGCGCGGCCCAGGCGGTCCCCAACTGGCAGGCCACGATTCCCGCGAACGTGGTGGCCGTGGCGCTCACGTAGGCGCCGTGCAGGGGCGTGCCGGGCCCGGTGGCATCGCCCGGCGACCAGCCGGCGGCCAGCAGCACCACGAGGAACGCACCCGTCACCAGCACGGCGGAGGTCATCCCCAGCACCAGCCATGCGCGCACCAGCAGTGCGCGGTCGATCACGCCGCTTCCGCGGGCCCGTGGCGGTCGCTTCATGATCCCGGGCTCCGCGGGCTCACGGCCCAGCGCCAGGGCGGGCAGCGTCTCGGTTCCGAGGTCGATCGCCAGCACCTGCAGCACGGTGAGGGGCAGCGGGATCGCCCCGCCCGACAGCGCGAACGCCAGGAACGGCACCACCTCGGCGGGCGCGTGGGCGAAGATGTAGAGGATGAACTTGCGGACGTTCGCGAACACGCGGCGTCCGGCCTCCACCGCCGCGACGATGCCCCCGAAGTCGTCCTCGGTGAGCACCATGGTGGCGGCCTCGCGCGCCACATCCGTGCCCGATGCGCCCATGGCAACGCCGATATCGGCACGGCGCAGGGCCGGGGCGTCATTCACTCCATCGCCGGTCATGGCCACCACCTCGCCCTCGGCGCGAAGCGACTCGGCGATGCGCAGCTTGGTCTCGGGGTCGCTGCGCGCGATCACCGTGAGGCGTGGGTCGCGCAGCAGCGCATCGAGCGCCGGATCGGACAGCGCCTGCACCTGCGCCCCGGTCACCACGCCATGCGCGGGGTCGACCGGGATGCCCACGCGCCGTGCCACCGCCGATGCGGTGAGGCCGTTGTCACCGGTGACCACGATGATCCTCACCCCGGCCGCCTGGCAGCGGGTCACGGCCGCCGCCACCGACTCACGCGGGGGGTCGAGCAGGCCCACCAGGCCCAGCAGCCGCAGGTCGCGTTCCACATCGGCTCGGCCGTTTCTGTGGGGCGCGCTGCCTGGGGGTGCATCGAGATCGCGCTCGGCCACGGCAAGCACCCGCAGCCCCTCGGCGGCCATGGCATCGGCCGCCGCACGCGCGGCCCGCTGGTGCCCGGCGTCGAGACCGGCGCAGATGGGGAAGATGGATTCCGGCGCGCCCTTGGCCGTGATGGCCGGGTGGGGACCATCCGTGAGCACGGACATCCTGCGCAGCACCGGATCGAAGTGATTCACCATCGCATGCCGCACGGGAACCGCCGGTGCCCCCAGCGCCTCGCCGGCATCGAGCAGGGCGATCTCGGTGGGGTCGGCCCCGCCGGCGTGCACCGTGCTGCAGGCGACGAGGGCCCGACCGAGGTCCGGGGCCCCGGCGTGCCCCGCCGCGGCCAGGTCGATCGCGCCGTCGGGGGTCCAGGCACGTGCGGGGCGCATGCGGTTCTGGGTGAGCGTGCCCGTCTTGTCGGTGCAGATGACGGTGGTCGACCCCAGCGTCTCGACTGCCGAGAGGCGCTTGACCAGTGCCCCCTTGCGGGCGAGGGCCCGCACGCCCATCGCCAGTGCAAGGGTGATGGTGGGCAGCAGGCCCTCGGGCACATTGGCCACGATCAGGCCGATCGCGAACGACACCGCGCCGAGGATGTCGAGCCCGGCGAGCATGCCCAGCGGGATGAACAGCAGGCCCAGGCCCAGGGCGACCAGCGCGATGATCACCGCCACCCGCCTCACCTGGCGCTCGAGCGGGCTGGGTTCGCGACCCACGCCCTCCGACAGCGCTGCGATGCGCCCGATCTCGGTGCCCATGCCGGTGGCCACCACCACGGCGCGGGCGTCGCCCGAGGTGCAGAGGGTTCCGCTGAAGACGAGGTCGGGAACCTCCACCAGCGGGCCGCCGGCACCGGGCGAGCCGGCCGAACGGGCCACGGGGGCCGACTCGCCCGTGAGGGCGGACATGTCGATGTCCAGCGCACCCGACACCAGGCGGGAATCGGCCGATATGCGGTCGCCCTCGCCGATCAGCACGATGTCGCCCGGCACGAGCCCCGATGCCTCCACCGACCGCGCGGTGCCGTCGCGCAGCACCCGGGCGGTGGGTGGCAGGAAGGCCGCGAGGGCCTCCACCGAGCGTTCGGCCTGGCGCTCCTGCATGAAGGCGAACACCGCGTTGAGCAGCACCACCGCCACGATGGCCGCGGCGATGGCCCACTGGCCCGTGGCCGCGGCGAGGGCGGCGGCCACCCACAGCAGCAGCGCGAGGGGGTGGATGAGCTGGTCGACCAGCAGGCGCGGCCAGGTGGCGCCCGCCCGCCGGCGGATCACGTTGGGGCCGGCCGTGATCAGGCGGCGGGCGGCCTCGCGCTCGGTGAGCCCGGCCGGTGAGGTGCGCAGGTGGCGCATCAGCAGGTCGAGCGGCTCGGTGGCGCGCTCCGGGCCGTCCCCCGTCATGCTGCCGTGGTACCACCTGCGCGCCCGCGCGCTCCCCGCCGCACGGGGGGGAGCGCCCCCGCCACGAGGCCGGTAGGCGGCCGCCCCCGGGTGGCCCGTATCAGTCGGGCAGGGTGACGGCCAGCACGGCCTCGCGAGCCGCGGCGCCGCGCCCATGCATGGCCTGCTCGAGGTCGCCCAGGCTCAGCACGCCGTGCACGATTCCGTCGGTGGTCACCGCCAGCCGGCGCACCCGGCGCAGGGCCATTGTGTGCGCCGCCACCGCGATCGTCTCATCCGGGGCGATGGTCACGAGGTCGTCGGCGGTCATGAAGTGGGCGATCGGCATGTCGCCGATGGGTCCGTCGAAGGCGTCGTCGGCCAGGCAGCGCACTGCCAGATCACGATCGGTGACCACGCCGACGAGCCTGCCCGCCTCCAGGATCGGCACGAAGCCGCAGTCCTGAGTGCGCATTATCCCGGCCACGTCATGCACCGTTGCCTTGATATCGGCCACGGCCACTTCGTGGGTCATCACGTCGCTCACATGCATGGGGCACCTCCCCGTCTCGAATGCGTCATGGCATGAATAGCCGCGCCCTCGTGTCGTGAGGGGGCCCGCATGTATGGGTTCCTGCTCACCGCATGGGGGGTATTGCGCACCGGAGATCGCGAAACCCCCCGAACGGGCAGTGGCCGGGCGCGGGTGACGAGATACAAACCAGTCATGCAGTGATGGTCGTTTCGCTCATCACCGCATCTCGCGGGTGTGGGCGGCGGACACCGGGGATAGAGGTTTCCCGGTGGGTGAGATGGTTCGGGGGGTCCATCTCATCCTGTCCGCCGCCCCCCGCGGACTCACACGCAGCTAGCGGCCGTCGCCGGTCACCGTGATCTTCAGGGTGATGGTGCGCGTGGGCGTGGTCTGGCCGGGCCCGAAGAGGCCCACCGTGCCGGTGGTCTTCATGTCCTCGGCCAGCCCGAGCACCGGCGCCACGGCCGTGCGCGGCGATCCCGGCGCGGCACCCGGCTTGGCGGGCGTCAGGCGCACCGGCAGGCCCTTGGCCACCGATGCCTTGGGCTTCGTGACCCACTTCCAGGCATAGCCGGTTCCGGAGTTGACGCGGCCCAGCACCACCCTGGCGGTGCTGCCGGCCTGCACGTTCACGATCTTGTTGGTGTTGGGCGGGGTTGGGGCGGGCTCGCCCTGGGCGAAGGCCAGGGAGCCTGCGGCCAGCGGCACGATGGCCACGCCGGCGGCGGCGATGAGGGCACGCTTCACGGGGATCCTCCGAGGTCGGTACTGACGATGCGCAGCAGCATACGACCCGCCCATGCGCATGCCCGGCACGGCGGGTGCGCCGACGGGGTGTGCCCTACGCGCCGGCGGGCGAGGCGTCGAGCCTGCGGGCGAGCTCGCCGCTGCGATCGATGGCGCGCAGGGAGTCGAACCCGCCGATCGGGTCGCCGTCGATCACCACCTGCGGGAAGGTGCGCCCGCCGCCGCTCTCGGCCTGCAGCCGGTCGCGCGCGCCGTCGCTGAACATGTTGATGCGCACCTCGTCGTAGTCGATGCCCCGCCGGCGAAGCAGGGCCTTGGCCCCCACGCAGTAGAGGCAGAACGGCGTGGCGTAGACGGTGACGCGGGCCATGGGCACACGGTAGCGCGGGCACCACCGTGAGCGGTGGCATCCCGGCGCCGGGGTAGGGTTACCGGGCTACTCACCCGATTGCATCAAGGAGTCCCCGTGCCACGACGTCCGTTCATCCTCGCTGCCACCGCACTCGCCATCGGCGCAGGGGCGGTTGCCTCCACCGCCGTCGGAGGCGCCATGGTCGGGGGCGACCCGTCCACCTACGGAACCATCGGCATCGCCGTGGAGGGCCCGCTCACGGGGGCCCAGGCGTCGAATGGCCAGGACATGCTGCGCGGCGTGCAGCTCGCCGTGAAGCAGTACAACGCCAAGGGCGGCTACTACGGCCGCAAGGTGCAGATCGTGAAGGTTGACGACCAGGCCAACCCCGCCCTCGCGAAGTCGGCGGCCAACAAGGCGATCAAGGCGAAGGTGGCCGCGGTGATCGGGCCGTACAACTCGTCGGTGGGCCTCGTGAACCTGCCCATCTACACCAAGGCGAAGATCGTGCCGGTGCAGATGACGTCCACGGATGACACCACGGGCTACGGCGTCACGGTGCAGCCCAAGAACAGCCAGATCTCGCCGGTGGAGTCGACGTACATCCTCGGGCAGATGAAGCCCGCGAAGGTGGCGATGATCGTCACGCAGAGCGCCTACACCGAGGGCATGGCCGCCAGGCTCAAGGCCACGCTCGAGCCCAAGGGCGTGCTCGTGACGCAGGTGCTCGTGCAGGAGAACCAGGCCGACTACAAGGCCGCGGTGCAGCAGGCGCTCACCAACAATCCGACCGTCGTCTACCTCAGCACCTACTTCCCCGAGGGCGCGAAGATCGCCGCCGACCTCAAGGCCACCGGCAATCCGGCCAAGTGCTTCGCGGGCCTGGCCAATCAGGACCCCGGGTTCATCACCGCCGCCGGAATCCCGGCCAGCCAGAACTGCGTCTTCAGCGGCGTGCCGGACCCGAGCCAGATGCCCACCGCCAAGAGCTACCTGGCGGCCTACGGCAAGGCCTTCCCGGGCAAGACGGCGGGCACCTGGGGAACGTTCATGTACGACTCGGCGAACATCCTGTTCGCGTCGTGGAAGAAGGCGGATGCCTTCAAGTACGGCAAGGTGATCGCCCGGCTCAAGAAGACCAAGAACTTCCCGGGTGCCACGGGCAAGATCACCATCAACAGCCAGGGCAACCGCCCGAACGTTCCGGTGAGCATCCTCACGGTGGACTCCGGCGGCAACTTCGACGTGGTCTACACCGACCGCACCACCAAGTAGGGAGAGGCGATGTCCGCCGAGTCCGAGTGGCGCGCCGAGCGCCACGAGAAGGGCGCCGAGAGCGTCAAGCAGGTGCTGGGGCCGAAGGCCGAGGATTCGCTCGCGACCCTCGGCGAGCTCGGCGACCGCATCATCGAGACCATCTACGGCGACATCTACCAGCGCCCGGGGCTCACGCTGAAGGAGCGGCAGATCGCCACCCTCAGCATGCTCATGGCGCTGGGCGGCAAGGACCGGCAGGTGAAGGTGCACATGCGGGCCGGACTGCGCGTGGGCATCACCGAGGATGAGCTCCGTGAACTGGTGATCCAGCTGGCCGCGTACGCAGGGTTCCCGGCGGCCATCAACGCGCAGGCGCAGCTCAACGAAGTGCTCTCGGAGGACGCCGCCTGACGTAGCAACGGGGATTTCACGGCGGGCCGTGGATGGGGACGACAATGCCCCGCCCATGGCCCGCCGAGTCCTCTTCGCACTGCTGGGAGCCGTCGCGCTGTGCGCGCTGGCAGCGCCCGTGCATGCCGCGCGCGACCTCACCTCGATCACGCAGCGCGTGCAGGCCGTGGAGGCACGCGCGGCGCGGCTCGATGCCGCAGCCGGCCAGGCGGCGGTGCGGCACAACGCGGCGATGGATCGCCTCGACGCCGCGCGGGCCGAGACCCTGCGCACGCGTCGTGAGCTGGTGCGCACGCGGGCCCAGCTCGTGGTGGCGCGCGAGACGCTGTCGTCGCGCCTGGCATCGCTCTACCGGCGCCCCGACCCCGACCTGCTCGAGCTCGTGGTGTCCAGCGGCTCGCTCACCGATCTCGTGAGCCGCACCGAGGCCCTCCAGGGGGCGGCGGGGCAGGACGCCGGGCTGGTGCGCACGGTGCGCGCCCGGCGCGTGGCGCTGCGGGCGGCCCAGGTGCGGCTGGCCAGGGCCATCGACGAGTCGCGTGCCGAGGCGGCGGCGGCAGCCCGCGAGCGCGATCGCATCCGGGGCCTGCTCGCCGAGCAGCGCAGGGTGGTGTCGCAGGCGCGCGGAGAGCTGAAGGCCGCCCTGTCGGCCCGTGTGCAGGACCGCGTGCGCCAGGCACGGGCGAAGGGGGCGGAAGACATCCCGGTGGCGCCGCCGGGCACCGAGCCTGTGTTCCCCGTGGCGGCGCCATCCACCTTCTCGGACGACTGGATGGCTCCGCGTGGCAGCCGGTACCACGAGGGGATCGACATCATGGCCGTCATGGGTGCGCCCATCGTGGCCGTGGTGAGCGGAACCATCGTGCGGCCCGGCGAGACACCCGTGAGCGGAATCCGCCTGTGGATACGCGGCGACAACGGCGACGAGTACTTCTACTGCCACCTCTCGGGCTTCGCGCCGGGCACGCGCGAGGGCGCGCGCGTGCGCGCCGGCGATGTGGTGGGCTACGTCGGCATGACCGGCGACGCCCAGGGCACCGTGCCGCACCTGCACTTCGAGATCCACCCCGGGGGAGGCGGCCCCATCAGGCCCTACCCCCTGGTCTCGTCGTGGCCCCGTGTGGGCTGATCGCGCGCGGCCACTGCGGGAGGGCCAGGTCATCCCTGCTCCGTGAACCCGGTGGCCGGGCGCGCCGCGCATCGGCGTGATGCACGGCGCGCCCGGCGCACGGGGCGTCGTGTCGGTGGTGCCTAGCTCACCGTGACGCCGCACGACGACGCCAGGGCGGCGTCGGCGTCCTTCACCTCAGTGCTGGCCACGAGCGTGGTGTAGTCGGTGACCGCGGCCGTGAAGGTGTCGGGGTCGCCCTCGGTGGCGGCCGTGTAGATGGCGGTCAGCGCGGCGTGCTCCTTGGCCTCGACGGCGGCATAGCCCTTGACGGCCTCGAGGCAGGCGCCGGTTGCGCCGGCCTCCATGTCCTTCAGCGTCTTCTCGTAGGACGCGATCTCGGTCTTGAGCGCGGGCCAGGCGGCGATGGCCGCGTCCGCGTCGTTGGCCTTCACGACGGCGTCCTCGGCCTTCGTGACGGCCGCCTCGGCGTTGGCGTAGGCGGTCTGCAGTTCGGCGCTGAGGGCCGCCTCGGCGGCTGCCGTGCTGGCCGAGTCGCTGCTGGAGGATCCGCAGCCGGCGAAGCCGATGGCGCCTACGGCCAGGAGCCCGGCGAGGGCGATCGCCCCGCGTCGGCGGGCGGTGATGAGTCCGGTGTTCATGGGGTTCCTTTGATCGGGTCCGGATCACCAGCGTACGCCGCTAGCCTTGGGGCCGTGACAGGACGCCAGCGCGAATCGCGCGATGAGATCGTCGCCCGCGTGGCGGCGGAGCAGCACGGGCTGCATCCGAACCCCGAGTACACGCGCACGGCGCGCCGCCGGGTATGGGTGCTCGGGGCCATCATGGTGCCCGTGAGCCTGATCATCGGATGGGCCATCGGCACGCCGCTCGGGTGGTCGCCGTTCCTGTGGATCGCCTCGGGCCTGGGCATCAGCCTGGGGGTGTTCTACATCGCCTACGTCATACTGGCCGAGCGCGATGACGGGCGTATCCAGCGTGATCTCGACGAGGCGCGACGGCAGCGTGAGGCGGAGGAGGGGGGCACGTGATCCAGGGCATCGAACTCGGCATCTACTCGTTCGGCGACGCCACGCCCGACCCGGCCACGGGGCGCGCCATCGACGTCGGCCAGCGGGTTCGGGATCTGGTGGACGAGATCGTGCTTGCCGACGAGGTGGGGCTCGACGTCTTCGGCGTGGGCGAGCACCACCGTCCGGACTTCCCGGTGTCGTCGCCCGCCGTGGTGCTCGCGGCGGCGGCGTCGCGCACCTCGCGAATCCGGCTCACCTCGTCGGTGACGGTGCTGTCGTCCGACGACCCGGTGCGGGTGTTCCAGGACTTCGCCACCATCGACCTCATCTCGCAGGGGCGCGCGGAGATCATGGCCGGGCGCGGGTCGTTCATCGAGTCGTTCCCCCTCTTCGGGTACGACCTCGCCGACTACCAGGGCCTGTTCCTCGAGAAGCTCGACCTGCTGCTGCAGCTGCGCGACGAGGAGGTGGTCACCTGGGAGGGCACGCGCCGCCCGCCGATCGAGGGCCGCGCCGTGCACCCGCGCCCCCAGCAGGAGCAGCTTCCGGTATGGATCGCCGTGGGCGGAACGCCGCAGTCGGTGGTGAACGCCGCGGCCCGCGGCCTGCCGATATCGGTGGCCATCATCGGCGCCGCGGCCCAGCCGTTCATCCCGTTCGTCAACCTCTACCGCGAGGCCCTCACGGAATTCGGCCACGATCCGGCGGATGTCCCGGTGTCCATCGGTTCGCACGGCTTCATCGCCGACACCTCGCAGAAGGCTGCCGACATCTCGGCGCCCGGCCTGATGGCGGCCATGAACCAGATCGGCAGCGAGCGCGGCTGGGGCAGCCAGATCGACCGCGCGCAGTTCGACCGCATGCGCCAGCCCCACGGAGCCCTCATGGTGGGCAGCCCCGCGGAGGTGACCGAGAAGATCCTGGCCGAGTACGAGATGTTCGGGAACCGTCGCGTGCTGCTGCACATGGGCGTGGGCAATCCGCCGCACGCCGACATGATGCGGGCGATCGAGCTCTACGGCACCGAGGTTGCTCCCGCGGTGCGCAAGGAGATCGCCCGGCTCGACGCCGCCGCACCCGTGACCGCCCGCTGACGTCCACGGCAGGGCCCCCCGGGCGGTATGGTTGACCCATGGCAGAGAACGAGACCACCACCGAGCTGAACGCCACCGAGGGCGCGCCCCCGTGCCCGAAGTGCGGCGCGGCCACCTTCGCGACCCAGCGCAAGATGCGCACGCACGACCTCGACGGGGCCAGCCCCGTCGCCCGCGACCGCATGCACCCCGTGTGGCGATGCATGCGGTGCGCGAACGAGGTCCCGCGCGAGGGCTAGCAGCGGCACCCGCGCCGTGATCTCCGTCATCACGGCGCTCCGCGCGTCATCGAATGGCGCGGCGATCAGGGTGGAGCGCGATGGGTCGCCCTGGCTCCGGCTTCCCGTGCACCTGGTCGCCGACCTCGGCCTGTCGACCGGCGAGCAGATGGACGCCGCCCGCGTGGAGCAGATCGAGGAGGCCGCGGCCCTCGAGAGGCTCTGGGAGGCGGCCCTGCGGTTCACCGTCGCCCGCGGCCGGTCGCATCGCGAGGTGGTGCAGCGCATGCGCGACCGCCGTGCCACCGACCCACAGATCGCGGCGGTGCTCGCACGGCTTTCGGCTGCGGGCCTGTCGGATGAGGACGACAACGCCCGCACGCGGGTGGAGCGCCTGGCCACCCGCGGGTGGGCGTCGCGGCGTATCCGGTCCGAGATGCTGAGGGTGGGGTTCGCGAACGAGGTGGTGGCGAGGGCGCTCGACGAGGCGCTGCCCGAGGGCCACGACGCCCACGTGCTGGAGGTCGCGGTCGCGCGCCGGGGCATCCCCGAGAGCGCCGCAGACCGCACGCGCATGGCCGACCGGCTGGTGCGCCTCGGGCTGCCGCCCCAGGCCGTGCGCGAGGCCGTGCGACCCGACGAGGGCACGCGGCCGTCGCGCGGCGAGGTGGCACCGGAGGCCGATGAGCTCATCCGGCAGGTGCGGCGCCGCTACCCGGCCCAGGGCACCGACCCGAAGGACCGGCGTCGGGCGCTGGGGTGGCTGGCCCGGCGGGGGTTGGGGCCCGAGGACGCCCGGCGCATCCTCGAGGCCGCCGCGCAGCCGGATTAGCCCCGCGGGGCGGCGCTAGGCGGAGGCCACGGCCGCGAGCACGCGGTCGAGGCGCTCGGCCACCTCGGTGGCCACCGGCGCGAGGTCGTCGTTGCCCACCATGCCGAGCATCTGCTCGGCGGCCACGGCGCTCACGCGGGTCTTCCCGCCGGTGCGGTAGATCACCACGTTGCAGGGCAGCAGCACGCCGAGCTCCGGCTCGGCCTCCAGCGCCCGGTGCGCCAGCGGCGGGTTGCAGGCACCGAGGATCAGGTACTCGTCGCGGTCGACGTCGAGCTTCGCCTTCATCGTGGCCTTGACGTCGATCTCGGTGAGCACGCCGAAGCCCTCTGCCGCGAGGGCCTCGCGGGTGGTGGCCACCACGTCCTCGAAGTCGCGGTCCACCTCGATCGCCAGCGAGTACTCGACAGATGCCATGCCGCGCTCCCGGTCAGTCGTTGCCCGTGAACTCCACGATAGCCGCCCCCGACGTGAGGCCCGCGCCGAAGGCCACGAGGCCACCGAGGCCGGTGGGGGAGGTCGCGAGGTGCTCGGCGATGGCGATGGGGATCGTGGACGACGAGGTGTTGCCCCAGTTCTCGACGTTCACCACGAAGCGGTCGGCGGGAAGTCCGCTGCGGGCCTGCACCGACGAGATGATGCGCCCGTTGGCCTGATGCGGGATGACGTGCATCAACTCGGCGGTGGATGCCCCGGTCTGCGCGGCGGCGCGGTCGAGCATGCGCAGCATCTCGCGAACCGCACGGGTGTACACGCGCGGTCCATCCATGAAGAGGAAGTCCGCGTCGGCGGGGCCGTGGCGGATCACCGAGCCATCGTCGCCGCTGGCCGAGAGCACGGGACGGTGCAGCAGCACCGGCGAGCCCCCGGCGCGGGCCGGTCCGTGCACCACGGTGGCGGTGACGGCGTCCCCGAACACCACGACGGTGTCGAAGTCGTCGGGGTCGACGTAGCGGGTCATGGCCTCGGCCGTGAGCACGAGCACCGATGCCTCGGGGCGCTGCTGCAGCATGTCGTGCGCCGTCTGCATGGCGTAGAGGTAGCCGGAGCACGCGGCCGACACGTCGCTGGCGGCAACGTCTGCCGGGCCGTCCTGCTCGGCGAGGGCGTTCTGCACCAGGCATGCCACCGAGGGGCTGAGGCGCGGCGGGGTTCCGGTGGCCGCGATGATGGCCTCGAGATCGCCGAGCGCCAGGCCCTCGGCGTCCAGCGCCTCGCGCGCCGCGCGCGATGCGAGATCGGCGATGTCCTCGCCCGGGGCCAGCACGGGGCGCTGGCGGATTCCCGTGCGCCGGACGATGTCGGCCTCGGTGCGTCCGGGGAACCTCGCCGCGATGTCGGCGTTGGTGAGGATTCGCCCACCGGCACGCACGGAGATTCCCGACAGGCCCACCGGCAGGGCGGACGCCTGCGTGGCGGGCGCGGCGGCGCGCACCGGCGACGGCTGGTGCCCGGGAACCCGGCGCACGCGCAGCGTGGGCTCGGCGGGAAGGCGGTGGCGCGCGGCAACGGCACCCGGGGCGAGGGTGATGCTGGCGAGCACGGTGCCCACCGGCACCGATTCCATCTCGTCGTGCAGGCCGAAGATCTCGCCCGATGCCGGCGCGGCCAGCTCGAACGTGGCCTTGTCGCCCTCGGCCTCGGCGATCACCTGGCCCTCGGTGACGGTGTCGCCGTCGGCCACGAGCCACTCCACGACCATCACCTGCTGGTCGGCCGGGCTCGATCCGGTGGCCTCGACGGCCAGCACGCCGTCCACTTCCTGCGCGGCCTCGGCCTCCTGCACCTCGAGGCCGCCGATCATCGCGGCCACCGCCTCCACCACGTCGCGTGTGCCCGGCAGCACCTCGACCTGGTTGACGTAGTTGTTGGGCACCCAGGTGTCCGGGCGCGCGATGCGGCGCGTGGTGAGCTCGCCCTCGAGGTGATCGGACACGTGCGCCACCACCTCGGCCCCGAAGCCTCCGGTGAGGTTGTCCTCGTGCACCACCACCAGGCGGCGCGTGCGCGCGGCGCTGGCGGTGACGGCCTCCATGTCCCACGGGGCGATCGACCGCAGGTCGATGAGGTCGACGCCCACGCCGGCGGCGTCGAGCACGGCCGCCGCACGCTCCGCGATGGGCGCCGTGGAGCCCCACGCCACGATGGTGACGTCGTCGCCCCGGTGCCGCACCGCGGCGTGCCCGGGAACGACCGGGCGATGCTCGCCCGCCACGCGGGTCGCCCGCGCGGGGTCGTTGAGGCAGGTCTTGGGATAGAGGATGAGCGTGGGGCGATCTCCGTCCAGCGCGGCCTCGAGCACGCCCGCGGCATCGTCGGCCGTGCTGGGCATGGCGACGTCGAGCCCCGGGATGTGGGCGAACGTGGCCTCCATCGTCTGCGCGTGGAACGGCCCGAGGCCCGGTCGGTACGCCCCGCACGGGGCGAGGATGACCACGGGGGTGGACCACGCGCCGGCGGTGCGCCAGTAGATGGTGGCGAGTTCGGACGCGATCTGGTTGAACGCCAGCGGCAGGAAGTCGGCGAACTGGATCATCGCCACGGGGCGTCCGCCGGCGAGCGCGCGCCCGATGGCGGTTCCGACGATGGTCGACTCGCTCAGCGGTGCGTTGGTGACCCGACCCGGATGCGCGGTGGACAGCCCGCGCGTGAGGCCGAACACGTCGCCCTTGGGGTCCTCGATGTCCTGGCCCATCAGCGACACGCGCTCGTCGGCGGCAAGGCGCCGCGCGAGCACGTCGCGCATGGCCTCGAGCATCGTGCGCGGCGGGCCGTCCGCGGGGTCGGCGGGGGCACTGGCCCGCGCGATGACATCGGTCGACACCGGGCGGATCGCCCGGCGCGACGCCACGGGATCGGGCGCCGCCAGCGCGCGCGCGGCGGCGGCGCGCACCTCGGCCTCCACCTCGCGGTCGAGCGCCACCAGCTCGTCGGCGGGCACGCCGTCGGCGATCAGGTTGTCGCGCAGCGCGGCGATGGGGTCGCCCGCGCGGGCGGCGGCGCGCTCGGCGGCGTCGCGATACACCGACTCGTCGTCGGCGTTGGTGTGGTGGGTGAGGCGCTCCACCTGGGCCACGAGCACCACCGGGCGTCGGGCCTCACGGACGTCCTGCACCGCCCGCGCGGCCACCACCTCGAGCGCCACGGGGTCGCGGCCGTCGGCGCGCACGATCGGCACGCCGAGGAACTCGGCTGCGGGGCCGCCGACGGTGTCGTAGATCGTGCGTCCGCTGGTGTGCGTGGAGATCGCGTACCCGTTGTCCTCGATCCAGAACAGCACGGGAAGGCCCTCACGGGCGGCCTCGCCGATGGCCTCCATCACCTCGCCCTGCTGGGTGGTGCCGTCGCCCACGCCCGCCACCACGATCGGGCGGCCGGGGTTGCCCGCCACCTCACGGGCCACGCCCACGGCATGCAGCAGTCCGTTGCCCGTGGGCACGGTCATCGGCAGCACGTGCAGTTCGGGGTCGTGCAGGAAGGCCGGCATCTGACGCCCGGCCGAGTCGGAGTCGGCGGTGGAGAGCAGTCCGTCGAAGAACCTCTGCGGGGCGATTCCCCTGCGCACGAGCAGGGCGCGCGAGCGGTAGTGCGGCTGCAGCCAGTCCTGGGGGCCCAGGTGGTCGGCCAGCACGGCCGATGCCTCGTGCCCGGCGCCTCCCAGCTGGAAGAAGGCCTCGCCGCGCTGCACGAGCTCCTCCTCGACCGCGTCGATCCAGCGCGCGCTCATCATGGCCCTGAGGGCCGCGAGCGAGCGTGCCCGGGCCTCGACCTGCGTTCCTGCGGTGCTCAGTTACTCGCCGATCGTCTCGTGGACAGGAGGGCGATCTGAAACGTCCGCCCGGGCATGCGTCACAGCGACGATAGACGCGCATACGGACGCATGTCCAGCGTCCGCATTGCAATCCGGAAAACCCTGCACGCCATACCCGCGAACCGGCGATTGCGGCGTACGATCGGCCCGTGCGCATCGCCCTCGCCCTCGATCACATGGCGGCCCCGCGAACGTCCCTCGACCTCGCCGTGCGGGCCGAGGATTCCGGCGCCGACGAGGTGTGGATTCCCGAGACGTGGGGGTTCGACGCGCCCACCCTCATGGGGGCCATCGCCGCGAGCACCACGCGCCTGGGCATCGGCGCGGTGCTGCCGGTCTACTCGCGCAGCCCGGCCCTGATCGCGCAGACCTTCGCGGGTGCGGATTCCCTGTCGGGCGGCCGTGCGGTGGCCGGCCTCGGCACCTCGGGCCCGCAGGTGGTGGAGGGCTGGCACGGCGTGCCCTTCGATCGTCCCCTCGGTGAGCTGCGCGAGGCCATCACGGCGTGCCGCATGGCGTGGCGACGGGAGGTGCTCGAGGTGGACGGACCGCGTCCGATTCCCCTGCCGCCGGGTCGCGGCATGGGGTCCGGCAAGGCCCTGCGGATGATCACCCGGCCCGAGCGCGATCGGGTGCCGATCGTGGTGGCGGCGCTCGCCCCGGGGGGAGTGCGCCTGGCGGCGGAACATGCCGATGGCTGGTGGCCGCTCTTCGCCACGCCCGAGGCCATCCGCGGCCCCTGGGCCGACGCCCTCGCGGCCGGCACGGCACGGCGGCAGCCGCCTCTGGGTGCGCTGGCCATCATGGCCTCTGCCGTGTGCTGGGTGGGCGAGGGTGCGGGGGCAGAGGCGGCGCGGGCGGCCGCACGCCGCGAGATCGCCTTCTACGTGGGCTCGATGGGCTCGCGCGATCGCAACTACTACCGCGACGCCGTGGCCGCCATGGGCTTTGCGGCCGAATGCGAGCGCATTCGCGATGCCGCGCTCGCGGGGCAGAAGGCCGAGGCCGAGGCGCATGTGACTGACGCGATGCTCGACGCCCTCGCGCTGGTGGGAAGCGCCGCGCACGTGGGGCAGCGCCTCGATGCGCTCGCCGACGTCGGCGTGACCACCATCGTGGTATCCGCGGCCACGCCGCGGCCCGTGGACGTGGTGGCGCGCCTGCGCAGCATCGTGGGCGCCTGACGCCGCACTAGGCTGCGCCCGTGATGGACGGCCCTCCCCAGGACGACCGATCCGCCCGCCGGCGTGAGCAGGCCCGGGCGCGCACGGCGAAGCGACGTCGCGACGTGGCCTTCTGGTCGGTGCTCGTGCTGGCGGCCGTGCTGGCCGTTGCCTGGGCGGTGAATCCGAGCTGGAGCCTGCGCGGGGGATCCGACGGCGCGACGGCCCAGGCCGAGCCGCCTCCCGGCACCGCGGCCACCGGCACGTCCACCGCGCCATCGTCGCGCTCCACCGCGCGGCCCGCCACCACGACCGCCGCGACGCAGGATGCCCCGCGGGACGCCCACGAACGTGACTACGGGCTGAAGGCCTCGGGGAGCCCCGCGCGCGCCAAGGTGACGGTTCCCGTGCTCATGTACCACCGGGTGGCGCCGATGTCGACGGCCACGAACGCCACGTCGTACGGCCTCACGATCACGCCGAAGGAGTTCCGCGAGCAGGTGGCGTGGCTCAAGCGCAATGGATACACGGCGATCAGCCAGGCCGAGCTCTTCCGCGCCATCGAGGATGGCGCGGCCCTGCCGAAGAAGCCGGTGGTGCTCACGTTCGACGACGGCTACATCGACATGGTGAAGGACGTCCTGCCGGTGCTCGAGCCGCTCAAGTGGCCGGCCACGTTCTTCATCATCTCCAGCCGCATCGGCGAGCGCGCGTTCCTCGACGCCGCGCAGGTAAAGCGCCTCAGTGCCGCCGGCATGGACATCGGGTCGCACACGGTCGATCACCTCGAGCTGCCGTCGCTCAGCGAGGCATCGCGCATGCAGCAGCTCAGCCAGTCGCGCAAGGAGCTCGAGAAGCTCGTGGGCCATCCGGTGCGGTGGTTCTGCTATCCGGCGGGGCGCAACGACGCGGCCTCCGCGGCGTCGGTGGCGAAGGCGGGCTACCTGCTGGGCTACACCACCGAGGGCGGGTCGGTTCTGCGCGCCGACTCGCTCACCCAGCTGCCGCGCGTGCGCGTGAGCGGCGGCGGATCGCTCGCGCAGTTCGCCGCATCGGTGAAGGCCGCCTCGGCGGCCGGCTGACGCCCTAGCGCACGCGCACGGTGTCGCGCAGGCCCGACTGCCCGTAGGGGCCGGTGGCCAGCACGGTCACCGTGTAGTTCCCGGCCGGGGCGAGGGCCTTGCCCGCCGTGCCATTCCAGGTGACCGAGCGCCGGCCCTTGGCCATGCGCTTGCCGTTGGCGAGCGTGGCGACCAGACGCCCCGTCGACGACGTCACCCGCACGGTCACGCGGGCGCCGCGCGCGAGGGTGAACGACGCCACGACCTTGCGGTTCTTCCTCGCGCCGGTGCTGCTCACGCGCAGCGCGCCCAGGGTTCGGTCCACCACGAGGATTCGCTTCTGGCTGGTGGCCGCCGAGCCATCGGATGGCGTGAGGGTGGCGGTCACCGTGTACGGGCCCTCCTTCATGCCGAGGGCCTTCGGGTCGATGGTGACGGGCGTGTAGGCCGGGTCGCCGGTGCGGTCGATGGGCGTCGAGCTGTACCCGCCACCGCGTCGCGCGATGGTGACCGTGGTCTTGCCGGCCACCGGCGACTGGGCGCCGAGGGTGATGGAGTCGGCCACGCCGTCGCCGTTGGGGGTCACGCGGTTGTCGGCGGGAATCGAGAGCTGCGCCCCCATGTAGTACGCCACGAGCATGTCGGCAATCGCGCGCTCGCCGCTCCAGGGGATGAGCTGGTTGGCACCCACGGCCATGAGCGACGACCCGCCGGAGTCGAACCCGATGGCCTCCACGGCACCGAGCGACGCCATCATCTGCCCCTGCTCGGTGGCCGTGTACCCGCGCACGCCCTGCTGGGGCCCCTCGGACACCACCATGATCACCGCGCCGTCGGCGGTCTGGCCCACGGCGGTGCGCGTGGTGCGGCCGTTCATCTGCGACGAGGTGAATCCCTCACCGGGATCGGCCACCGGCACCCCGCCCTGCACGATCATGGGTCCACCGCCCACGGCGCCCCAGGCATCGGCACCGATGCCCGGGATCGCGGCCTCGATCTCCACGCGCGCCCCGTTGGGAAGCTCGTTCTGTATCGACGTCCCCGAGCCGTTCTTCCCCGAGAGCACCACCTGGCCGGTTGCGATGGTGGCGCCGCCGCCGGGAACCTGTGCGATCACCGTGCCGGCGACCTTTCCGTTCACCGCGAGGCCGCCCGCGCCGTCGAGCGCGACGACCACCTCGTACACCGAGCCCGTGGGCGTGGCGCTGCCGCGCTCCGGCGTGTACGCCACCACCCCGGTACTCGAGGTGGAGGGCAGCGGACGGTTGACCGCCCGGAACGTGCGGATGGGGAACGGGGTGGCCGCGGTGTCGTCGAGGCGCTGGTAGCGCCCGGCGAGCGCGAGGCGCCCCACGCCCAGCACGCCGCCGGCACCGATGGTGAGCGCCGATCGCGCGGGCTCCGGGCTGGCGAGCAGGCGCGTGCCCACCGACAGGATGCCGCTTGGCGTGCCCGTGGCGAGGTCGAAGTAGTCGGCGTTGATGCCGGCCGTCGCGCCCTGGGCCAGGCGCGCGCTCATGCCGTCGGTGAGCGTGGCGCGCTTGGTGAGCGATCCCGACGCCTGGGCCGGCGCGAGCCGGGTGAGCGCGTTTGCGCGGAAGGTGACGATGTGCAGCACCTGCGGCCCCGACCGCTTGACGACCTTGTACGAGATGCCGGGCACGATCGACGTCGCCTTCCCGGCGGCCGCCCCGCTGGTGGGAACCGGCGTCACGGCACCCGCGGCGAGCGCGGGCACGAGGCATGCGGCGGCGATCGCCGCGGGGATGAGGGCGCGTTGAATGGGCACGGGGGCATTCAAGCCCGAGCCCCCGACGCGCGGGAGGGGGTCGGGTCGCTCATGACATGGATCTTTCACATGGCGTCGAGCGCGTGGGCCGCCGACTCGATGGCCCGGCGCACGTAGCCGGTGACCGCCGCGAGCTGGCTGCTCTGGTCGCGCTCATCGGGCGTCGCGGCATGCCCTGTCGCCTTCTCGATAGCGGTGATCTGCCGATGGTGCATCTGCAGGATGCTCGCGGCGAGGTCGCGCTCGTGGTCCTTCGACCACTCGAGCGCCGCCTCGGTGAGGCCGTCATATTCGGGTCCGAGGCGGGCCTCGAGGCACCTGAGGAACAGGCGGTTCCATGCACCGAGTCGCACGCGACGTTCCAGCGCGGCATGGATGGCCGGCTCGGTCTCGCCGTCGGCGCCGTAGAGCAGGTGCTCCTCGAGGGCGATGGCCCCGCGACCGAGCTCGATCTGCCGTTCGAACACCTCGCGGTCGTCCTCGAACCACAGGTCGAGGGCATCGGCCATGCCGTCCACGCGGTCGGCGAGCCCCGGGGCGATCCCCGCCATCAGTCCCTCGGCGGCGAACCGCAGGTGCGCGCGCACGGCGGCATCGGCGGCGGGCGACTCCTCGGCGTCGAGGGGGTCCTCCTCGCGCAGCAGTTCGCGAAGCCGCGCCGGGTTCGCCTGCATCCACGAGAACACCGCGCCGGCGTCCAGATCACCAGAGCCCATGGGGGCAGGCTACCCGGGTGGTGGCCACGGCAGGTGGGCCGCCACCTGCGCCCATGCGATGCCGGTGCGAGACTGCCGGTCGTGGATGCGCACCTCGAACTCTCGGACTTCCGCCGCCGGGTGGCCGACAACTACGCCCGGGTGCGCTGTCGCGGCGCCGGGCCGGATGCCTGGGATTCCTGGCGCGCCGAGCGCGACGAGATCTTCGCCACCCATCCGCAGAGCCCGGTGCCCGATGACCGCCGCGCGGGATTCCGCGGCATGGAGTTCTTCCCGTACGACCCATCGTGGCGGCTCACGGCGACCGTCCATGCCATCGGCTCATCGGCTGGCCCCGCAGGTCTCGCCGCGCCCGCGAGCGCCACGTCCTCACCCGACGGGTCGTTCACGCAGGTGGCCGAGGTGGTGGCGGCGCGCGAGGGACAGGAGATCCGCCTGCCCCTGCTGTGGCTCGACGCCTACGGCGGCGGCCTGTTCCTGCCCTTCCGCGATGCCACCAACGGTGACGGCACCTACGGCGGCGGCCGCTACCTGCTCGACCAGGCGAAGGGGGCCGACCTCGGCACGGCGCCCGACGGATCGCTGGTGCTCGACTTCAACTTCGCCTACCACCCGTCGTGCGCCCACGACCCGCGGTGGACATGCCCGCTCGCCCCGTCCGATGCCGTGCTGCCGATGCCCGTGAGGGCGGGGGAGATGGCGCCCTAGGCCGCCTCAGTCGTAGGGGCCGCCACCGAGGTCGCGCGGGCTGGGTGAATCGAGCCAGTCGTCCACGGGGCGGGACGATGGCCGGGCGAGCGGGGTGGCGGCATCGAGCGCACGCGGAGCGCCCAGCAGCCATGCGCCGTCCTTCCGCACCACCTCGGTCACCACCTCGGCGCGGTCGGCGCCGAGGGCGGGGGCGCCGAAGCCGAACACCTTCTCGGCGGCCGTGATGGCCGTGAGCCGCCCGCGGGCGTCCACGTGCACGCGGTGGTCGGCCCGGGCCATCTCGCCCTCGTGCGCCGAGAGCGCGTGGTTGATCTCCTCGGCCCGGTCGCCGTTGAACGTGGTGACCAGCGTGGGAAAGGGCAGGTCGCCCCAGATCGCCCACATCCACCAGGCGGGGGGTGCGTCACGCGAGGCCAGGACGTCGCGGATCGCCCGCCCCGCGAGCTCGTGCGCATGGTGCACGTCGTGCGGTGATGGGCCCACGACGATGTCCGGGGGGTCGGCACCGTCCAGCGCCATGCCCAGCTGCCAGCGCACCCGCTCCTCGGCATCGTCGCGGTCATCGGTGGCCGACATGGCGATGGGCGGCTCGGCGATGACCAGGCCGAAGCGGGCACGCGCGCAGGCCTCCACCACCTCGGCGCGCCGTCGCTCGTGGTCATCGGGCCGCCCGAGGCTCAGGGCGAGGTTCACAACCTCGTGCCCCGCATCGCGCAGGGCCATGAGGGTGGCGGGGGCCCCGACCAGCTCATCATCGGGATGCGGCGATACGTGAAGAACCCTCATTGGGCGAGGTTGGCACGCCGCCTGCGTGGGCGCCCGCGTGCGGGGCGGGGCGCGGCCGGGTGGGGCTCAGGTGCCTCGCGAGGTGCGGTCGTAGGCGCCGGCCCACGCCGGCGCGTCGGGGTCGAGCCCCGCGAGCAGCGCGAGGTCGATGGACATCGCGATGGCCTCGGGCAGCGCCATGGCCGGTGCCAGCCGTGCATCGGCATCCGGGTCGCCGGCGATCGCCACGACCTCGGCACCGCCCTCGGCGAGGATTCCCCCCGCCTCGTCGAGCAGGGGATCGGGGCGCGGGCCCGCCACGGTGACCGCGAGGTCGCCCGGCACCGTGGAGAACCGCCCGGTGGTGGCTCCCTCACGGGTCTCGTATCCGTCGATGGGCAGGATCGCCACCTCGCGCAGGCACAGCGCCGTGTGCAGCGCGGCGGGCCAGGCGGGGCCGGTGCCCACGCACACGCCCGCGTGCGGCCGGCCGGTGATCGCTTCGCGGGCGTCCGCCCGCGCGATGAGCGGGGCCATGCGGTCGCCGGCTCCCTCGGTGGCAGCGCGCAGGCCGGAATCGCCCGACATGCGCGCCAGCACGCCCAGGCCGGCGATGAGCGCCCCGGCATACCCCTGCGTGTGGGTGCGGGCACGCAGCGTCTCGACCGCCACCAGCGCGCGCGCCTCGGCGGCCCTGCCGATGGTCGACCCCGCGTTGGCCGTGATGGCGGCGATGGGGCGCGGGGCACCGGCGTCGATCGCCTCGATGACGTCACGGAATTCACCGGAACTCGACAACGCCAGCAGGCGATCGCCATCACGCCATGGGAATCGACCCCGGGCCACCAGGCCCCCGGGCACGGCCAGCAGCTCCACCGGGGGGTCGGGCACGTGCAGCCAGGCCAGCCACAGCGCCAGGGCCACGTGCCACTGCGCGCCGTTACCGGTGACCACCACGCGGCGCACGCCGGGGGCGGTGAGGAGCCCCGCGACGTCGTCGAAGCCATCGGCCGCGGCGGCCGTCGCGGACACCGTCCCCGGGGTGAGCACAAGATCGCCCCAGAGGCCGGTGTCCGTGCGGCGGGTCATCGCGTGATCATCCGGTCACCGGCGTGCGCGTCACGTAGGCCGGCGTGCGTGCGGTGTCCTTCGCGGTGTTCGATGCCGTGCCGGCGTCGGTGAGCACGAGGCGGCGCGCCGAGGTCGGCGCCCGCAATTGCAGCGCGAACGCCGTGCGGGCCCCCTGCCTCAGGTTGCCGGTGGATCGCGTGAGCACCGTGGCGCCGCCCGAGTTGCGGGTGATCGTGAAGCCCGGTGCCGCCACCACGCCGACTCCGGCGGGGATGGTGACCGACAGCTTCGTGCCACGGGCGGTGAGCGGCCCGATGCCCCTGATGGTCGCCGTCGCCGGCATCACCTGGCCGGCACCCCAGCGCCGCGGCGTGGTGATTGCCACGCGCAGGCGGGCGGGGTAGACGTCCACGGTGGCCGATCCGCGGTCGCGCACGCCGTCGTTGGCGTAGGCCGTGGCCCCGTTGGTGACCTCGCCGATCACGTAGTAGCGGGCCCGGATCGTGGCCGAGCGCTCCGCGCCGGGGGCGAGGTCGCCGAGGTCGCACCGCACCACGCCGCCGCGGTTGGTGCATGCCGCGCCTCCGGTCACCGTGGCGCTGACCAGCGTGGCGGTGGCGGGAAGCTGGTCCTGGAAGTAGGCGGCCCCGGCCGTCGCCGTGCCGGTGTTGCGCACCGTCACGCGCCAGGTGGCGATCGCGCCATAGGCGGGCGCCGGGCCCACCGCGCTCTTGGTGATCTCGATCGACGTGGGTGCCGACACGGCGGGCTGCGGTGGGAGCACGCCCACGATCACCGCCGCCTGGTTGTTGCCCTGCGCCGGATCGACGTCCCCGCCGGTCGGCTGGATCGTGGAGACGATCGTGGTTCCCCCGGACACCGACCCGCTCACGCGGGCGGTGATGGTGAGCGTGACGCCCTCGCCCTCGCGCAGCACTCCCACCGTGCACGTGACCGTGGTGCCCGCGATCGTGCAGTCACCCTCGGCGTCGCCGCGCAGGCTGGCGCCCGTGGGCACGATCGTGGACGGCAGCGACACCGAGATGCGCGACGTCGCCGGCACGCCGTCGTAGTGGCGGTAGCCCGCCGTGACGGTGATGCGGTCACCCGCGATGGGACGCCGGTCGCTCACCGCGACGGTGGTGCCGAAGTCGACGTTGATCTTCGGCACGTTGAAGACGTTCTCGGTGAGCGCGTAGTCGTTCTCGGGATTCTGGTCCTGGTCCGACGTGACGCGCGCCACGTTCACCACGCGGGCGCCGTTGCCCACGCGGCCGGTGAGGGTGATGGGAGGCGTGCTGCCCCCGGCCTCCACGGGCCCCGGGCGCTGGCAGATGACGCGGGCGGGGATCACCTCGCAGGTCCAGCCGCTGCCGCTGGCACGCACCCCGGTGACGCCCGCGGGGATCTCATCGGCCACCGTCACCTTGCTGGTGAGCCTGGTGCCGCCGACGTTCCGCACGGTCATGGTCCAGGTGGCGGTGCCGCCCTGCGCGAAGTCGTTGGCCGACTTGCTGATTGTGAGGTCGGGTGCCGTGATGGCCGCCGGCACCAGGTTCGACTCCGAGCCCAGGGGCAGGCCGCCGGTGGCCGCCTTGTAGTCGGCGCGCGCGCGGTTGGTGATGCTGCTGCCGTTGGCGAGGGTGTCGCGAACCGTGGTGCGGAAGGTCACGGTGGTCACGGCCCCCACGGCCATCGTGCCGCCTGCGGGCACCGTGCCGGTGCCGAGCGCGGCGATGACCTCGGAGGAGCCCGGGTAGTACGCACCGGCGTCATCGGCCGTCGCATCGGTGACCGGCGTGCCATTGACGCGGATGCTCCCGGGCACGAAGTCCGTGCTGCCGGGCACCGGGTCGCGCAGGATCGCCGAGGCCGCGGCGTCGGATCCCACGTTGGTGGCAGTGACCGTGTACTCGAGCACGTCGCCCCGCTCCACCGCGCCGCCGTTGATGTCGGTGACCGACTTCTGCAGCTGGATGTCGGGCGCGTACACCTCGGTGGCAAGCGAGAGCACCTGCGGGTAGTAGGTCTCGCCGCTGGTGGTGGCCGTGAGGGTGGCCGAGGTGGCGCCGTTCGCGATGATGCCGTCGGCGTTGAAGGTGTCCACATCCCAGCCCAGGAGGTTGGTCCACGACGGCGCGCGGTCAAGCGCCTCGCTGCCCAGCCGCGACGCCGTGGCATTGGCGACGTTGTTCGCCGGGTTGAGGGCGTTCTGCATGTTCACGCCGTTCAGGCGCACGAAGTCGCCCACGCTGCTGCGATCGCCCTCGCCCGCCACGAAGCCCACGGTGGTGTTCACCTGACCGCTGGGCGGCGCCAGGAACCCGCTGATCGGGATGGTGATGGTGCTCTTGGCCCCTGCCGACACCTCGCGTGCGCCATCGAACACGGTGAGGTTGCGCGCCTCCTCGGAGCGCGACGCGTAGGCCACCACGAGCGACCAGCCCGCGTACTTGTCCTTGCCGGTGTCGGCCTGGACGTCCGCCACGGTGTACGACCCCACACCCGCCGAATCGACGAGCGGGGTGACGTCGGCGAATGCGAAGTAGGCCTTGGTCCCGCCGATTTCATCCAGCTGCACGGCGGTGATGTCGGTGCGCTTGCCCTTGGGGTCGATCAGCGCCACGCGCCCCCTGGCGGCGCTGCTCGAGCGCGCCGACCAGTAGAGCCCGGCGAACAGCACCGTGGCATCGGCCGGCAGCGACAGGGTGGACGACGACGCCGCAGTTGCCGCGCCATCGCCCGAGAGGGTGTTGACGCGCAGCATGTCGTAGTCGTTGTTGTTGAGCTTGGTGCCCACGCCGTTGCGTGCGTCGGTGCACCCGGCGTTGGACGGCGTGCACGTCATGAGGGAGTTGCCCGCGAAGGCGATGTTGCCGTTCGTGGTGTCCGAGAACCGCAGCGAGAAGTCACGCTCGGCGGCGCCAGCGGTTGCGGCCACGGCGGCGATGCCGATGAGCGCCGCGGCGATGGTGACGAGATACCGGAGGGTGCGCATGCGGGAAAAGTACCCGGTCGGGCAGGCGTCGGGGGGTCACCCCGGGTTCGTCAGTGGGCTGGCCCCCGGGTACGCTCGCCGGGTGACGGCCGACGAACAGCCCCGGTGCCCTACCTGCGGCGAGCGTGACTCAGAGGACATCGGCCAGGATGTCCGGCGCTGCCGGAACTGCACCTACGTATGGATCCCCATCGCCCCGGAGGGCGGGGGCGAGGACTAGGACGCCAGCAGTTCGCGCACGCCGTCGGGCCCCGCGCGAAGGAGCGATGCCGCCTTACGGGCTGCCTGTGCCCGCTCGAGCATCTCCCTGGCCGTGACGTCGTCGTGCGCCATGACGGCGGCGGCGGCGTCGCGCTCGGCCTGGATTGCGATGCGGTCGAGCCGCTGTGCCATCCGCTCGTTGCGACCCATGCGGGTGCGCGGACGGCGGCGCGTCGCGGCGGGAGCGATCTTCTCCGGGACCACCTCGGGAGTGCTAACGAGGGTGAGCTGTGCTGCCCCGCTTGCTGGCTTGGTGTGATGTGGAGAACGCATGTTCGTAAGGCTAGCGATGGCCTCGGACGCCCCGGAACCACGAATCGACCGGAAACCGCATGGATAAGCCATTTTACGTTTTCGGCTCGATGTTCTTCGGCGACAGGTTTCCCGGCGCTTAACATGGTCCCCCATGGGAATGGGCCACTCGCACGCCCACGCGCACGGCGCGTCGGGCGCATCACCGCGTCGGGTGGCCCTGGTGTCGGTGGGCGCGGCCCTGCTGCTCATCGCCATCAAGCTCGCCACCGGCATCGCCACGGGCAGCCTGGCCTTCATCTCGGAGGCCATCCACTCGGGCACCGACCTCGTGGCGGCGCTGCTCGCGCTGTTCGCCGTGGGCGTGGCCGCCCGCCCCGCCGACCGCACGCATCCCTACGGCCACGGCAAGGCGGAGCACCTCTCCGCGCTCGCCGAGGGCGCCGTGCTGGTGGCCGTGAGCATCTGGATCGCCGTCGTGGCCATCCAGCGCCTGGTGCAGGGTGGTCACGACGTCGACGCCACTTGGTGGGCCATCGGGGTCGCGGTGCTGGTGATGGCCATCGACCTCGGCCGCACGATCACCCTCACCCGCGCCGCCCGCCGCTTCAACAGCGCGGCGCTCAAGGGCAGTGCCCTGCACTTCGCCAGCGACCTCGCCGGCACCGCCGCGGTGCTGGTGGGCCTGCTCCTCGTGCGCGGCGGCGTGGAGTGGGCCGACTCCGCGGCGGCGCTCTTCGTGTCGGTGCTCGTGCTCGTGGCGGCCGGCCGCCTCATGCACGAGAACGTCGAGGTGCTCATGGACCGCGTGCCCGATGCCGACGAGGCCGCCGTGCGCGCGGCGGTCGAGGGCATGGGCCCCGGGGTCGAGTTGCGCCGCCTGCGCATGCGCTCGGCAGCGGGCCGCGCATTCGCCGATGTGGTCATCGGCGTGCCGCCGGGCGAGTCGGTGGGGCGCGCCCACGCGATCGCCGACGAGGTGGAGGACGCCATCGAGGTGGCCGTTCCCGGTGCCGACGTGGTGGTGCACGTGGAGCGCCGCGAGGGGGAGGACGAGGACCTCGCCGAGCGCGTGCTGGCCGTGGCGCATGAGGTTCCGCGGGTGCGCGAGATCCACAACGTGCGAATCCTGCACCTCGACTCCGGCACCGAGGCGTCGATGCACCTCAAGCTCCCGGCCGACACCCCGCTGCCCGAGGCCGACGCCGTGGCCCGCGCGGTGGAGGCGGCGGTGGTGGGCGCGGTGCCCGAGGTCACCCGCGTGCACTCGCACGTGGAGCCGCTCGGCGGGGCATATGCGGGCAGCGAGCTCGCCGACGATGCCGCCACGGCCGATGCTGTCCGGGCGCTGATCACGGCCGAGTGCGGGCGCGCACCGCATGACGTGCGCCTGGTGAGCACGGGGGACGGCGTGGTGGCCTACGTCACGCTCGCGCTCGGGTCGGCCACGCTGGCCGATGCGCACGACACCGGCGGGCGTGTGCGCCGGGCAATCCGTGACGGCATCCCCGGCGTGGTGGATGCCTTCGTGCAGTCCCGGCCCTAGGGCCCCGGCTCCGGCCGCCCCACGGCCCCGAACGCCCTACGGCCCGGGCGGTCGCTCTCCCGCGCCCGGTGAGCGCCACAACCAGCCGCCGTGCTCGCGCAGCCATGCCGACTCCGCGCGGTGGGCTGGACGCACCCGCGCGACGAGGTCCCAGAACGCCGGTGAGTGGTCGAGGTGCACGAGGTGGGCGAGTTCATGCACCACCACGTACTCGGCCACCCGGGCGGGGGCCATCATCAGGCGCCAGCTGAGCGACACCGAGCCGCGGGCCGAGCAACTGCCCCAGCGGGTGCGCGGGTCGCGCACCGATATCGACGACGGCGTGGCACCCACCATCGGGCCGAAGTGCCCGCATGCCCATGCGAACCAGTCGCGGGCCACGCCGCGGTAGCCACGCTCCACGAGGTCACGCACCCGGGCCGGGGAATCCGGCCCACCGGTGGTGGCGACGGCGACGCGCCCCTCATCGGGCCGGAACGACACCGCCCCGCGGTGGGCGACGCGCACGCCGAGCTCCACCTCCCCGTCGAGGAAGGGCAGCGCCATGCCGTCCAGCAGTGGGGCCGGTGCGTGGGGGAGCAGGAGGTCGGAATGGCGCAGCAGCCAGCGCTCCTTCGACGCCACGGCGCGGTCGACCTCGGACTGCGGCAGCCGCGTGGGCGCCGACACGCGCAGCCCCTCGGGCGTGAGCGACATGCGCACGTGGCGCGACCTCGGATTGCGGACGAGCAGGTAGGGCACCGCGCGACCGCCCAGCACGACCTCGGGCATGGCCGGATGGTGGCGTACCGACCGGACGGAAGGGGGGCATGCGGCTCGCGCGCGTCCTGCTATTGTGCCCCGGCTTCACGAAGTACCAGTCCACCGGGCGCGCCGCGCCCCGATCTGCAGGAGGGGCTCGCCTGACGACGCCCGTAGCCCGTGCCACCTAGGCGCGGCCCAGATACGCGACCGCCCGCAGGGCCGTCAACCCGGATAAACGACGCCATCCGCGTCGAGCGAATTCGCCTCATCGACGAGAACGGCGAGAACCGGGGTGAGATGCGCACCGACGAGGCGCTGGACATCGCCATCGGTCTCAACCTCGACCTGGTCGAGGTTGCCCCGGAGGGTCGGCCGCCCGTCTGCCGCATCATGGATTACGGCAAGTGGCGCTACGAGCAGGAGCAGAAGGCAAAGCAGGCGCGAAAGCACCAGAGCACGATCACCATCAAGGAGATCAAGTTCCGGCCCAAGATCGACCCGCATGACTACGAGACCAAGAAGGGCCACGTCCTCCGGTTCCTCAAGAACAAGGACAAGGTCAAGGTCACGATCATGTTCAGGGGGCGCGAGCTGATGCACCCGGAGCGCGGGGAGGCCATCCTCCTCCAGCTCGCCGAGGAGGTGCAGGACCTCGCGACGATCGAGAGCCGGCCCAACCTCGATGGCCGCAACATGATCATGATGCTCGCGCCCGTCAAGGACGTCCCGCAGAAGAAGGAAAAGGCCCCGGCAGAGCCCGCCGCGGCCGAGCCCGCCCAGGTCGACGCCGCTCCGGCGGAGGCCCCGGCAGAGACCTCATAGGAAGCACGGTTCCCCAGACATGCCCAAGATGAAGACCAACAAGTCGGCCTCGAAGCGCTTCCGCCCCACGCGGAAGGGCAAGATCATGTACGTGCACTCGGGGCTGCGCCACAACCTCGAGCACAAGAGCGGCAAGCAGAAGCGCGCCATCGCGAAGCCCGCCTCCATCGCCGAGGTCGACCGTCCGGCAATCCTTCGTCTTCTGGGGAGGCGATAGTCCATGGCCCGCGTCAAGCGTTCCGTCAACGCCCGCAAGAAGCGGCGCAAGGTCCTCGGCCAGGCCAAGGGCTACTGGGGCACCAAGCACTCGTCGTACCGCCGCGCGAAGGAGCAGGTGCAGCGGTCGGGCAACTACGCCTACCGTGACCGCCGTGCGCGCAAGCGCGACTTCCGTCGCCTGTGGATCGCCCGCATCAACGCGGCGGCCCGCCTCAACGGCCTCAACTACGCGGAGTTCATCCACGGCCTCTCGCTGGCCGGCGTGGAGATGGATCGCAAGATCCTCGCCGACCTCGCCGTGAACGAGCCGGAGCACTTCGCCGCCCTGTGCGCGCGGGCCGCCGACGCCCGCGCGGCCGCCTGACCGAAGGCACCGGGCCCGCGACACGAGACTCACGCGGCGGGGGCGGCCCGGGGCCCCTCCGCCGGGTGACCTCTCATCGCAATCCTGCGCTGCAGCAGGTGCGCAGGCTGCAGCAGAAGCGCACGCGCCGCGAGGAGCGCCTGCTCGTGGCCGAGGGCGAGGATGTCGTGCAGGCGGCCCTCGATCGCGGGGTGGCGCCCGTGATGCTGCTGGTGGACGAGGAGCGCGTGCCCGCCGACGACCCGCGCGTGGTGGCCACGGCGGGGCTCGCCGAGCGCTACGCGATATCCACGCGGCTCATGGGCGGGGTGAGCACCCTTGCCCAGCCGCCGCGCATCATCGGCGTGTTCCCGCAGTCGGGCCCGCATCACTTCCGCACCGTGGCCATGCCCCCGGCGCTCGGCGTGTTCCTGGCCGGAGTGGCCGACCCCGGCAACGTGGGCACGCTCATCCGCACCTCGGCGGCGCTCGGCGCCGACTGGCTGGCGCTGGGGCCCGGGTCGGCCGATGCCGCGCATCCACGCGCGGTGCGCGCGGCCATGGGCGCCACCTTCGCCCTGCCGGTGCTGGAAGGGGTCACGCCCGACGACCTGGCCACGCGCGAGGGGTTCCGCGTGGTGGCGGCCGTGGCCCATGGCGGGGCGGCCCCCTGGGATGTCGACCTCACCGTGCCGACGGTGCTGGCCCTCGGCGCCGAGCGCGCCGGGCTCGACCCGGTGATCGATGCCCTGCGCGCGTCGTTCGAGGTGGTGGAGGTGACGATCCCGCAGGGCGAGGGCGCGGAGTCGCTCAACGTCTCGGCGGCGGGCGCGGCGCTGCTGGCCGAGCGGGTGCGGCAGTGCTCTAGGATGCCGCGGTCATGAGCGGGATCCCCGACCTCACCGCGCTGGCCCAGGAAGCCACCGCCGCGATCTCCGACGCGCCCGACCTCGAGGCGCTCGAGTCGGCGCGCGTGAGGTTCCTCGGGCGCAAGGCGCCGCTCACCGAGCTGCTGGGGTCGATCGGCACGCTTCCGCCCGAGGAGCGCGGCCGCGTGGGCAAGGAGGGCAACGCCGCCCGCAGGGCGATCGAGGACGCCCTCGCCGCCCGTCGCGATGCGCTGGAGGCCGACGCCATGGGCGCGGCCCTCGAGGCCGACACGGCCGATGTGACCCTGCCCGGCAACGCCTTCCCGCTGGGTGCGCTGCACCCCATCACGCAGGTGGCGCTCGAGGTGGAGGAGATCTTCCTGGGGATGGGCTACTCCGTGGCCGACGGCCCCGAGGTGGAGACCGGCTTCAACAACTTCACGGCGCTCAACACCCCGGAGGGGCATCCGGCGCGATCAGAGAGCGACACCTTCTTCATCGAGGGCGGCGACGAGGTGCTGCTGCGCACGCAGACCTCGCCGGTGCAGATCCGCACCATGCAGTCGGGCCCGCCGCCGGTGTACGTGATCGCCCCCGGCACGGTGTACCGCCGCGACGACGTCGACGCCACGCACAGCCCGATGTTCCACCAGGTGGAGGGGCTCGCGGTGGACGAGGGGCTCACCTTCGCGCATCTGAAGGGCACCATCGAGTACTTCCTCACGCGGCTGCTGGGCGACCGCGACGTGCGGGTGATCCCGCACTTCTTCCCGTTCACCGAGCCGTCGGTGGACGTGAGCGTGTCGTGGACCGACAGGAACGGGCGCACCGACTGGCTCGAGGTCGCGGGCGCGGGCATGGTCGACCCCAACGTGTTCGCCAACGTGGGCTACGACCCCGAGCGCTGGACCGGCTTCGCGTTCGGCTTCGGGCTCGACCGCATCGCGATGATCCGCCACCAGATCAGCGACATCCGCCTGCTCTACGAGGGCGACCTGCGGTTCCTGGAGCAGTTCTCGTGAAGCTGCCGCTCGAATGGCTGCGCGAGCACGTGGCCGTGGACCTCGACGACGCCGCGCTCGCCGACCGGCTCACCGCCACCGGCACCGCCGTGGAGCGCACGGTCACGCGCGGCATTCCGGTCACGCAGGGCAATCGCGAGGCGTTCCGCATCGGCAAGGTGCTCACGGCCGAGCAGCACCCCGACGCCGACCGCCTGCGGGTGCTGAGCGTCGACACCGGTGACGACGCCCCGCGGCAGATCGTGTGCGGGGCGCCAAACGTGGCCGCCGGCCAGACCGTGGCCGTGGCGCTGCCGGGCGCGGTGATGCCCGGCGGGCAGAAGCTGGGCAAGGCCAAGCTGCGCGGCGTGGAGAGCCTGGGCATGGTGCTCAGCGAGAGCGAGCTCGAGATGGCCGAGGAATCCGAGGGCATCCTCGTGCTGGGGGACGACCTCGCGGCCGGCACCCCGGTGATCGACGTGCTGCCCCCGCCCGGCACGATCCTCGAGCTCGAGCTCACCCCCAACCGCGGCGACTGCCAGGGCATCTACGGCATCGCGCGCGAGGTGCACGCCATCACGGGCGCGGCGCTGCACGACCTCGACACGGCGCCGCCGCCCGAGGACGGCCCCGGGCAGGTGGGCGACTACGTGTCGCTGCGGGTGGAGGCCCCCGACCTGTGCCCCCGCTACATGGCGCGGGTGCTGCTCGACGTGACGGTGGGGCCCTCGCCCGACTGGATGGTGCGGCGCCTCGAGGCCGCGGGCATGCGCAGCATCAACAACGTGGTGGACATCACCAACTACGTGATGCTGCTCACCGCGCAGCCGCTGCACGCCTTCGACCTCGACCGGCTGGCCGGTCCCGCCATCGTGGTGCGCCGGGCGGGCGAGGGCGAGCGCATCGTCACGCTCGACGGCCAGGAGCGCACGCTCGGGGGAGATCACCTCGTGATCGCCGACGCCGAGAAGCCCGCGGTGATCGCCGGCATCTTCGGCGCCGAGTTCGCCGAGGTGGGGGAGGGCACCACGCGGGTGCTGCTGGAGGCCGCCACGTTCGACGGCCCGAGCATCATCCGCACCTCGCTGGGCCTGGGCCTGCGCACCGAGAGCAGCGCGCGGTTCGAGAAGGGCCAGCCCACCGACCTTCCGCCCGTGGCCATGGCCATCGCGTGCCGGCTCATGCACGAGCTCGCGGGCGCGTCGCTGGTGCCGGGCGTGCTCGACGAGCGCGCGCCCGAGCAGGCACCCGGGCCCATCACCCTGCGCCACGCGCGGGTGGCGGCCATCCTCGGCGTGGACATCGCGCCCGCCGAGAGCGCGGAGATCCTCGGGCGGCTCGGGTGCACGGTGGAGCAGGGCGCCGACGCCCACGTGGTGACCGTGCCGTGGTGGCGCACGGCCGACCTGGTGCGCGAGATCGACCTGGTGGAGGAGGTCGGGCGCGTCCACGGCTTCGACCGCATCCCGGCCGTGCTGCCGCGGCTCGAGGCCCGGGCGTCGCTGAGCCCCCAGCAGAAGGTGGTGCGGCGCCTCACCCGGTATGCCTGCGATCAGGGCCTGAGCGAGGCCATCACCTACCGGTTCGTGCCCGAGGCCGACGCCGACCGCCTGCACCTGCCGGCCGACGACGAGCGCCGGCGGGTGGTGCGCATCGGCAACGCCCTGAGCGACGAGATGGCCGTGATGCGGCGGTCGCTCATCCCCGGGCTGCTGCGGGCCGTGGAGCGCAACCAGGCGCACCAGCGGCGCGATGGCGCGATCTTCGAGGTGGGGCGCACCTACATCCCCGCCGCCGACGGCCTGGCCGACGAGCCCGAGGAGATCACCGCCCTGCTGTTCGGGGCTCCCGGCGCACGCGGCTGGCGCCAGGCACCCGCCGAGGTGGACGTCTGGTCGGCCACCGGGCTCGGCATCGGGCTCGCGGCGTCGGTGGGCGTGCACGCCGAGGCCGTGGCCGGGGTGAAGGAGCCGTGGCTGCACCCGGTGCGCCAGGCGCGCCTCACCGCGGGCGGCATCGTGGTGGGCGTGGCCGGCGAGGTGCACCCCGCCGTGCTCAAGGCCTTCGACGTGAAGGGCCCGGTGGTGGCGGTGACGCTGCGCATCCCGGCCCTCACGCAGGTGGGCCCCGAGGAGCCGCGGCGCTATGTCGACCTCATCTCGGTGCCGGTGTCCACGCGCGACCTGGCCGTGCTCGTGCCCGAGACGGTCACGGCGGCGCACGTGCTCGACGTGGCGCGCGAGGCCGGTGGCGACCTGCTGCAGCGGGCCGAGGTGTTCGACCACTACGCCGGTGACCAGGTGCCCGAGGGCCAGGTGAGCCTGGCCGTGCGCCTCACCATCGCCGAGCCCGGGCGTACCCTCACCGATGAGGAGATCGACGGCGTCACGGAGCGGGCTGTCGCCGCGCTGCGCGACCAGGTGGGAGCGGAACTGAGGTCATGAGCACCGTCCACGTGATCGGCGCGGCGGGCTTCACGGGGGCGCAGCTCGCGGCGCTGGTGGACGCCCATCCGCACTTCTCGCTGGGCCAGGTGACCGCCCGCGCCGACGCCGGCCGGCGCCTGGTGGACGTGGCGCCCGAATACCGGGTGGACGCCGTGCTGCAGCAGCTCGACCTCGACGCGGTGGGCGCCGGCGACTTCGCCGCCGTGTGCTACCCGCATGCCGAGGCCGCGCAGGCGGTGGGCGAGCTGGTTGACCGTGGCGCCAGGGTGGTGGACGTATCCGCCGATCACCGGCTGCGCGACGCCGCGCTCTATCCCGAGTGGTACGGGTTCGAGCACCCGCGCCCCGACCTGCTGGCCGAGGCGGTGTACGGCCTGCCCGAGATCAACCGCGATGCCATCGCCGCAGCCCGCGTGGTGGCCAACCCCGGCTGCTACCCCACGGCATCGCTGCTGGCGCTGCTCCCGGTGAAGGGCCGCGTGGGCGACATCGTGATCGACGCCAAGAGCGGCGTGAGCGGCGCGGGCCGCACCCCCACGCCCGACGTGCACTACTCGTCGGTGGCCGACAGCGTGCGGGCCTACAAGGTGCTCGGGCACCGGCACACCCCGGAGATCGCGCAGGAGATCGGCACCGACGTGGTGTTCACGCCACATCTGGTGCCGGTGGACCGCGGCCTGCTGGCCAGCTGCTACGCGCGGTTCGACGGTGATGCTCCCCACCCGGACGACCTGCGGCAGCAGTACGCCGACTTCTACGCCGACGCGCCGTTCGTGGAGGTGGTGGATCAGCCCCCGGGCATGCGAGCCGTGCAGCGCACCAACTACGCGCAGGTGTGCCCGATGGTCGACCAGGCGTCGGGACGCCTCATCGCCTTCGGCGTGATCGACAACATCATGAAGGGGGCGGCCGGGCAGGCCGTGCAGAACCTCAACCTCATGGCCGGCCGGCCCGAGGACGAGGGGCTCCGCTGACCGACTGGTCTCCGGTGGAGCGCGCCGACTGGATCGACGCGCCCGAGGGCCTCACGCGCATCGAGGGCACCGGGGTCACGGCCCCTGACGGCTTTCGTGCGGCCGGCGTGGCCGCGGGCCTCAAGGGAGAGGGCCTGCCCGACCTCGGCCTGCTGGTGAGCGATCGCGCCACGCAGTCGGCGTTGGTGGACACCCCGAGTGCCATGCCCTCGGCGGCGGTGGAGTACACCCGCACGCTGCACGGCGGCAGCCTGCGCGGCGTGGTGGTGAACTCCGGGTGCGCCAACGCGGCCACGGGAGAGCAGGGCATCGCGGATGCCCGGGCCATGGGCGAGGCCGCGGCGGCAGCCGCCGCGGTGCCGGTGGGAAGCCTCGCCGTGTGCTCCACCGGCGTCATCGGCGAGCGCCTGCCCATGAAGGCGGTGGCCGCCGGAATCGACGCGGCGGCCGCGGCGCTGTCGGCCGATGGCGGCCCGGAATTCGGCGAGGCCATCCGCACCACCGATGCCTTTGCGAAGGGCGGCACCTTCCGCCTGGCGCTGGCAACGGGCGAGGTGACAATCGGGGCCGCGGCCAAGGGCGCGGGGATGATCCGGCCCGACATGGCCACCATGCTGGCCTACGTCACCACCGATGCCTGCGTGCTGCCCGACGACCTGCTGATCATCACCCGGGCCGCCGCCGCCGGGGGCTTCAATCGCATCAGCGTCGATGGCCAGATGAGCCCCAGCGACACCCTGCTGGTGCTCGCCAACGGTGAGGGTCCGCCGCTCGAGGGCGATGACCTCGCGCTGTTCGGGCGCGCCCTGCGCGCCATCTGCCGCTACCTGGCGATCCTCATGGTGAAGGACGGCGAGGGCGCCGAGCATGCCGTGCGCGTGGTGGTGCACGGTGCGCTCGACGGCGACGAGGCCGAGCGCGTGGCGCGGGGGGTGGGGGAGAGCGCCCTGGTGCGCACCGCCGTGTATGGCCGCGACGCCAACTGGGGCCGCGTGCACCAGGCGGTGGGCCAGGCGCTGGCATCCACCGGCGGCCACGTGGACTTCACCCTGCGATTCGACGGCGTGCTGCCCGATGGCGCGGGAATCGACGAGGTGATGGCCCGCGCCGAGTACGAGATCCAGGTGGGCCTGGGCCGCGGCGATGGCTGGGCGGAGATCTTCGCCAGCGACCTCGGCCATGGGTACGTGTCGGTCAACGCCGACTACCGCACGTGACTGCGTAACATCGGGGCATGCTGGCGAGCCCCCGACGCACCCTCCGCCCCCGCGGCGCCGTGATCGCAGCGGCCGCGCTGGCCGGGGCTGCCCTGCTGGCCGGGTGCGGTGGCGACGACGTGAGCGGATCGGTGGACGTGGCCGGGTCGTCCACGCTGCTGCCGATGGCGTCGTCCGTGGCCGGTACGTTCGCCGCGGCCCACCCGCTTGCGCGCATCAACCTCGAGATGACCGGCACCGGCGAGGGCATCGCCGCGCTCTGCGACGGCACCGCGGCGATCGCGGGCGCGAGCCGCGAGATGTCCGACCGCGAGAAGAAGTCCTGCGCCGCATCGGGCATCACGCCCGTGCGACTGCAGGTGGCGCGGGACGCCCTGGTGTTCTTCACGCGCAAGGGCAGCCCGGCACCCGCCTGCTTGTCGCCCGGTGACATCTACGCGCTTGCAGGCCCGGAGGCCCCGGGCCTGCGCAGATGGTCGGACGCCCGCGCGGTGGCGTCGGCCGTGGGCGGCAGCGCGAAGCTGCCGGCGGCGCCGCTGCTGGTGGTGGCGCCCGGAGAGGGGTCGGGCACGCGCAAGCTGGTGGAGGAGTCGGTGATCGGGCCCATCGCCACGCGCCGATCGACCGAACCCGGCCTGCGCCCCGATGCCGCCAGCGTGCCCAGCGACCAGGTGATGCTCGGCGAGGTGCTCAAGGTGCCTGCCGCGCTGGCCTTCGCCGGGTTCGCCACGGTCGAGCCCTGGGGTGCGTCGGTGCGGACGATCTCCATCACGGGCGATGACGGGTGCGTGGCGCCCACGGGTGAGTCGATCCGCGATGGCTCGTACCCGCTGTCGAGGCCGCTGTACCTCTACGTCGATCCGGCGGCGGCGCGTGAGAGCGCCACGGTGCGCGCCTTCACCGACGCCATGCTCCGCGGCGGGGCGCAGGCGGGCGAGGGCGGAAACGTGCTCTACCTCGATCCCGCGGCCGCCCAGGCCACCGTGAATGCCTGGGATGCGGCGGTATCCGATGGCGACGTCACGGGCACGTGATGGGCCTCTTGACATCGCTCGACTCCTGGGCGCTCGTGCTGCTCATGCTGGTGCTCACGCTGTTGGTGAGCGGGGCCATGGCGCTGGCGTTCTCGCGCCTGCTCGGGGACAGGGAGCGCGACAAGGCGGGAATGACCGCCGCCGCCTACATGACGGCGCTCGGCAGCCTGTTCGCGATCCTCACCGGGTTCCTCATCAACTCCGAGTACGGCACGCTGCGCGACACGCAGCGCATCGTGGGGCAGGAGGTCTCGAGCGCCAGCCGTCTTGCCTATGCGAGCGCCAGCCTGCCGTCGGCCGATGCCGAGGTGCTGCAGGACGCCCTCGCGGCGTACCTGCGCGACGTGCAGGTGGGCGAGTGGCAGGCCCTCGCGCAGGACTCCGCCACCAAGTCGCCGGCCACCGACAGCCTGCGCGCGCTCGAGCGCACGGTGTCCACCCTCGCCACCCGTGCGTACCTCAAGGATTCCGAGGCGTCGTCCATCGCGGGCGCGATCGAGGGGGTGACGGCGGCACGACGGCAGCGCGTGGTGATCGCCGCGCAGGAGCTCCCCATCGCCCTCTTCGCACTGTCGATCATCGCCGGCGTGGCCCTGGTGGCCAACGCCCTGCTGGTGGCGGCACGCGCCGGACCGCGCTACAGCCTGGTGGCGCTCGGCATCATCCTCGTGGTGGCCCTCGACCTGGCGGCGATCCTCGCGATCAGCGCGCCATTCCGCGGGCCGTTCGTGGTGGACGTGGAGCCAATAAGCCAGCTGGTGGATGAACTGACATCCGGCCAGTACCTCGACTGGGTGACGATCAGGTGATCGGGCGCATCGGCACGGCGCTTGCCGCCGCTGTGGCCGCCATCGCGCTTGCGGGATGCGGCACGCCCTCGGCCGAGCGGGCCGCGCAGCAGGAGTGCGCGCGATCGAAGGACGCCTGCGTGCTCGTGGGGGTGGGCCGCCCGATCTACTTCGGCACGCTGTTGCTCGAGACCGACCCCTCGGGAATCGACGCCAAGCGCAGCGTCGCCATGGCGGTGGACTACCTCGACGGCGCCTTCGACGGCATCGATGGCGAGTTGCTGGGGCATCCGGTCGCAGTGCTCGCGGAGGCCGAGGACTGCACCCCCAAGGGGGGCATCGCCGGGGCCAAGCGACTTCTGCTCGAGCCGGACCTGGTGGCCGTGATCGGCACCACGTGCTCGGCGGCGGCCGCGGATGCCGCGGCCACCGAGCTCAGCCGCCGATCGGTGCTGATGATCTCCCCGAGCAACACCTCGCCCAAGCTCACGGATCCGGCCCTGCACGAGCGCTTCTACTTCCGCACCACGTTCAACGACCTCATCCAGGGCGCGGTGGTGGCGCGATTCGCCCGAAATGAGCTCGGCGCACGCACCGCGGGTGTCATCTCGGTGCCCGATGCCTACTCGAAGGTGCTGGGCGACGCGTTCGCCAAGGCCTTCTGGGGCGCACAGGGCCGTGTGACCACGCGGGCGTCGATGACCCTGGAGGGCTCGCCGGCCGCGGCCGTTGCGGCCCTCGCCGCCAACCCCCCGCAGGTGGCGTTCCTGCCGTTGTTCGAGCCCGCGTGCTCGCGCGCGGTGTCGGCCATCAAGGCGACGCCCGCCCTGGCTCGCACGAGGATCATCGTGTCGGAGGCCTGCCAGTCGCCGATCCTCCCGCGCACGCTCGGGCGGGCCGCCAACGGCGTGTACACCTCGGGTCCCGATGCATCTGACCTGCGCCAGGACGCCTTCTACCGCGATGCCTACCTGCCCGCGTACCGCCGTGCGTACGGCGAGGTACCGCCGAGCGTGTTCCACGCACCGGCGTTCGATGCCGTGAACCTGCTGTTCGGGGCAATCCGCCGGGCCTCGGTGCGCCTGCCCGGTGGCGCGCTGCTCATCGACCGCGCCCAGGTGCGCCGGGCGCTGCTCGACGTGCAGGGCTATCGGGGCCTGTCCGGCACCCTCACATGCACGTCCACCGGGGACTGCGCCCAGTCGGCGCGCATCGCGGTGTACCGCGCGCCATCGTGGCCGGCGGTGAACCCGAAGGCCAGGCCGGTGTTCAGCCAGTCGCTCACCCTCGCCGAGGTGCTGGGGCAGGGCTGAGGCGCGCCGGCCGTGTGTGGCGCGTTGCGAAATGCCGCTGCGAGCAGGGGATCGGCGCGGGGTGGCTGATACGGTGCCGCTCCCATGGGCGAGACGAGTCGCAGAAACCTGCCCGACCGGGCCGACGTGCAGGCACGCGCTGCCGTGCTGCTCGAGGCGCTGCCGTACATCCGGCAGTTCGCCGGATCCACCGTGGTGGTGAAGTACGGCGGGGCGGCGATGACCAACCCCGAGCTCAAGGCGTCGTTCGCGCGTGACATCGCGCTGCTGAAGTTCGTGGGGATGAACCCGGTGGTGGTGCACGGTGGCGGCCCGGACATCTCGGCCTACTCCGATCGCCTCGGCCTCGACGTCAACTTCGTGGACGGCCTGCGCGTGACCGACGAGGCCACCATGGAGCTGGTGAAGATGGTGCTCATCGGGAAGATCAACAAGGAGATCGTGGCCCAGCTGCACGTGGCCGGGGCCAAGGCCGTGGGGCTCTCGGGTGACGACGGCGCGCTCATCCGCGCGATGAAGGCGACGTCCGAGAGCGGCGACCTGGGGTTCGTGGGCGAGGTGGAGCGCATCCACCCGGAGATCCTCGAGACCCTCGAGGACTTCGTGCCGGTGGTGGCGTCGGTGGGCGTGGACGATGCCGGCCAGAGCTACAACATCAACGCCGACACGGTGGCCGGGGCCCTTGCCGCGGCGCTGCGTGCCCGGCGGGTGATCTTCCTCACCGACGTCGAGGGCGTGTACCACGACTTCGACGACAAGGACTCGCTCATCGCCAAGTGCTCGCTGCCGGACATCGAGGCGCTCATGGCCACCGGCACCGTGGACGCGGGGATGATTCCCAAGCTGCAGGCCGTGCGCACGGCGATACGCGGCGGGGTGGAGGCCGCGCAGGTGGTGGACGGCCGCGTGCCCCACTCGGTGATCATGGAGCTGTTCACCGAGCAGGGCCTCGGGACGATGGTCACCGCGGAGTAGCGCGGTGATTCGCGAGGAGACCATCGCGCGCGAGCAGGCGGCGCTCATGCGCAACTACGGCCGCTACCCGGTGGAGTTCGTGCGCGGCGAGGGGGCGTGGCTGTTCGACCCCGAGGGGCGCGGCTACCTCGACTGCATGTCGGGCATCTCGATGATCAATGCCGGGCACTGCCACCCGCATGTGGTGGCGGCCATCCGCGACCAGGCCGGCGTGCTCATCAACACCTCGAACCTCTATTACACCGACCCGATGATCGAGCTCGCGGAGTGGATTCGCGACACCTCGATGGGCGGGCGGGTGTTCTTCTGCAACTCGGGCGCCGAGGCGTCGGAGGCCGCGATCAAGCTGGCGAGGAAGCACGGCGGCCCCGAGCGCACGGAGTTCGTGTCGCTGGAGGACGGCTTCCACGGCCGCACCATGGGCGCGCTGGCGCTCACCGGCCAGCCGGGCAAGCAGGAGGCCTTCCGGCCGCTCATGCCGGGAGCGCGGTACGTGCCGCGCAACGACCAGGACGCCCTGCGGGCCGCGGTGAGCGAGCGCACGTGCGCGATCGCCATCGAGATCGTGCAGGGCGAGTGCGGCGTGTACCCGCTCGACGACGACTTCGTGCGGCTGGCCCGCCGGCTGGCCGACGAGTCGGGCGCCCTGCTGATCGTCGACGAGATCCAGACCGGCATGAGCCGAACGGGGCCGCTCTACGCCTATCAGGATGTCGGCATCACGCCCGACGTCATGTGCCTGGCCAAGAGCCTCGGGGGCGGGTTCCCGATCGGCGCGGTGACCGCCCGCCCGGGAGTGGACGACACCTTCCAGCCGGGCGACCACGGCAGCACCTTCGCCGGCAGCCCGCTGGCGTGCGCGTCGGCGCTGGCCGCCGCGCATGTGCTGCAGGACCCCTCCCTGCAGGACCACGTGCGCAAGGAGGGCGCGTGCTTCCTCGCCGGCCTGCAGGGGCTCGTGGACGACGGCCTGGCCACCGAGGCCCGCGGGCGCGGCCTCATGTGCGCCATCGACCTGCCCGACGACCGCGGGGCGCAGGTGGTGGGCGACATGCTCGAGCGGGGCTTCCTGGTGAACAACACCAGCGCGCGCACCGTGAGGTTCCTGCCGCCACTCGTGGTGACGGGTGACGAGCTCTCCACGGTGCTGGCAGCGCTGAGGGACGTGCTGGCCGCCTGACCGCCGTGCCCGCCCGGGTGCCGGGCACTTAACCGTTCGTGCACCGATGGGCGCCTGTCCGTCCGGGCCGCCGACCTATCATCGGCCCATCGCGGAAAGGAGGTGGTCCAAATTCCTTCAGACCATATGTGCGTAGGTGGCGGCAGCTAGGGGGCGACTCCCCTGATGAGCAGCTGCAGCCGGGGGAACGAGCAACCCGCTCCCTGGCGACTCCACTGCCGCTCACCGTCCTCGAGGGCCCGGTCGGACCATTCCGCCCGGGCCCTCGGCGCGTTCAGGGGGCGGCGATCTGGCGAGCCCGGGCGAGCACGGCGTCGAGCATGTCGGGCGTGAGCCGCCCCGTGAAGGTGTTCTGCTGGCTCGGGTGGTAGGTGCCGAGCAGCGTGAGGTGGCCCACCACCGACTCGGCGCCGTGGGCGAAGCGTGGCTTGGGGCGGGGGATCGCCTCGCCGCGCGCGGCGAGCACCCGCAGCACGCCGTCCCACGCGAAGCCCCCGAGGCACAGCACCACCCTCGACCTCGGGCAGAGGTCGAGCTCCCTCGCGAGGAACGGCATGCAGGTGTCGCGCTCGGACGTGCTGGGCTTGTTGTCGGGCGGCGCGCAGCGCACCACGGCGCTCATGCGGCAGCCGATCAGCTGCAGGCCGTCGTCGCGTGACACCGACTCGGCCTGGTTGGCCAGGCCCGCCCGGTGCAGCGCGGCCACCAGGAAGTCGGCGCTGCGATCTCCCGTGAACATCCGCCCGGTCCGGTTTGCCCCGTGGGCGGCGGGCGCGAGCCCCACGATGAAGAGCCATGGGTCGTCGTCGCCGAAGCCGGGTACACCGCGCGACCAGTAGTGCTGCCCCCGGTAGCGCGCGGGAGGATCCTCGCCCACGGCGGTGCGCCACGCCACCAGCCGCGGGCAGGCGGTGCAGTCGGCCACCTCACGGTCGAGCGCCCGTAGAGCGCGTGACCCGGTCACGGCGCCCCGCAGGTGGAACGCAGTGCCCGCACGGCGAACCCGCAGGCGCCTGTGGCAGTGCTGGGTGTCATCGCGGGCTGCGGGCCCCCGCGCCCAGGTGGCATGCCAGGAAGGCCACGCTGTCGGCCTGCACCAGCGGGTCGTGCTGCAGCGATCGGTGGTGGCCGCCCATCGTGATGCGCAGGTGCTTGGGCTGCGGTGCACGGGTGTGGAGCATGAACGTGCTGCCCCACGGCACCACCTCATCGCCGCGCGCGTGCCAGAAGCCGCGGGCCACGCCGTCACCCCGCCAGGCCGCGTGCTCGAGCGAGTGCCCACGCGGCCATTGGTGCCCCACCCTCGTGGCCAGCGGTGCCGGGCGCGCGGGGCAGACGGCCACCAGCGCCCGCACCTGCGGGTGCATGGGGGCCGCCACCAGCGAGAGGAACCCGCCCATCGACGACCCGCGAAGCCCGAGCGCACCTGCACCCCGCGCCTGCAGGTGGTCGAGGCACGCGAGGACGTCGCCGATCATCCCCTCGTCCATGTCACCGCCGGTCTCCCCATGGCCGCGCAGGTCGGGGACCACGGCCCACATGCCGGCACCCGCGATGCGCTCGGCGAAGTCGAGGTGGTTCTCCTTGCGCGATCCGTACCCGTGCAGCACCACCACCCCCGGGGCCGGGGCCCGGTCGTCGCCCGGGTGCGGGGCGAGCAGCAGGGCGCTCAGGGGCAGCCCGTCGCGGGAGGTGATCATCACGTGCTCGGGGGCCGTGGCCATGGCGCGCGAGCCTACCCCGCGTTGCTACTGTCCCCCGGCTTATGCAGCCGCTTTCACAGGTGCTTCCGCCGTCGGCCAGCACGACGCCGGAGGGCCATCTCTCGATCGGCGGGTGCGATGTGGTCGCGCTCGCCGAGGAGTACGGGACCCCGCTCGTCATCTACGACGGAGGGCTCCTGCGCGACACCATGCGCCGATACGTGCAGGCCTTCCGTGCGCATGACGCGCGCGCCGAGGTGATCTACGCCAGCAAGGCGTTCTGGGCCCAGGCCCTGCTGCGCATGGCGCACGAGGAGGACCTTCGCGTGGACGTGGCCTCGGGCGGCGAGCTGTTCATGGCGCTGCACGCGGGTTTCCCGGCCGAGAAGATCGTGATGCACGGCAACGCCAAGGACGCCCGCGAGCTGGGCGAGGCGCTCGACGCCATGGTGGGGATCGTGGTGGTGGACGGCCTCGACGAGATCGCCCTGCTCGACCGCCTGGCCGGCGAGCGCGGGCGCGTGCAGGACGTCCTCGTGCGCGTGACCCCGGGCGTCAAGCCCTCGACGCACCAGTACATCTCCACCGGGCAGATCGACAGCAAGTTCGGGTTCTCGCTGGAGGGCGGCCTGGCCGCCGCCGCCGTGGCCGCCTGCCGCGCGGCCGACAACGTGAACCTGATGGGCCTTCACTGCCACATCGGATCGCAGATCTTCGAGATCGGCGCCTACCGCCTGGCCGCCCAGCTGCTTGCGGCATTCGTGAAGGAGCAGGGCGCGGACGACCTGGGGATCATGGACATGGGCGGGGGGCTGGGCATCGCCTACACCCGCGGGGACGAGCCGCCCTCGGTGGAGGCCTTCGCCGACATGGTGATGGACTCGGTGGCCGAGGAGTGGGACGCCGCCGGCCTGCAGCGCCCGCGCGTGATGGTGGAGCCCGGCCGCAGCATCGTGGGCCGCGCGGGCGTCACGGTGTACCGGGTGACCGGCACCAAGGACATCCCGGGCGTGCGCCGCTACGCGGCCGTGGACGGCGGCATGAGCGACCTCATGCGCCCCATGCTCTACGGCGCCGTCTACGAGGCCCTGCTCCCCGAGCGCCCCGAGGCCGAGGCCACCGAGGTGATGCGCCTGGTGGGCAAGCACTGCGAGAGCGGTGACGTGCTCATCCAGGAGGCCGATCTTCCGCCCGTCGGCCCGGGCGACCTGGTGTGCCTTCCCGCCACGGGCGCCTACGGTGTGGCCATGGCCAGCAACTACAACGGCGTCACGCGCCCGGCCGTGGTGTTCGTCGATGCCGGCGAGGCCACCCTGGCGGTGCGTCGGGAGACCTACGCCGAACTGGTGGCGAGGGACCTGTGAGCGACGTCATCCGCATCGGCATGCTGGGCTGCGGCACGGTGGGGCAGGGGGTGCTGCGCATCCTCCACGAGACCGCCGGCACGATCGAGCGCGCCACCGGCCACCGCATCGAGGTGGTGAAGGTGCTGGTGCGCGACCTGCAGGCCGATCGCCCGGGCGTGGACCCCTCGGTGCTCACCACCGACCCCGAGGACATCCTCGGCGACGACGCCATCGACATCATCATCGAGGTGATGGGCGGGGTGGAGCCCACGCACGACTGGCTGCTGCGCGCGCTCGGCCACGGCACGTCGGTGGTGACCGCCAACAAGCAGCTGCTCGCCCGCCATGGCCCCGATCTGCTGGCCGCCGCCGAGGAGGGCGGCAGCGAGCTGCGGTTCGAGGCCTCGGTGTGCGCGGCAATCCCCGTGATCAAGGTTCTGCGCGAGAGCCTGCTGGCCGCCGAGATCGACTCGGTCATGGGCATCGTCAACGGCACCACCAACTACATCCTCAGCGAGATGCGCAAGAGCGGGATGTCCTACTCCGACGCCCTCGCGCAGGCGCAGGCGCTGGGATACGCCGAGGCCGACCCCACCGAGGACGTCGGCGGGGCCGACGCCGCGGCCAAGATGGCGATCCTCTGCTCGATCGCCTTCCACACGCGGGTGCTCATCGATGATGTGCCCTACTCGGGCATCGACGACCTGCAGTCGGAGGATGTCGACATCGCCGCCGAGCTGGGCTTCGTGATGAAGCTTCTGGGCGTGGCCCGCCTGGTGGACGGCGCGGTGTCGGTGCGCGTGCACCCGGCGCTCGTGCCCGGCGACCACCCCCTGGCGGCCATCGATGGCGCCGACAACGCGGTGCTGCTCGAGAGCAGCATGGTGCGGCAGATCATGCTGGTGGGCCCGGGCGCCGGCGGCACCGAGACCGCCTCGGCCGTGGTGAGCGACGTGCTGTCGATACTCGGCAGCAGGCCCGGGTCGTTCCTGGGCGGCGCGCTGGCCGACGCCGGTCGCCCCATGGCGGGTGACGACGCCCTCGAGAGCGCGTTCTACCTGCGCCTCGAGGTGGCCGACGAGCCCGGCGTGCTGGCCCGGGTGTCGTCGGTGCTGGGCGAGAGCGGGGTGTCGATCCTCACGGTGCTGCAGCGCGGCGAGGGCGACAGCGCCCGCCTGGTGATGATCCTGCACCGCAGCCCCGAGGGGCAGGTGGCCGAGGCCATCGGGCGCCTGGCCGAGATGCCCGAGGTCACCGCGCCGCCGGTGCTCATCGCGGTGGTCGGGAGCGGCGAGGCGCCGCGATGACATCCTCGGCGCTGCGCGGCACGCCGCTCATCGAGCGCTACCGCGAGTTCCTCCCGATGACCGACGCCACCCCGGTGATCAGCATGGGGGAGGGCGCCACCCCGCTGGTGCGCCTCGACAAGCTGTCGGAGTGCCTCGAGCTCGACGTGCACGTGAAGCTCGAGGGGCTCAACCCCACGGGGTCGTTCAAGGACCGCGGCATGTGCTTCGCCATGAGCAAGGCCGTGGAGCAGGGCGCCACCGCCGTGATCTGCGCCAGCACGGGCAACACCTCGGCGGCCGCCGCGGCATACGCCGCGCGCGCCGGGCTCACCTGCGCCGTCATCATCCCCGGCGGCAAGATCGCCCTGGGCAAGCTGGCCCAGGCGCTCATCTACGGCGCCAAGGTGCTGGCGGTGGACGGCAACTTCGACGACGCCCTGCGCATCGTGCGCGAGCTGTCCGAGAACCACCCCATCGCGCTGGTCAACTCGCTCAACCCCTTCCGGCTCGAGGGCCAGAAGACCGCCGCCTTCGAGGTGTGCGACGCCCTGGGCGACGCCCCCGACGTGCTGTGCATTCCCGTGGGCAACGCGGGCAACATCTCGGCCTACTGGATGGGCTTCGGCGAGTACCGCGACGCCGGCCGGTCGACCCGCCTGCCGCGCATGATGGGGTTCCAGGCCGAGGGATCGGCCCCGCTGGTGCGCGGTGAGGTGGTGACCTCCCCCGAGACCATCGCCACGGCCATCCGCATCGGCAACCCCGTGCGCGGCGAGCAGGCCATGGCGGCCATGAGCGACTCCGGCGGTGGCGTGGACAGCGTCACCGACGAGGAGATCCTCGCGGCCTACCGCATGCTGGCCTCGAGCGAGGGCGTGTTCTGCGAGCCGTCGTCGGCGTCGAGCGTGGCGGGGCTCATCAAGGCGCAGGCCGCGGGCCGCTTCACCACGGGCGAGCGCGTGGTGTGCGTGCTCACGGGCAACGGCCTGAAGGATCCCGACACCGCCATCGCCCAGAGCGGTGGGGTCATCGAGATCCCGGCCGACTACGCGGCCGCCGAGAAGGCGCTGTATGGCGACTGACGCCACCGCGCTCACCATCACCGCCCCCGCCACCTCGGCCAACCTGGGCCCGGGCTTCGACGTGCTGGGCCTGGCGCTCGACCTGGCCAATGAGGTGGTGATCCGCCGCCGCCCCGGCCCGCTCGCGCTCACCGTGGAGGGCGAGGGCGCGGGGGAGGTGCCCGCCGATGAGCGCAACCTGCTCTGCCGCGCGATGCTCAGGGGCCTCCCCGACCTGGACGGCCTGGAGATCACCTGCCGCAACCGCATTCCGTTCGGTCGCGGCCTGGGCTCATCGGCCGCTGCGGCGTGCGCCGGCCTGGTGGCGGCCAATGCGCTGGGCGACCTTCGCTGGAGCCCGTCGGACATCCTCGCCCATGCCATCGAGATCGAGGGGCACGGCGACAACGCCGCCGCGTGCCTGGACGGCGGCATCACGGCGCTGGTGCCCGGCCCGCGCGCCCTGCGGGTGGAGCCGCCCGAGGGGCTGGCGCTGGTGGTGGTGATCCCCGGATCGCGCGTGAGCACCGATGAGGCCCGCACGGCGATGCCCACCGAGGTTCCGCTGGCAGACGCCGCGCATTCGATATCCGCCACCGCCGGCCTGCTGCTGGCGCTGGAGCGCGGTCACATCGACGAGATCGCCGACTTCCTGGTCGACCGCCTGCACGAGCCGCACCGCGGGCCGCTGTGCCCCGGCCTCGATGCCCTGCGGGGCATCGACCACCCCGGCCTGCTGGGCGTGACCGTGTCGGGGTCGGGCCCCAGTACGGTGGCCTGGGTGATGGCCGACGCCGTGTCGCAGGTGGCCGACCTCGCCCGTGCCGCGCTCAGCGATTCAGAGGTGCCGGCCGAGGTGCGCGTGGAGCGCATCGCCCCCACGGGCCTGCGCGCCCGCTGGGCCTAGGCCCCCCAGGCGCCGGGCCGCCCCGCCGTCAGGCCGCGGCGTGTGCCTGGGCGTCGGCCGCCTGGGGCTGCCAGAGCGTCCACACGTTGCCGTCGTGATCGGCGAACAGCGCGGCCGGGCCCCCGGGTGCATCGCGATCGAACCAGTGCTCGGCGAGCCCGGCCCACCGCAGGCATCCGAGCGTGGCGCCCAGATCGCTCACCGGCAGCACGGCCTCCCGCAGGGATCCCGTGGGCATGTCCGGCGTTCCGAGCTGCAGCACGATGGACATCACCTGCCCCCGGGATACCAGGGTGACGTTTCGTGATGCGCCACCCCCGGCATCGTGGGTGACGGTGAACCCCAGGGAGTCGCGGTAGGTCTCGAGGGCCCGATCGAGATCGGATACCGGAACCCTGACCGGTGAGGCCTGAACGACCTTCATGCCCGGCACCCTAGGATCCCGCGCGCGGCGGGTGCAGCCGCGGCCCGAAGGTGTCGCATGTCCGCAACATGCGGGCCCAGTGCCCGGGTGATGCCGCGGGGGCTACCGGGCTACTTCAGCTCGACCTTCCAGTCGAAGAGGTTGGGCTTGGTGAAGGTGACCGTGGCCTGGCCGCTCGCGCCGGAGTACTGGCCCGTGCCACCCACCACCGCGAACCGGACGGGCTCGGTGGGCAGCCCGCCGCCCGCCGGGTATTCCGGCGCGCCCGCGAACACCAGGGAGTCGGGGGTGCCGGTCCACGAGATGTAGGCGTTGGTGCCGCGCACCTCGCGCGCGCGGGTGGTCCTCACGACCGCGGCGGCCAGGTGGAAGGCCCCGATCGTCGCGCCGCTGGAATCGATGAGGTCGCCGTTCACGCCGAGCAGGTCGCCCTGGCTGGCCCCGGCCACCGTGAGGTCCACCACCGTGCGCTTGTCGTTGCGCACGGTGAGGTCGAGCGTGGTGCCTCCTCCGCACCCTGCCACCAGCAGGGCCGATGAGACACCCGCCACTGCGAGTGATGCCAGGGTGATGCGCGACGGGGCCATGGGGAAACCTCTCGGTGGGTGGTGTGGCACCCCCGACCCTACGCTCCCGGGGCCCCCTTGTTGAGGTAGTCCAGAATCGCCCCGTCGGTCATCTGCTCCACGGGCGCGAGGTCGTCGGTGAACACCTCGCCTCCCGCGGGCACCTGGGTGAGGAGGGGGGACAGCACCCGCGCGGCCACCGCGGTGTCGCCCCGTGCCGTGGCGAGCCGCGCCCGGGCATCGGCGGCATCCGCGGCGTCCATGAAGCCCAGGATCACGCTGTTGAACTCCCCGTAGCGCGCGGTCAGCACGGCCGGGAACACGCTGCGCATGGTGGCGGCGATGCGGTCGACCACCGCGGTCTCGTCGGGCGGGGTGCCCACGTTGATCGCCGCCACGCCGTGCGGCGCCAGGCGCGCGCGCACCTCGTCGAAGAACTCCACCGTGGAGAGGTGGAACGGGATGTACGGCTGGCGGTAGGCATCGACGATCACGGCATCGAACGGTCCGCGGTCGCCGGCCAGCCAGAAGCGGGCGTCGGCCTCGTGGGTGGTGAGGTTGGGCCCCGCCATGTCGAGGTAGCGGTTGCCCGCCTCGGTGACCACCGGGTCGATCTCCACGCCGTCCACGTGCACGCCGGGCCAGGTGAGGCGGAACGACCGCGCCGTGGTGCCGCCGGCGTTGCCGAGTATCGCGATGCGGGCGTTGGGGTTGCCCGTGAGCAGCGGCAGGGTGAGGAAGGCGTCCCAGTACCCGCCGGTGAGCGCCCCGCCGCCGGCCGGCACCACCGAGTGCAGCGCCCAGCCCTCGTTGAGGCGCAGGATGCGCTCGCCGTCGGCGGCCTCGGTCACCTGCACGTACTGGTACGGCGATTCCGCCTCGAACAGCACGGTCTCGCCGGGCTCCTCCTTGATCGTGCCCGCGGGCAGGGCCAGCAGCGCCGCCAGCAGCACGGGCGCCGCGATGGCCCTGGCTCCCAGCAGCGGCACGGCGGCCAGCGCCAGCACGGCGGCGATGAGGATGAGCGTGGCCCGCGTGCCGATGGCGGGGATGAGCACCAGCACCGGCAGGAACGTGCCGAGGATGCTCCCGACGGTGGAGATGGCATACAGCCGCCCGGCCACCGACCCGGCGGTCTCGACGTCCTTCACCGTGAGGCGGATCGCCCACGGCGACACGGTGCCGAGCAGCGTGATGGGCACGAGGAACATCAGCATGGTGCCCACGAACGAGGCCACGAACGCCCCGGCCGAGAGATCGGCGAAGGCGCCCTGCGCCGCCCGGAAGATGGGGCTGAGCGCCAGCGGCAGGATCGCCACCGTGATGGCCGCCACGATCACCACGCCCCCCAGCACCCGCGGGTTGGGGTAGCGGTCGGCCATCTTCCCGCCCAGCCAGTAGCCCAGCGACAGGTAGATGAGCGTGAGCCCGATGACGTTGGCCCACACCAGGTTGCTGGCCCCGAACCACGGTGCGAGCAGCCGGGCGCCGGTGAGCTCGGCGGCCAGGGTGGATGCCCCGGCCACGAAGACGAGGATCGGCAGGGAGAAGCGCAGCGGCACGGCGGCGAGCATATGCCAGAGTGGCGCCCCATGCGCGGCATCAGGAAGGTCATCTGGCCCGCGGCCGGGGTGCTGCTGGGCCTGCTGCTGGTCGCGGGGGGCGTGGCGGGGTTCGTGAACCGCGGGCAGGTGGGGGACGCCCTGCAGGGGCCCGGGGCCCGCTGGGCCCTCTTCTATCCCACGGGCGCCTTCGGCGCGTGCGCGCGCATCGGACGGGTGCAGACGTGCTCGGCCACGCCCACGGGCAACATCAACGACAAGGGCAGGGTGGTGGCGCGCAGCGTGCCGCTGATGGCCGACGGCCAGGCCTTCCGCTGGACGGTGGCCCCCGACGAGGTGGAGGCCGCCAATGGGCGAAGCCGCGCGCGCTACCTGGCGTGCGTGTCGTCCGGCCGCGCCGACTGCCCCGATCCCGAATACCTCACGCCATCGTGGAACAGCGGCATGCGCGTGCGCTGGGCGCCGGGGGCGCAGGGGGCATACCCGCCGGGCGCGGAGCCCGGCGGCGCCGACAGCATGACCATCGCGATCTTCCTCGTGGTGGCGGGGGGCATCGTCACGGTCGCGTCCGGTTTCTGGCTTGCCGGGGTCATTCGTCGGCAAAGGGCCGCATAACCCGGCTGGTAGCCTCGCCGCAACGCGTTCACGCCTCCGGAGGCCCACCGTGAAGCTGTACATCGACACCGCGAACCTCGCCGACATCGAGGAGATCGCATCATGGGGGGTGCTGAGCGGCGCCACCACCAACCCCACCCTGCTCTCGCAGGTGGAGGGGGATGAGGACGACATCTACCGCCGCATCTGCGAGATCGTGGGCGGGCCGGTGTCGGCCGAGGTGGTGGCCGATGACGTTCCCACCATGATCAGCGAGGGCCGTCGCCTGGCGGCGATCGACCCGCACATCGTGGTGAAGCTGCCCACCAGCCGCGAGGGCCTCAGCGCCACCGCCGCGCTGGCGCGCGATGGAATCCGCGTGAACATGACCCTGTGCTTCACGGCCAACCAGGCGCTGCTGGCCGCGGCGGCGGGCGCGGCGTTCGTGTCGCCGTTCATCGGCCGCTACGACGACATCAACGAGGACGGCCTGGGCCACCTGCTCGAGATCGTCGAGGCCCTGGGGGCGTCGGAGTACGACACCGAGGTCCTGGCCGCCAGCGTGCGCACCCCCGTGCACGTGATGGAGGCCGCGCGCATGGGCGCCGACATCGCCACCATCCCGCCCAAGGTGTTCCACCAGATGCTCCACCACCCGCTCACGGCGGCGGGCATCGAGAAGTTCAACGAGGACCACGCGGCCCGCCTGGCCCGGAAGGACGCATGAGCACCAACGACGTTCCCTCTGTCGTGCCCGCCGGGCTCGAGGGGCACGAGATCGTGCCCGCCACCGACTTCCTGCGGGTCACCGAGCAGGCCGCCCTGGCGTCGGCACGCTGGGTGGGGCAGGGCGACCGCCACGCCGCCGACGGCGCGGCCGTGGACGCCATGCGCAAGGAGTTCAGCGCCATGCCCATCACGGGCGAGGTGATCATCGGCGAGGGCGAGAAGGACGAGGCCCCCGAGCTCTACGTGGGCGAGGTGCTGGGCACCGGCGGCATGCCGTGCGAGATCGCCGTCGACCCGCTGGAGGGCACCGACCTGGTGGCCCGCGGCGACGCCGGCGCCATCGCCGTGTGCGTGATCGGCGCCCCGGGCGGCGTCATGGCCGCCCCGGACATGTACATGCAGAAGCTCTGCGTGGGCGCCAACGCCAAGGGCCGCGTGGACATCACGGCGCCCATCTCCGACACGCTCGACACCATCGCGCGCTGCTACGACCGCCGCATCCGCGACCTCTCGGTGGTGGTGCTCGACCGTCCGCGCCACGAGGAGCTCATCGAGGAGATCCGCAGCCTCGGCGCGCGCATCAAGCTCATCCCCGACGGCGACATCACGGCATCGATGTCGGCCGCGGTGCGCGGCACCGGCGACCACGTGTACATGGGCATCGGTGGATCCACCGAGGGCGTCATCACCGCCGCCGCCCTCGAGTGCCTTGGCGGCGAGATCCAGGCGCGCATGTGGCCAAAGGACGACGCCCAGCGCGAGCGCCTCGAGGCCTTCGGCCTGCAGGACACCGACCGCGTGCTCACCGCCCGCGACCTCGCCCCGCAGCCGATGTACGTGCTGGCCACCGGGGTCACCGACGGCTACCTGCTCAAGGGCGTGCGCTACTTCAGCGATGGCGCCAGAACCCATTCGATCCTCATGGACCTGCAGTCGCGTACCGTGAGGTTCGTGGACACCATCCACATGTTCAGCCGCACACCGCTGAGGGAGATCAGGCTGTGAGTGACGAGGAGTTCCCGTTCGGCTTCGCCTTCGGCGAGGGCGCCTCGGAGGAGTTCAAGGAGCGCCTCAAGGAGATGATGCGCGCCCAGCGCGAGGCCATGGAGGAGATCCAGGCCGAGGGCGGCGGGCACATCCAGCCGGTCGACCGCTTCCAGGTCATCCAGCTGGCGGTGCAGATGGCATCCGCCGGCATGGCGTCGCTGAGCCCCCGGCAGACGCCGGACGAGGCCGCCGACGCCATGGGCCTGCTGTTCGCCCGGGCGATGGCCGCGCTGCAGGGGAGCATCAGCCAGCCGCAGTAGGGCCGCGGTCGTGACGCTCCCGTCACCTGACGGGCGCAGACCGCATGCCACGCGTGCGCCGCCGGGGCGCACGATGCGCGCATGGGGCGATGGCGCATCGATCGGCTTGGCCGCCCGGGTGGGGCCCTGCTCGCCGACGACGGCGGGGTGATCGTCGGCCGGGCCTACGTGGCGAACGGGGTCATCTCGCGCATGGTCGGCATGCTCGGCACGCCCGACCCACGCGCCGACGAGGCCCTGGTGCTCGTGCCGTGCGCCGCCGTGCATGGGGTGGGGCTTCGCACGCCCATCGGCGCCGCGTTCGTGGACCGTCTCGGCGTGGTGCTGCGGGTGGTGGACCCCCTTCCGCCCAGGGGGGCGACGTGTCGCGGCGCGCATGCCGTGGTGGAGGCCGCCGCCGGCGTGCTGGCGTTGGCGCCCGGTGACAGGGTGCATCTCAGCGCGCTCTCGGTTTTCCCGCTCGGTGGTGACTTTCCGCCATCGGAGAGGGGGAGCACGCGCGGTGCTGTCGCGTTATCCGCTCACAGGGAGCACACGGCTCCCCCGGATGATCGGAGGATGTGATGACCACGGAGGCACTCCATCGCTCGGTGCTCCTGGTCGGCCCCCGCCCGGCGTCGGGCAGCCTGGCTGCCGACCTCGAGGCCGACCGATTCGAGGTGATGCTGGCTGCGGACCCCAACGAGGTGAAGGGGGTGCTGGCCACCGCATGCCCATCGGCCGTGATCGTGGACCTCGACATGCCGGCATCCGGCGGACTCGAGGCCGTGGGCCTGGTGCGCGAGGGTGGTCCGGAGGACCCTTGGGACGCCGCCATCCCCGTGCTCGGGGTGTCCGGTGCATGCGAGCCGCACCGCGTGGTGCGGGCGCTCGAGCGTGGGGCCGACGAGGTGGTGGGCACCCCTTTCGCCTACGTCGAGATCCTCGCACGCCTGCGGGCGCTCATGCGCAGGGCCGACGGCGAGTGGTCCGCGGGGATGCTGCGGGTGGACGACATCGTGATCGATCGCCGTGCCCGCAGGGTGACGATCTCCGATGAGCCCGTGGTGCTCTCGGCCAAGGAACTCGGCCTGCTCACGGCGCTCGCCAGGGACCCCCGTCGGGTGGTCAGCAAGCACGAGTTGCTGCGCGACGTGTGGGGCTACAAGTCGATGGGCCGCACCCGCACCGTCGACAGCCATGCATCGCGCCTGCGTCGCAAGCTTGCGGTGGCATCCGGTGGTCGCCGCTACGTGGTGAACGTCTGGGGGCTCGGTTACCGGCTCGTGGCGGATGACGCCTGAGACGCGGCAGGTGGTGCTGGTGACCTCGCATGACGTGGCCGAGGCCGCCGGCCTGCTGGGTGCCGATGGCGTGCGATGCACGCCGCCGGTGGGGCGACGCGACGCGCGCATCGATGCAGAGGACGTCATCGACGTGCTCGAGCAGGCGGGCCCCGGGGCACTGGTGCTCGTGCGGCCCCCGTGGGCGGATCCCCCGATGGCCCCGCTCGCGGCCATCGGCATCGTGCTCGGGCGCGACCTCCTGTGGCTGCCGCCGGGCGTCTCCGCGGCGGGGTGGGCCGTGGCGCTCATCGCGGCATGGGCTCGCGAGGCCCACCCCGACGACCTGCTGCGCAGGGCCCAGGTGGCGGTGGGGCTGGCCGGGATGTCCCCGGAAAACCTTCCGCTTCGTCCATGGGGGGAGGATGAGTTGATGGTGCCGGCGGTGGGCGCCGATGCCCTCGCGCGATGGTGCGACTGTGCCTGGCGCCCGTGTCGGTGGTGCGACGCCGGTGGCGCCGCGCAGGGTCCGTGTCCGGCGTGCGGTGATCGCGGGACCGCCGCATGAGGAACTTCCGCATTCGCAGGCCCGCGTGGTGGTTCGTGCTGGCCGCGCTGCTCGCGGCCGGTGCCTTCATGCTGGCCAGCGGCATGGGTGGTGGCGAGCAGCCGGCAGCACGGGTGCTCGTTGCCGCACGGGCGATCCCGGCCGGCGAGGTGATCGGCTCGGCGCAGGCCGATGGGCTGCTCGCCTTCGCCGGCATCCCGGCCGACGCCGTGCTGCCGGGGCTCATCCTCGACCCCTCGGACGCAGACGGCAGGCGCACCGTGGCGCCCCTGGCGGCCGGCGAGCCGCTCACGCAGGCGGCCCTCGGCGGCGCGCCCGGCCTCGGGCCCGAGCCGCTTGCCACCGGAGAGCGCGCGGTGGCCGTGCCGCTGCGTGCGGCGGGGGCGGTGGCGGCGGCTCCCGCGGCCGGCGCACGGGTTGACGTGCTGGCGTCCGATGGCGAGGGCCTTGCGGGCCGCACGCGCGTGGTGGTGTCTGGCGCCGAGGTGCTGGCGGTCATGCGCGACGACGCCGCGCGGGGCGACGCCGCGGGCGATGCGCTGCTGCTGCGGGTGTCGGTGAGCCAGGCGCTCGAGGTGACGCGTGCCCTCGACTTCGCCCGCGAGGTGCGCGTGGTTGCGCGCCCGGCGTCAGAGCCGTGAGCGGCATCGTGGTGATGGGTGCGGTCGGGGGGTGCGGTACCACGACACTCGCCTGCGCCGTGGCGCTCGCGCACGCGGCGCACGGGCAGGTTCCCCTGATCGCGGACGTCGATCCGCACTGCGGCGGGCCATCCGACCTCTGGTGCGTCCCCGCGACCCGGGCGCTGGACGACCTGCTGGGGCTCGGGGACGAACTGCGCCCGGAGCACCTGGAGCATCTCGTGCATCGTCACTCCGGTGGCGTGGACGTGATGGCGGGGTGCCGGTCACCGGCCGCGGCCGTTGCATGGGCACCTCCGGGCCCCGAGCGATACGCGGCGTACGTCTCGTCGCGCACGCCCTGGGTGGCCGACGCCGGCCGCGCGGACACCCGGCTTGCCGCGGCGCTGGTGGCGGTGGCATCGCTGGTGGTGGCGCTGGTGCCCCGCAGCGTTCACAGCGCCCAGCGGGCCGCCGGCCTGCTGGCCCGCACCGCGGGGCGGAACGTGCTGGCGGTGGCGACCGACCTGCCGGTGGGCGAGCGCATCTCCGATCGGGCCCTCGGCCGGGCCATCGGCACGGAGGTCATCGGGTCGGTCCCACGCGACGACCGGAACGCCGCGCGGGTGGCGGCGGGCCAGGCCGCGCGCGGCAAGGGCATCGCCCGGGCGGTGGCGGCCGTAGTGGAGGCCGCGTGAGCACCACAGCGCCCGTCGATGCCGGCCTGGTGGAGGAGATCCGCGCGACCATCGTGCGCGGCGGGCTGGTGGAACCGGCATCCGTGACGCGCCAGGTGGTCGCCGCCCTCGCGGAGGACGTGCTCGACGAGGGCCGGCACATCCTGTCGTCCGAGGGGCGGGTTGCGGTGGTGACCGCCGTGGTGGACGCCATGCTCGGCCTGGGCCCGCTCGAGCCCCTGCTGCGCGACCCCGCCGTGACCGAGGTGATGGTGAACGGACCGGACAGGGTGTGGGTGGAGCGTGCAGGGCGCATCGAGGCGGTGGACACCCGCTTCGCGGATTCCGATCACCTGCTGCACGTGATCGATCGCATCCTGGCGCCCCTCGGTCGACGCCTCGACGAGGCGAGCCCGATGGTGGATGCGCGGCTCCCCGACGGATCGCGCGTGAATGCGGTGGTGCCGCCCCTGAGCATCGACGGGCCCGTCCTCACCGTCAGGCGGTTTCCGGGCGAGCGGCTGCAGGGCGACGACCTCGTGCGCCTCGGGGCGATGTCTCCGGAGATGCTCAGCGCGCTGCGATCGGCGGTGGCGGCCCGCCGCAACATCCTCGTCACCGGTGGCACCGGCAGCGGCAAGACCACCACCCTCGCGGCCCTCTGCGCCGCGATCGGCGGGGACGAGCGGGTGATCACCATCGAGGATGCCGCGGAGCTGCGCCTGCCCCTCGAGCACGTGGTGCGCCTGGAGTCGCGACCCGCGGGCGTGGAGGGGCGCGGCGCCGTGCCGATCCGGGCCCTCGTGCGCAACGCGCTGCGCATGAGGCCCGACCGCATCATCGTCGGGGAGGTGCGCGGCGGTGAGGCGCTCGACATGATCAGCGCCCTCACCACCGGGCACGAGGGGTCGCTGTCGACCCTGCACGCGTCGTCACCCCGGGAGGCCCTTCGTCGCCTGGTCACGCTCGCCCTCATGGGCGATCTGGAGCTTCCCTGGCGGGCCGTGGCCGACCAGGTGGCCAGTGCGGTTGACCTGGTGGTGCACCAGGCACGTGATGCCTCGGGCGCCCGACGCACCGTGGAGATCGCGGAGGTGGTGCGGGGGGACGAGGGGCCCGAGGCGCGGCGCCTCTGCCGGTGGCGGCCCGAGGGCGGAGGCGGGTTCGTGTGGAGCGCCGCCGCCGCCCGGTGGCGCGAGCACGTGGAACGTGACGCCGGACGTGCCGGTCGATGATCGACGTGCTCGCCGGCCCGGCCCTCGCGGCCGCATCGGGGGTTGCACTGATGGCGGGCGTGCGATCTGCCGTCGCCGCCGGCGCGTTCGCCCCGCGCCGGCGGGACACGCGCGTGGCGATCACGTGGCTTCCGGGTGGGCGTGCGCTGGCGGCACGGGTGCAGCGCGCGGGCCTGCGGGTGGATCCCGCGGTGCTGCTGCTCGGCGCATTCGGGGCGAGCCTCATCTCGGCGCTCGTGCTGCTCGTGGTGCTGCGGCGACCCCTGCTGGCGTTGCCGGGGCTGCTGGTGGGGGTGGTGGGGCTCCGGGTGCTGTTGGGCGCCGCGGACCGGCGGCACCTGCGCCGTGTGGGCGAGGCCATGCCATCGGTGGCGCAGCTGCTGGCAAGCGCGGTGGCGGCGGGCCTGTCGCTCAGGCAGGCGATCATGCGGGCCGCGCGCGACACCCCCGATCCACTGGGGGCCGAGCTTCGCAGGGCATCCGGCGAGATGGATCTCGGCGCTCGCGTGGACGACGCGCTCGCGGGGCTCGCGCAGCGGCTGCCCGATCCCGACCTGGGCCTGCTCGTGACGGCGATCCTCGTGCAGCGCCGCACCGGCGGCGACCTGGCCCGGGCCCTGCGCGACATGGCCACTCGCCTGGAGGAGAGAGGTCGCCTCGCCCGCGAGCTGCGCGGTGCCACCGCGCAGGCCCGGGCCACGGCGTGGATGGTGGCCGCCCTGCCGGTGGTCGGTGCGGCGCTTGCCGAGGCCGCTGCGCCGGGGCTCATCGCCCGCACGGCATCCACCCCGATCGGCTCAGTCGTGCTCGGCGTGTCGGTGCTGCTGCAGGTGGCCGGCATCCTGTTGATCCGACGCCTCGCGGCGGTGACCCCATGATGCCGTCGCCCACGCTGCTGCTGGCAGGGGCGTCGCTGGTGAGCGCCGTCATGGGATGGGCGATTCTGCGCAGGGTTCGGCCCCGGGGGTCATCCCATGGCCTGCCGCCCGTGGTCTTCGCCCTCTCGCGAATCCCGTTGCCCGCGCGCATGGGCCTGGCCCTGGGCGGACAGCCCGATGAGGCCGTGCTGGTGGTGGCCGGTCTTGCGCCCGATGCGGTGGCCCCGGTGATGCGCCGCGCACGTGCCGGCGGGCTGGTGACCGGCGTGATCGTCGGCTCGGCGCTGGCGATGCTCATGCTGCCGTTGGCGGTGCTCATACCCTGCTGGGCAGTGGCCGGGCGCGTGCTGCCCGACCGTGTGGTGGCCCGCCGTGCCCGTGCGCGCCGGGCGGCCATCGTCGAGGCGCTGCCCGACCTGCTCGACCTCATGGTGATCTGCGTGGAGGCCGGCATGGCCCTCGATCCCGCGCTGTCCCTCGCAGCCGACCGGCTCGGCGGCCCCCTGGGCGCCGAGGTGCGCGCGACCCTCGAGGATCAGGCCCTCGGGACGCCGCGACGCATGGCCTACCGGTCGCTGGCGGCGCGCACGGGGTCGGAGGACATGGGTCGCCTCGTGGCCTCGCTCCTGCAGGCCGAGGAACTCGGCACGCCGCTGGCCACCGCGCTGGCAGGCCAGGCGGAGGCCCTGCGTGCCGGTCGCCGGCAGCGCGCCCGCGACCGGGCGGCGCGCGCGGCGCCGCGTATCCAGCTGGTGGTGGCCCTCGTGATGGTGCCCGGGGCGATGCTGCTGGTGCTGGGCGTGATGGTCGTGGAGATGGCGGCGCAGGTTGGAATCGCGATCGGCGGCCCATGAACCAGCGCGGATCCACCACTGCCGAGTACCTGGGAATCGTGATCGTGCTCGCGCTGCTCTTCATCGGCTTGCTCGCACTGCGATCGACGAGCCTCGGACGGCGGGCACCGGTGCGTCCCCTGCCGGCGATCATCCGACTCATCGAGGCCCCGCTGAAGCCCGTGATACGGCAGGCGCCTGCACGGCCGCAGCGGCCGCGCCCTCCCCGGCGACCGCGACCGCCGCGTCCTGGCCCGCCGGACGTCATGCTGCCGTCGTGGATCGGCACGCCGTGACCGCACGCGCGCACCGCGAGCGGATAGGGTCACGGCGATGCCCGACCCCACCTGCCCGCGCTGCGGTGCCGCATCGAACTACCTGCTGTCACCCTTTGATCGCGCAGGCGGTGCGCCACCCAGCATTCGCCTGTGCCTCTCGCGGGTGTGCGGGGTGGGGTTCACCGAGCCGCCCCCGGACGACACCGCGGCGGCGCCGGCGCTGGCCCCGGGCGGCGAGGTGGAGGATCGCCTCGCCGCGCGCATGGTGGCCAGCGGCATGGGGCACCTGGTGGGCGATCTGGCGCCGGGCGCCCTGGTGGTGGACGTGGGGGCGGGGTCGGGCCTGCGCGCGCGCGTGCTGGCCGAGGCCGGCATGCAGGTGATCGCCATTGAGCCCGACGCCGTGGAGGAGATGCGCGCCCACGCGATGATGTCGTCGTTGTCGCCCGAGGCGCAGCGGCGAATGGAGCTGGTGCGCGCCGGGGTGGACGACCTGCCCGATGTGATGGCCGGGCGCGTGGCCGATGCGGCCGTGATGTGGCACGTGCTGGAGCACGTGCCCGACATGGACGGCGCGCTGCGCACGGTGGGCGGCGCGCTGCGGGTGGGCGGGCTGCTGAGCGTGGCGGTGCCCAACCGCCGGTCGGCCGAGGCGCTCGCCTTCGGGCGCCGCTGGCATGGGTGGGAGCCATCACGGCACCGCTGGCACCTGGACGGCGATTCGCTGCGCATGGTGCTGGGCGCCTCGGGGTTCGCCGTGCGCGACATCGGCACGCGCGGGGGGTGGGGGTATCCCGCGGGCATCGCCTACTCGCTGGCGCCGGGGGCCGACCCGCAGGTGAACCCGAAACGGGGGGTGGTGGGCAGGGCGCTGGCCGCGGCGATGATTCCGGTGGCCGCCACGGCGCGCGCCCTGGGCCACGGTGGCCAGCTGGTGGCGCTGGCCAGGTGGTCGTCGGGTTACTCGCCCTTGCGGTGAGAGGAGTCGCGCGGGGGCGCGAGCGGGGCATCGACGTGCTCGATGGCGGCGCGGATGCCCTTCTTGCCGACCTCGAGCCATGCCCATGAGGGCCGGGGATCGTCGGCGGTGCCCTCGCCCACGCTGCCCGGGTTGAGCACCAGGCGGCCCTCGACCCACCTGATCATGGGGGAGTGGGTGTGGGCCGTGATGAGCACGTCGGCGCCGAGGGCGTCCATGACGGCGACGATCTGGTCGTCGGTGGCGTGGTGGTCGACCAGCCCCGGGGGCACGGTCTGGTCGCCATGCACGGCCACCACGCGGTGGGGCCCGAGGGTGGCCTCGGCCACCGCAGGCAGGGCATCGAGCCAGTCGAGCGACTTCTGGCTGAGCATCGTCTTGGTCCAGGTGCGGGTGCCCGGCCGCATGTCGCGGATGTTGGTCTTGGGCTTGACCTTCTTGCCCACCACGCGCCGGTCGGTGTTGCCCTCCACGCACGGCCAACCGGTCTTGCGCACCCGCGACACGCACTTCTCGGGCTCGAGGCCGCGCAGCACGATGTCGCCGGTGACGATGGCCTGCGTGATGCCCGCGTCGGCGATCGCGGCGAGCACCGCGTCGAGGGCCTTGAGGTTGGCGTGGATATCGCCGAAGACGGCCAGCCGGTCGACGTTGCTCACGCGGCCGACGTTACCGGGTCGCGCGAGCCCGTGCGCAGGTCGTTGCGCTGCACCAGGTACCGACCCGAGCGCCCGGGGGTGGGAGCAGCACCCCCGGGCGCAGGGGCCCTACGCCGCGCGCCTGGTCGGCGTCGCGACGGACCCGTTGGCGATGAGCACCGGGCGGAACTCATCGCGCGAGTGAACGAGGACGGGCTTGGGCATGGCGGCCCGGCGCCGCGCCTCGGCGCGCTCGCGGCGCACCAGGGCGGCGCGGCGGCGCTTGAGGGCCACCGCGCGGCTGCGCAGGGCGGCCGCGATGGTGATGCCGGCGGCACCGGCCACCGGCAGCAGCACCATGGCGATGTCTCCCGGGTGGGTGGCCAGCGTGGCGGCCGCGCCCAGGGCGAGCCCCACCGTGAGGCCGGCGGCCAGTGCGGCCACCCCGGCGGCGCGACCCCCGGGAGGGGTGGCGCCCGGGCGGCGCACCCGGCGGGCGTATGAGGTGTGTCCGCCGCCGGTGGCGGGGACGAGCGTGAGGTGTGTTCGCGTGTTCATGCGAACAAATGTACGACCCCCCTCGGACGGAACATGTGTTCTCACCGCACGATGCGTTGCGCGCGTGCGGCCGGGGGTGAACGACGCGTTGCGAGGTGCTCCTGGGTGGGCATGTGGGGTGATGTGAGAACAAATTGGGGAAAATGGGTTGCATTGTGGGGATGCCGGGGGTAGGTTCCCCCACGTGGCACCCCGTCTCCTCAGCGGCACGTACGAATGCAGCCTCGACGACCGGTCGCGGCTGGCCATTCCGTCCCGCCTGCGCGAGCCATTCGCCGACGGAACCGTCACCGCGTGGTGGCTCGACGACTGCCTGGTGGTGGTTCCCCGCTTCGAGTGGCCGTCGTTCATCGAGGGCACCTTCGGGCGCATGAGCGTGCTCGACGACGACCAGCGCGAGCTCAGCCGGTTCCTGCTGGCAGGGGCGTTCGAGCAGGAGGCCCTCGACAAGCAGGGGCGCCTGCTGGTGCCCGCCGAGTTGCGCGACCACGCCGGGCTCGACGGCAAGGTGAAGGTGGTGGGCGCGGGCTCGTACCTCGAGCTGTGGGAGCCCGGGCGGCTGGAGCAGCGGTTCGCGCGCCTGCGCAAGGACGGCGTGGCCCAGCGGGCCGCCCGCCTGGCCCAGCGCATGGACGGGGGCAGGGGATGACCGCCGCCGCGCCGCGCATCGAGGCCGTCCCGGCGGCTGCGGGCGGCGCCCCCCACGTACCCGTCCTCCTCGACCAGGTGCTGGCGCTCACGGCGCCCGAGCCCGGCGAGCAGGTGGTCGACTGCACCTTCGGCGCCGGCGGGCACGCCGTCGCCCTGGCCGCGCGCGTGGGGCCCACCGGTGAGCTCACGGGCATCGATCGCGACCCCGAGGCCGCACGGCACTTCGAGGCCCTCATGCCGGCCATGCCGTGCCCGGCCCGGCTGATTCGCGCCGACTTCGCCTCGGGACTGCAGGATCTGGCCTCGGACGGGGCGAAAGTGGACGTCATCCTCATGGATCTCGGCCTCTCGTCGATGCAGGTGGACACCGCGGAACGGGGCTTCTCGTATTCGCGGCAGGCCCCACTCGACATGAGGATGGACCCCTCGCTCCACCTGACCGCCGCCGACCTGGTGAACGGTGCGTCCGAGCAGGACCTCACGCGGTGGTTCCGCGAGTACGGCGAGGAGCGCTACGCCAAGCAGATCGCGCGCGCCATCGGGCGCCGTCGCGACGAGCGGCCCATCACCACCACGGGCGACCTCGTGGAGGTCATCCGCGGCGCCGTGCCCACCCCAGCGCTGTTCGCCGGCGGCCACCCCGCCAAGCGGGTGTTCCAGGCGCTGCGCATCGAGGTGAACGACGAGCTGGGAATACTCGAGCGCGCCCTCCCGGTGGCCTTCACGATGCTGCGGCCCGGCGGACGCCTGGCCGTGATCTCGTTCCAGTCGCTGGAAGACCGCATGGTGAAGCGCTTCATGCGCGACCGCACCCGCGGCTGCATCTGCCCGCCCGACATGCCCGTGTGCGGGTGCGGGCAGTCGCCCGAGGGCCGCATGGTCACGCCCAAGGCCGTGAAGGCCGTCACGGCAGAGGTGGCCGCCAACCCGCGCGCGCACTCCGCGCGCCTGCGGGTCATCCGCAAGGCCGACGCATGAGCACGCGCACCGGGGCAGCCCGGGCGGGGGCCACGCAGCCGCTGAGGTCGCCGGGGCAGGTCGGGCGTCCCCCGCGGCCGCGCGTCATCCACTCGCGCACCACGCGCACCCTGCGCGAGCGCCTGCACCTGCAGGGCGTTCGCCTGGCGTGGGTGCTGATTCCGCTCATCGCGCTGCTGCTCGGCGGCGTGGTGTTCGTGAACGTGCAGCGCCTCAACCTCACCACGCAGACCGGCCGCACCGTGGACATGTACAACCAGGCGCAGGCCGACATCCTCAAGCTGCGGGCGGTGCTGGCCGAGAAGGACGGCCAGGTCGTCGACCAGGCCGCCAAGCGCCTGGGCATGGTGCTGGCACCCGGCAGCGGACTCACCTACGTAACCGTCCCGAAGGAAGCGCGCATTGCGCCAGGACAGGCGCCGCGCACCCGCTGACAGGCCCCGGCCGAAGCGCCGGCGCACGTTCGATGAGCGGATCGCCTCGCGGCGACTGCACGTCATCGCCGTCGTCGTGGTGGGCGTCCTCGGCGTGATGGCCCTGCGGGCGGGGTGGATCGCCACCGTCGAGGCGGGTGAGCTCTCGCAGAGGGCCAAGGACCAGCACGAGAGCACGATCAAGCTGCCGGCCCCGCGCGGGCCCATCATCTCGGCCGACGGCCGCGAGTTGGCCGTCGACAAGCACGCCGTGGCGGTGACGGCCACGCCGTACCTGGTCAAGGACAAGCGCGGCACCGCCGAGAAGATCGCCACCGCCGTGAACCTGCCGGTGGACGAGGTGGAGAAGCGCATCTCGGGCAAGGGCGGCTACGCCATGCTCAACACGGGAGTCGACCAGCAGCGCGAGCGCTACCTGCGCAAGCTCGACCTGCCGGGCATCACCCTGCAGGACACCCAGAAGCGCCTCTACCCGCTGGGGTCGGTGGCCGCGCAGTTGGTGGGCATGACCGATGACTGGGGCGCGGGGCTCACGGGCTTCGAGAAGACCATGGAGTCGCACCTGAAGGGCAAGGAGGGCGTGCGCGAGGAGGCCCGCGACCCCGACGGCCGCGCCCTGCAGATCATCCGCGATCGCGCGCCCACGCCCGGCAAGCCCATCACGCTCACCATCAACAGCGCCATCCAGCAGAAGACCGAAGAGGTGCTGCAGAAGACGGTGGACGCCAACGACGCCAAGGCCGCGTCGGCGATCGTGATGAAGCCCGACACCGGCGAGGTGCTGGCCATGGCCACCACCCCGGGCTTCAACCCCAACGACCGCGACACCTTCCAGCCCGAGAACGAGCGCGTGCGGTCGATCACCGACGCCTACGAGCCGGGGTCCACGTTCAAGATCGTGGCCGTGGCCGGGGCGATCGAGGAGGGGGCGGTCACCCGCAACACGGTGTTCGACCTGCCCGAGACGCTCACCATGTACGACCGCACGCTCAAGGAGGCCCACTACCGGCCGTCGGTGGCCTGGAGCGTGCAGGAGATCCTGCAGAACTCCAGCAACGTCGGCACGGTGCTCATCGCCCAGAAGCTCGGCCAGCGCAAGACCTACGAGTGGATCCAGAAGTTCGGGTTCGGGGCCAAGACCGGCTTCGACTACCCGGGTGAGGTGTCGGGGTCGCTGCCCAAGTACGAGGACTGGTCGGGGGTGTCGATCCTCAACATCCCCATCGGGCAGGGCGTGTCGGTGACGCTCGCGCAGATCGCCGAGGCCTACGGCGCCATCGCCAACCGCGGCCGCATGGTGCCGCCGCACCTGGTGAAGAAGGTCGGCGACAAACTGGTGAGCCACCCGCGCGGCCAGCAGATCATGAGCCCCCGCACCGCCGAGCAGGTGAACATCATGCTGCAGAAGGTGGTGAGCGATGACGGCACCGGCAAGGAGGCCAAGATCGAGGGCTACACCGTGGGCGGCAAGACCGGCACGGCCAACAAGATCGATCCCAAGACCGGCCAGTACATCGATAACTACATCGCGTCGTTCGTGGGATACGCGCCCGCCACCCGCCCCGGAGTGGTGGTTGCGGTGATGGTGGACGAGCCGTCGGCGGGGTCGTTCTACGGCGGCGACGTCGCGGCCCCGGCCTTCGAGCAGATCACCGAATTCGCCCTGCGCTACCTGCATATCGCCCCGTAAGGGCGTAGCCGGGAGCGCTGGTAACGTGGCTCCCGGATGAGGCTCGATGACCTGACCGGCGGCGTGCCCGGCGCGCGGCTCGTTGCGCAGGACGCTTCAACCCCCGAGATCACGGCAATCCGGTACCGGTCGGGTGATGTCTCGGAGGGCGATCTCTTCGCCTGCCTTCCCGGCACCCGTGCCGACGGCCACGACTTCGCCGCAGACGCCCTGCAGCGCGGCGCCGCGGCCCTGCTGGTGGGCAGGCCGCTCGACCTGCCGGTGCCCCAGGTGGTTGCGGGCGACCCCCGGGCCGCGATGTCCATCATGGCGGCGCGCCTGGCGGGCGACCCCTCGCACCACATGCAGGTGGTGGGGGTCACGGGCACCAACGGCAAGACCACCTGCGCCTACCTGCTGCAGTCGGTCATGCAGGCGGCGGGCATGCCCTGCGGGCTCATCGGCACCGTCGAGGTGCGCGTGGGCGGGCGGTCGTCCGTGCCCACCCACACCACGCCCGAGAGCGTGGAGATGCAGGCGCTGCTCGCCGACATGCGCGCCGCCGGCGACACCGCATGCGCCATGGAGGTGTCGTCGCACGCCCTGCACCAGGGGCGCGTGGCGGGGCTGCGCTTCGCCGGGGCCCTCTTCACCAACCTCACCCGCGACCACCTCGACTACCACGGCGACATGCAGTCGTACTTCGAGGCCAAGCGGCTGCTGTTCGAGCGCCCGGAGGGCCATGGCGACAACCCGCCGTGCGCCGTGAACGCCGACGACGAATGGGGCCGCAGGCTGCTGCGCCCGGGTGCGGTGGCGTACGGCATCCACAGCGCCGACGCCGACGTGGCGCCCGAGGCGCTCGACATGGGCCCCCATGGCTTCACGGCCACCGTGCGCACGCCCCGCGGGCCCATGCAGGTGCACAGCGCGCTGCGCGGGCGGTTCAACGTGATGAACGTGCTCGGCGTGGTGGCGGTGGGGGAGGCCATGCAGCTCGACCAGCACGCCGTGGCGCAGGGCATCGCCGCGCTGCGGGGCGTGCCCGGCCGGCTCGAGCCCATCGAGATGGGCCAGCCGTTCCAGGTGCTCGTCGACTACGCGCACACGCCCGACTCGCTCGAGAACGTGCTTCGCACCACGCGCGACCTCGCGGGATCCGGCCGCCTCATCGTGCTGTTCGGCTGCGGCGGCGACCGCGACACCGGCAAGCGCCCCCAGATGGGCGCGCTCGGCCGCGCCCTGGCGGATGTCTGCATCGTCACGTCCGACAACCCGCGCAGCGAGGACCCCGACGCCATCATCCGCGAGATCGTGGCCGGGGCATCCGAGGGCCCCGCGCAGTTGGTGGTGCAGGCCGATCGGCGCGCGGCCATCGCCGAGGCCATGGCCATGGCCGCCCCGGGCGACGTGGTGCTCATCGCCGGCAAGGGGCATGAGTCGGGCCAGGAGGCCCAGGGGGTGGTCACCCCCTTCGACGATCGCGACGTGGCGCGCGAGGTGCTGGGCGATCGGCGGGCCGCATGAAGGTTCCGGTCACCGACATGATCCACTGGTCGGGCGCATCGCAGATGACCGGGCCCACGGACGCCCACTGCGACGGCGCCACGGCCGACAGCCGCCATGTGTCGGCCGGGCAGCTGTTCGTGGGCGTGCCGGGCGAGAACACCGACGGCGGGCTGCACGCCGCCGAGGCCATCGCAGCCGGCGCGGCCGCCGTGCTCATCTCTGAGGAGGCCTGGGCCGAGACGCACGACGAGCTGCGCGATTCCGGCGCGGTGGTGCTGGTGCACCACGATCCGGTGCGCGCGCTCGGGGCGATCGGCCGGGGCGCGCTCGAGCGCCTGGGTGCCCGGGTGGTGGCGATCACCGGGTCGTACGGCAAGACGTCCACGAAGGACTCCACGGTGGCCGTGCTACGTGCGGCAGGCGTGCGGGCCGAGGGCACCCCCGGCAACCGCAACACCGACGTCGGGGTGCCGCTGAGCATCCTGGGCCTGCCCGAGGACACCCAGGTGGCCGTGGTGGAGATGGGCATGCGCGGCAGGGGGCAGATCGCCGAGCTCGTGGCCCTGGCTCCGCCTCATGTGGCCGTCATCACCGCCATCGGCCCGGTGCACCTCGAGCTCCTTGGATCGGTGGAGGCCATCGCGGCCACCAAGGCCGAGATCCTCGGCGGCCTGCCCGACGACGGCGTGGCCGTGGTGCCGGATGTCGAGCCGCTGCTCGACGAGCACGTGGCGCTGCTGCCCGCGGGGGTCGAGGTGCGCCGCTTCGGAGACGTGCCGGCCATCGCGGTGTCGGCGGGCGACCTCAAGGCCTGGGAGCAGCGCAACATCGCGGCCGCAGTGCAGGTGGCCATGGCCCTCGGCATGGCGCCCGCGCCGGGCGCCACCGTCACGGTGGAGCGCTCGGCCATGCGCGGCATCGAGCACCCGCTGCCCGGCGGCGGCACCCTGATCGAGGATTGCTACAACGCCAACCCGCCGGCCATGGACGCCGCGCTGGCAGATCTGTGCCGCAGGCCGGGCCGCCATGTGGCCGTGCTGGCCGACATGCTCGAGCTCGGGCCCGACGAGGCCGAGTTCCACCGGGGCGTGGGGGAGCGCGCACGCCAGTTGGGGGTCGACCTGCTGGTGGCCGTGGGGCCGCGGGCGGCGTCGTACCCCGAGGGGGCGCAGGGCGTGCCCTCGGTGATGTTCGCGAGCACCGACGATGCCGTGGAAGGCGTGCCGGCGCTCATCGAGCCCGGTGACGTGGTGCTGGTGAAGGGATCGCGCGGCATGGCGATGGAGCGCGTGGCCCGCGCGATCGCCGGGGGGTCGTAGGCCGTGCCCCGCGTGCTCATCGCGGCCATCGGCGCCGCCATGCTGCTGATGTTCCTCGGGCCGAGGGTCATCCGCTGGCTCCGCGACCACGACGTGGGGCAGTTCATCCGGCCGCAGGGGGAGATCCCCGACGCCCACGCCGAGAAGCAGGGCACCCCCACCATGGGCGGCCTGCTCATCATCGTGGCCATGGCGGTGCCCTTCCTCATACTGTCGTCGCGCAGCACGGCCGCCATGCTGGTGCTCTTCACCACCCTCGCGTGCGGGGCGATCGGCTTCATCGACGACTGGATGAAGATCGTCAAGAAGCGCTCGCTCGGGCTCTCGGGCCGCTGGAAGATGCTGGGGCTGGTGGTCATCGCCGTGCTGCTGGCGGTGCTCGCGGTGAAGGTGGTGGGAATCCCCACCACCATCGACTTCCACGTGGTGGCCTACTCGCTCGAGATCGGGCCCATCGCCTTCGGGGTGGTGGTGTTCCTCGTGCTGGCCGGGGCCACCAACGCCGTCAACCTCACCGACGGCCTCGACGGCCTGGCCGCCGGCACCATGGCCATCGCCCTGCTGGCGTACGTCGGCATGACCTTCGTGGTCACCGGGCAGCGCGACCTGGCCATCCTGGCCGCCTGCCTCATGGGCGCCTGCGTGGGATTCCTCTGGTTCAACTCCTACCCGGCGTCCGTCTTCATGGGCGACACCGGGTCGTTCGCGCTGGGGGGCGCCATCGCGGCCCTCGCCGTGATGACCAAGACCGAGGTGCTGCTCATCTTCATCGGTGGCGTGTTCGTGATCGAGGCGCTGTCGGTGATGATCCAGGTGCTGGTGTTCAAGCGCACGCGCCGCCGGGTGTTCCTCATGGCGCCGGTGCACCACCACTTCGAGATGGCCGGGTGGAGCGAGACCAAGATCATCGTGCGGTTCTGGCTCATCGCGCTGGTGTTCGCCGGCATCGGGTTCACGCTGTTCTTCCGCACCCTGCCGGCGTGAGCGGGCCCCGCCGATGAGTGCCCTTCCCGACCCCGGCCGGGCGCTGGTGGTGGGCCTTGCGAAGTCGGGGCGCGCCGCCGCGATGCTGCTGCGCGACCTGGGGTGGGATGTCGTGGCGGTCGACTCCGCCGCCGTCGAGGCGTCCGACCTGGTGTCGGCCGGCATCGACGTGCGCGCGCCCAGCGACGAGCCGGTGGCATGCGACCTGGTGGTGCGAAGCCCCGGGGTGCCGCGCGAGTTCGCCCCGCTGGCCGCGGCCTATGCCGCGGGCACGCCCGTGTGGAGCGAGATCGAGCTCGCCTCGCGGACGATGCCCAACCCCATCATGGGAATCACGGGCACCAACGGCAAGACCACCACCACCGAGCTGCTCGCCCACGTGCTCAACGAGGGCGGCGTGCATGCCGTGGCCTGCGGCAACGTGGGCACGCCCATGGCGGCGCTCGTGGGCCAGGTGGCGGGGGATACCTGGCTCGTGGCCGAGTGCTCGTCGTTCCAGCTGGAGGACATCCCCACATTCCACCCGCACGCGGCGGTGCTGCTCAACATCACGCCCGACCACATGGATCGCTACCCCGACTTCGAGGCCTACCGGCAGGCCAAGCTCAACCTGTTCGCCAACCAGGGCCCGCACGACCTGGCGATCGTCGCGGCCGGCATGCAGGCGGCGGGCGCGGCCCCCACGCGCCGCGTGGTGGCGTCGGGGCCGCCCGGGCCTGACGCGGTGTCATGGGCCGAGGGCGGCCTGCACGTGCGGGGGCTCGGCCTGGTGGCCCCGTGGAGCGAGATTCCCCTGCTCGGAGCCCATAATCGCGAGAACGTCATGGCCGCCGCGGCCATGGCCGCGCACGCCGGGCTGGGCGCCGAGGAGATCGCCCGCGGGCTGGCCACCTTCCCCGGCGTGCCGCATCGGCTCGAGGTGGTGGGCACGGCCGATGGGGTCACGTTCGTCAACGATTCCAAGGCCACGAACCCCGCGGCGGCGATCGCGGCGCTGGGGGCGTATCCCCAGCGCGTGAGGCTCATCGCGGGCGGAAGCAGCAAGGACACGCCGTTCGACGACTTCGCGCGCGCGGCGTCCGCCGCCGTGGTGCACGCGTATCTCATCGGCGAGACGGCCCCGCAGATCGCCCGGGCATTCGAGGGCGAGCACGTGGCGTCGTCGCTCCTGCCCGACCTTGCGACGGCGGTGTCACGGGCCGCCGCCGATGCCTCCCCGGGCGATGTCGTGCTGCTGGCGCCGGCGTGCGCGTCGTTCGATCAGTTCGCGGGATACACCCACCGCGGCGAGGTGTTCCGCGAGGCCGCACGGGAGGCCGGCGCCCGGTAGGGAACGGCGCACGGGCGGCGAACATCGTCACGTGCCACCCGCGCCCACTGACACCCCCCGTCGCACCCGCCGCCCGCGCGCGGGCGGGTCGGGGAGCGCCGTGGCGCCCGAGGCGGTGCTGTCGCTGGCGATCCTGGTGCTCGTGTGCATCGGCGTGGTGATGGTGTACTCGGCATCCAGCGCCAGCGCGCTGCTGTCTGATGAGAACCCCTCGGGCACCCTGCTGCGCCAGGGCGTGTTCGCGGTGGTGGCCCTGGTGGCGTTCACGGTGTGCGCCCGCATCGAGCCCGGGGTGATCATGCGCCTGGGCCGCCCGGCGGTGTTCGTGTCGCTGGGCCTGCTGGTGGTGGTGCTCGTGCCGGGCATCGGCATCCAGGCCAACGGTGCCCGCAGCTGGCTCGGTGCCGGCCCCCTGCAGATGCAGCCCTCCGAACTGGCCAAGCTGGCGCTCATCGTGTGGCTGGCGGCGTACCTGGCGCGCAACATCGACCGCCTCGACACCTGGGAGGGCCTCAAGCGCCCGCTCGGGCTGATGGTGCTGATGGGATTCCTGCTCATGCTCGAGCCCGACCTCGGCACCACGGTGGTGCTGCTCGGCACGGCGTTCCTCATGCTGGTCATCGCCGGCGTTCCGGGGCGGATCCTCCTCATGCTCACGGGCGCGGCCGGCGTGGCCATCGCCGTGCTCGTGGCCATCGCGCCCTACCGCATGGCCCGATTCACGTCGTTCCTCGATCCGTGGTCCGACCCCGAGGGCAACGGCTTCCAGGTGACCCAGGCGCAGCTCGCGCTGGGCAGCGGGGGCGTCGATGGCGTGGGCCTCGGCAACGGCCTGCAGAAGGTGAACTACCTGCCCGAGGCCCATACCGACATGATCATGGCCACCATCGGCGAGGAACTCGGGCTCATCGGCGTCATCGCCGTGATCGCGCTCCTCGGGGCCGTCATATGGAGCGGCTACCGTATTGCCGTGGCGGCACCCGATCGGCGGCTGAGGTTCCTGGCCGGCGGGCTCGTGTCGCTCATCAGCATCCAGGCCATCGTCAACCTGGGGGCGGTGCTCGGACTCCTTCCCGTGACCGGCGTGCCGCTGCCATTTGTGAGCTATGGGGGAAGCAGCCTCGTCGTCCTCACCGCAGCAAGCGGGATCCTCGTGGGAATCAGCCGCCGGTCGCGCCAGCGACGGCTTGCTGCCGTCCCCGAACCCGCTGCGCGTGGTGATCGCGGCCGGGGGGACCGCCGGGCACATCATGCCGGCGCTCGCGCTGGCTGAGGAGCTACGCGACCGCGGGCATGAGGTGAGCTTCGTGGGTGTGGGGGGCCGCGCGGGATCGGGCATCCCCGAGCGCCACGGCTACCCCGAGGATCACGTGCCGCTGCGGGGCTTCGAGCGGCGGCTGTCCATCCGCAACCTCTGGCGCGTGGTGCTGGCGGTGCTGGCCGTGCCGCGCATGATGGGCGTTCTTCGCCGGCGCAAGGCCGACGTGGTGGTGGGGGGTGGCGGCTACATGGCCGGGCCCGCGGCTATCGCGGGGCGCCTCACCCGGCGCCGCGTGGTGCTCATGGAGGCCGACTCCCGCCTGGGCCTGGCAAACCGCCTGGCGGCGCCCTTCGCCAAGCGCGTGGCCCTGGCGTTTCCCGTGGCCGGCCGCCGCGGGCGCAAGTACATGGTCACGGGCAGGCCCGTGAGCCGCGCGGTGCGCGAGGCCACCCGCGAGCAGGGGCGCCTGCACCTGGGAATCGACCCCTCGGGCACCTGCGTGCTGGTGGCGGGGGGCAGCCAGGGGGCGCAGAGCATCAACGACGCCGCCATCGACGCCTTCTGCCCCACGCCGCCATTCCAGGTGGTGCACGTGGCGGGCGAGCGCAACGAGGCCGACGTGCGCGCGCGGGCGGAGGCCGGCGGATGCGGTCCCCGGTACCACGTGTACGGCTTCCTCGACGACTTCCCGCAGGCCATTGCGGCCGCCGACCTCGTCATCTCGCGGTCCGGTGGGTCGGTGTTCGAGCTTGCCGCGGTGGGGCGGCCGGCGATCCTCATTCCCTATCCGCATGCCACCGCCGACCACCAGACCGGCAACGCCCGCTGGCTCTCGGATGCCGGGGCGGCGATCATGCTCACCGACGAGCAGTGCACGGGCGAGAGGCTGCGCGAACTGGTGGGTGCGCTGCTGGCCGAGCCCGGGCGGCTCGAGGTGATGGGCGCCGCCGCGCGCGCCGCGGCCAGGCCCGACGCCGCGGAGCGCATCGCCGACATGGTGGAGTCGGTGGCGCGGCCCCGCCGCCGGGGCCGCCGCCGCCTGCGTCGCCGGTGAGCGCGAGGAGCATCCACCTGGTGGGGGCGGGTGGCGCCGGCATGAGCGCGCTGGGAATCCTGGCGCTGGCCGAGGGCTGGGCGGTGTCGGGCACCGACCGCGAGGACGGCCCGGGCCTGCAGGCCCTGCGCGCGGCCGGCGCGCAGGTGCATGCGGGCCACGCCGCCGAGGCCCTGCCCCCCGGCGTGGACACCGTATTCGCGTCCACGGCGATCCCCGACGACAACCCCGAGCTGGTGGCCGCCCGCGAGCGCGGCCTTCCCGTGCTGCACCGGTCCGACCTGCTGGCGCTGCTCATGCAGGGCCACCGCGGCCTGGCCGTGGCAGGCGCCCACGGGAAGTCCACCACCACCGCGATGCTGGCCCTGGCCCTGGGGGGCGCCACGCTGTGCGTGGGTGCCGAGGTGCCGTGGGGCAGGGGCACCGGCGCGGCATGGGGCGAGGGCCCGTGGTTCTGCGCCGAGGCCGACGAGAGCGACAGGTCGCTGCTGCGCCTCGCGCCCGAGGCGGCGATCCTGCTCAATGTCGACCACGACCACCACTCCACGTACGGGTCGATCGAGGATGTCGAGGACGTCTTCCGGCAGTTCGTGCGCGCGCTGCCGCCCGACGGCCTGCTGGTGGCGGGGCCGGACGCCCGTGCACGCGCCGTGGCCGAGTCGGCCCCGTGCCCGGTGCGACTGGTGGGCGAGGCCGACGGCGCCTGGGCGCGCGTGCAGGGCACCGAGCTCGTGCTGGCCGACGGCCGCTCGCTGTCCCTGGACATCGCGGCCCCGGGCGCCCACAACCGCGCCAACGCGGCCTGCGCGGTGGCGCTGGCCGACTGGTGCGGGGTGCAGCCCCACGACGCCATCGCGCGCATCGCGGCCTTCACCGGCGTGGGCCGGCGCTTCGAGCACAAGGGCACCGCGGCCGGCGTGCGCGTGGTGGACGACTACGCCCATCACCCCGCGGAGGTCACGGCCACGCTGCGTGCCGCGCGCGACCAGAACCCCGCGCGCGTGGTGGCGGTGTTCCAGCCCCACCTGTACTCCCGCACCCGCGAGCTGGCCGACGAGTTCGGCCGGGCGCTGTCGGCGGCCGACGTGGTGGTGGTCACCGACATCTACGCCGCGCGCGAGGAACCCCTGCCGGGCGTGGATGGCGAGATGGTGCTGCGCACCGTGCGCGGCCCCGGCGAGGTGCTCTACGTGCCCCTGCTCGCAGATATCCCTGCCGTGCTGGCCCCCGACCTCCGCGAGGGCGACCTGGTCATCACCATGGGCGCCGGCGACATCACCACCCTGGGCCCGCGGCTCATCGCGGCGCTGGACGGCGCGCGTGGCTGACCGCGACTCCCCGGTGCAGCGCGACGTTGCGCTGGCGCCGTTCACGAGCATCCGCGTGGGCGGCCCCGCCGACGCCCTGGCCACCTGCACGTCGTTCGCGGCGGTCACCCGTGCGCTTGCCTGGGCCGCCGGGGCCGGCGCGCCGGTGGCGGTGGTGGGCAAGGGGTCGAACCTCATCGTCGACGATGCCGGGTTCCGCGGCCTTGTCATCCGGCTGTCCGGCCGCCTGTCGTCCATCTCGGTGCGCGGCGACCGCACCCTGTGGTGCGGGGGAGGGGCGTCGCTTCCCCGGGCGGTGCAGCGCGCCGCCGCCGCGGGGCTGGCCGGCCTGGAGTTCGGCGCGAGCATCCCCGGCACGGTGGGCGGTGCGGTGGCCATGAACGCCGGCGCGTATTCGTCGGACCTCTCGCAGGTGCTCGACTGGGCCGTGGTGTGCGACGCCGGGGGCCGGCGCAAGGTGGCCCGCGACGACCTGGCAATGGGCTACCGCACCACGTCGGTGCAGGGAGACCAGGTGGTGGCCGCCGTGGGATTCCTGCTCGCGCCGGGCGACGCCGGGGCCATACGCGATCGCCTGGCCGAGCTGCGATCGCACCGGCGATCCACCCAGCCGCAGGGCGTGCGCACGTTCGGCAGCGTGTTCACCAACCCCGAGGGCGATTCCGCCGGGCGGCTCATCGAGGCCACGGGGCTGAAGGGGCACGTGATCGGCGGCGCGCGCATCTCGCCCGTGCACGCCAACTTCATCGAGGCCGGCCCTCACGCCAGCGCCCGCGACGTGATCGCCCTCATGGACGAGGCCCGCCGCCGCGTGCGCGATTCGGGCGGGCCGGTGCTGCACGCCGAGGTGCGCTACCTGCACCCCGAGTGGGGAATCGGCGCCCCGCCGCTGGCGGAGATCTCCTAGGTGAGCACGAGCGGGCCCCGCAGGCCGAGCCGGCCCCGCAAGCCGCGCCCGCCAAGCGCCGGCGAGCGCGCGTCGGCGGTGGTGAACAACCGCGCGGTGCGGGGGGTCACCTACTGGATCGTGGTGGCCATCGGCGTGCTGCTGCTGGCCCTGTGGGTGGTGAGCGGGCCGGTGTGCGGAATCTCCAACGTCACGGTGAAGGGCTATACGGGGTCGCAGAAGGCCGCGGTGCAGGAGACCGCCGAGCTGGTGGCCGCGTCGGGCAGCATGGTGCGCGTGCCCGTGGGCGACATGCGCCGCGCCCTCACGCGATTCCCCGGCATCGTCGATGTGGACGTCACGCGCGACTGGCCGAGGTCGGTCACCGTGGACGTGACGATGGGCGAGCCGGTGGCGATCCTCGCGGTGGATTCCGGGGGCCGCTACCTGCTCTCGCCGTCCGGGCAGGTGATGGGCAGGGCCGGCGCCGTCGCGGGCCTGCCGGTGATCCGCGTGAAGACCCCGCCGCCGGGTGGGGTGCTCACCGATCCCGGCGAGCGGGCCGCCCTGCTGTTCGTCGGCTGGCTTCCGCCCGACGTCGCGGGCCGGCTGCGCAACCTGCGATACCAGGGCGGGCGGCTGTTCGCCGACCTGGCCAACGGGCTCGAGCTGCGCATCGGCACGCCGGATCAGCTGGCCCAGAAGGCCCAGGCCCTGGCCGCGGTGCTCTCGCAGGCCAATCCCGAGGTGCTGGCGCGCGCGGCCTACCTGGACATCTCGAACCCGCGCCGGCCGATGCTGGGGTCGAAGGTGGTGCCCATCCAGGAGGGCGGCACCGGAACCTCCACCACCGACGGCACGGACACCACGGGCGGCGGCACCGACACCACGGGCTCCGGGACGGACGGTGGCACGGGGAACGCGGGGGACGCCACCGGCGCGGTGGATGGCACCGATGGCACCGCCACCACGGGCGATTCCGGGGTGCCCGCTGGGGAATCCGGCTGAACCCTCAACCTCGGGTAGAGGGTTGGCAGCGATTGGCGACGAGACCTCAACCCACGGTTGACCCCATCTGCAGGGAGGATTAGGGTCGCAAC
>JAFMJQ010000087.1 GCA_017853415.1 Thermoleophilia bacterium | reverse complement strand
CCGGCCTGCGTCTCGATGATCGGCAGCGCCGTGAGCGACCCGCCGCCGAGCTCGTCGCTGAGCTTGCAGGCGCGCTCGAGAAGACGCGAGTGGAGGTAGAACACGTCGCCCGGGAAGGCCTCGCGACCCGGCGGGCGGCGGAGCAGCAGCGACATCTGGCGGTAGGCGTCGGCCTGCTTCGACAGGTCGTCGTAGATGCACAGCGCGTGCTGGCCGTTGTAGAGGAAGTACTCGGCCATGGCGGCACCGGCGTACGGGGCCAGGTACTTGAGCGGCGCGCTGGCGGAGGCGCTGGCCACCACGACGGTCGTGTACTCCATGGCCCCGGCCTCGCGCAGGCGCTCCACCACCTGGGCCACCGTGGACGCCTTCTGGCCGATGGCCACGTAGAAGCACTTCACGCCCTGGCCGCGCTGGTTGATGATGGTGTCGATGGCGATGGTCGTCTTGCCGGTCTGGCGGTCGCCGATGATCAGCTCGCGCTGGCCACGGCCGATCGGGATCAGCGCGTCGATGGCCTTGATGCCGGTCTGCAGGGGCTCGGTCACCGGCTGGCGCTGCACCACGCCCGGGGCCTTGAACTCCACGGGGCGGAACTCGGTCGACTGGATCGGCCCGCGGCCGTCCAGCGGCGCGCCGAGCGGGTCGACCACGCGACCCAGCAGGGCCTCGCCCACCGGCACCTGGATGACCTTGCCGGTGCGGCGCACCGGGTCGCCCTCCTTGATGAGGGTGTCCTCGCCCAGGAGCACGACGCCGACGTTGTCCTCCTCGAGGTTCAGCGCGAGGCCGGTGACGCCATGCGGCAGCTCGAGGGTCTCGAGCGACAGCACCGAGGGCAGCCCATGCACGCGGGCGATTCCGTCACCCACCTGCAGGACGGTCCCGACCTCGTCGGCCTCGGCCACGCCCTCGTACTGCTCGATCTGGGCGCGGAGGACCTTGGTGATCTCGTCGGGGCGGAGCTTCATCGTGCGGTGAATACCTTTCTCGGTTGGTGCGGCGGTGCCGCGCGTCAGGCCTCGACGGCGGTGGTGAGGTCGATGGGCATCGTCTCGAGTGAGCGACGCATCTCCTCGAGGCGGGTGCGCAGCGAGGCGTCGACGACGACCTCGCCGACGCGGAGCACGAGGCCGCCGATGATCGACGGATCCACGGTCTCCTCCAGCTCGGCATCACGGCCGGTCTGGGCGCGGACCTTCTCCCGGATCTTCTCGCGCAGCTCCGGGGTGAGCGGGATTGCGGTGATGGCGGTGACGACCACGCGGCCCTCGGCCGTGTCGACGCGACGGCCGTACGCGGCCACGGCATCATCGAGCTCGCCGATGCGGCCACGGTCGATGAGCACCTGCACGAACCCGAGGGACACCGGGTGGGCGCCCTCCATGATCTGCGAGACGGCCGCCCTCTTGGACGCCTCGTCGATCTCCGGGCTCGTGAGGGCCTCGCGAAGTTCCGACCCCGGGGCCATGGCCTCGGCGAACTCCTTGAGCTCACCCCGGACCTGGTCCACGGCGGACTGCGCATAGGCGGCCTCGTACAGGGCCTCGGCATATGTGGCCGCGACGCTCATCAGGCCTTCTGCAGCCCGCTGAGGTCGGCGTCGGCGAGAGCCTCCTCGACCAGCTTGCGGTGATCGTCGTCGGACAGGGACTTCTTCGTCACCTTCTCGGCGGCGGTGAGCGCGAGCACCACGACGTCGTCGCGGATGCCGGCCACGGCCGCCTGGGCCTGGGCGTCGATCTGCGTCTGCGTGTCGCTCACGATGCGCTCCCGCTGCTCCTGCGCCTGGCCCACGATCTCCGTCTTCTGGCGCTCGCCCTCACGGCGACCGGCGTCACGGAGTTCGTCTGCCTCGCGACGGGCCTCGGCCAGCTTGGCCTTGTACTCGTCGAGGAGCCTCACGGCCTCATCGCGGCTGCTCTCGGCCTCCTCGATGGAGGCCGCGATGGAAGCGCGCCGCTTCTCGATCGCCTGGCCCACCGGGCCGAAGACGAACTTCTTCATGACGAGAAGCGTGAGAAGGAAGACGACGATCGTCCAGATCATCAGACCCGGACTGACCTGGAGGAGCGGGTTCGCCCCTACGGGATCGACGCCTGAGAGGGGACCCATGGTCTAGACCAGGAAGAAGGCGACGAAGCCCATGAGCAGGGCGTAGAACGTGATCGCCTCGGTCAGGGCCAGGCCGAGGAAGGTGATCGAGAGAAGATCACTCCGGAGCTCGGGCTGGCGCGCGACCGACTCAACGGTCTTGCCGAAGATGTAGCCCACGCCGATACCCGGGCCGATTGCGCCCAGGCCGGTCGCGAGACCGAGCGTCAGGGCCTTGGATGCGTCGACGATGTTGCCTTCGAGAGCCACGTGGCCTCCTGTGTGGTGAATTGCCTTCTAGTGCTCGGACTGCGCGGCGTAGCCGATGTAGATGCCGGACAGCAGGGCGAAGATGAACGCCTGCAGACCGGCCACCAGCAGCCACTCGAACACGTAGAAGAAGAGGGCGAAGGGGATCCCCAGGACGCCGAGGAGGCTGCCCACGAGGATCGAGAAGCCCGCGGCCATGATGATCAGCAGGTGACCGGCGAGCATGTTTGCGAACAGTCGCACCGAGAGGCTGACGAGGCGAAGCACCTGCGACAGCAGCTCGAGCACGAAGATGAAGGGCGTGATGCCCTTGCTTGAGCCCGGCGGGATCAGCGTCTTGAAGTAGCCGATGAACCCGTGGGTGGTGAAGCCTTCGTAGAGGAAGGCAACGAACGTCATGAGCGCCAGGGCGATGGTCACGCTGATGTTCGCCGTGGCGGCGTAGAGCCCGAGGTCGCCGACCACGTTGAACGTGTCGGTGTGGGGAGCCGTGGGCAGGGGGATGAATGAGATGAGGTTGTTCACCGCGATGAACAGGAACAGCGTGGCCAGGTAGGGGAACCACTTGGTGAACACCCGCTGCGGCAGGGTGGCCCCGGCGATCTGCTCCTCGGCGAACTCGTAGGTGATCTCGAGCACGTTCTGCGCCTTGGTGGGCTTCATCTTCAGCCCGCCGCGTACCACGAGCACGCCGAACAGGATGATGATGGCGCTCGAGGCCAGCATGTAGAAGACGGCCTTGTTGATGCTGAGGTCGATGAAGCCGAGGTTGAGGTCCACCCACGCGGACGTCTCGAACTCCTCGGCCGGGTCGAACGCGCCGGCGGCCGACGCCAGTGCCGGAACTGCCAGCAGCAGGCCGAACGTGGCGACCAGCCACCACTTCAGACGAGTCATCGATCCCCTCACTCGCCGGCCTCCGCGGCCTTGGCGTCGGCGATGATCTTCTCGCGCGAGCCGAACGCGATGGCGCGACCCAGGAGGTCGAACGTGAACGCCGCAAGGAACACCGCGGCGGCGATGAGCGCGACGGTCTCGTCGAAGCGCAGGGCCGTGATGAAGAGGATGCCCGCCACGGTCCAGGCGCGGATGATGAACGAGAGGCCCGTCACGCCGACGGCGGCCGACTGGCCCATCTTCAGGGCGTACTTCGCGGTGGCCAGCTGCACGGCCCAGTTGGCGATCCACAGCGCGGTGCCCAGCACCCAACCGTTGAGCGGTCCGCCGAGTGCCAGCACGATCGGCAGGGCCACGAGGCAGGCAACCAGGCTCGCGGCGGTCGCGAACACCAGAACACGGCGCGGTACTTCCTTCGAGGCAGGCGCAGGCGCGATGTGGTCTGCAGCCTGGCCAGGGGCGGCTGAGGTGATGCTCTTCCCTCCGGGCGTTTAACCTCGCCGCGAGAGTCCGCGGCAACGGGCGGGAGCATACCCATCGCCCCGCGGCCTGCCACGGGAACCGCCCCGCGTTATGGGGTGACAGGCGTCCCGCGTTGCGGGACGGATGGACCTACCGCTTGGTGGTGGCCACCTCGTTGCCCGCCGCGCGTCGCCGCCTCACGATCTGCACCACGGGCTCGCTGCGCCACTTGAGTATCTCGAGCACGTACACCAGGTACACCGCACCGGCCAGCCCGAGGGCCGCGATCGCCGCCAGCAGGGCGGTCCAGCCGGGGTTCCAGTCGCCCGGGGAATCCATGTAGGGCACGAAGCGCATGGCCAGGGCGAGGATCGCCATGAGCCCGGTCCATGCGTAGATGGCGAGCACCGTGCGCCGCTGGCTCCAGCCAATCGCCAGGAAGCGGTGATGGAAGTGGCTCTTGTCGGCCGAGTACACCGGGTTGCCGTGCTTGATGCGCTTGAGGATGACGAACGAGGTATCGAGGATCGGGATCGCCAGCACGATGAGCGGCAGCACGATGGCGATTGCCGCGGCGCTCTTCATCACGCCGCTGATGGCGATGCCCGCGAGCATGAACCCCAGGAACATCGAGCCGCCATCCCCCATGAAGGTGCGGGCCGGGTGGAAGTTGAAGCGCAGGAACGCCGCGCACGCCCCGGCCAGCGCGGCGGCGAGGATCGCCGCGTCGGCGCGGCCCAGCGACGCCGCGATGATCGCGAAGGTGGTGGAGCCGATGGCCACCACCCCGGCGGCGAGGCCGTCCATGCCGTCGGTGAAGTTGATGATGTTCACGATCGCCACGAACCACAGGACCGTGAGCGGGTACTGCGCCGCGCCCAGGTCGAACGCGCCGGCGAAGGGCAGCGTGAGGTGATCGATGGTGAGCCCGGCCGCCACCGGGATGCACGCGCAGGCGATCTGCCCCGCGAACTTCACCGCGGGCTGCATGCCAAGGATGTCGTCGGCGATGCCCAGGGCCGCGATGAGCACCGCACCGGCGATCAGCCCGCGCGCGCCGGGCTCGATGGGCAGGAACCACAGCGCGGGGAGCAGGAACCCGATGAGGATCGCCACGCCACCCAGCCGCGGGATGGGCCGGTCGTGGATGCGCCGGGCCGAGGGCTCGTCGACGGCCCCCACCCTGCGCGCCAGCGCCATGGTCGCGGGCGTGAGGATGAGCACGACGACAGCCGCGGCGATCGCGCTGAGTATGGGGATCAGCGTCGTGGTCATCGACTCACAATTCTACGAGGGCCCGCCGCACCCCTGTATCAGGGGCGTCATCTGCCGCCACCAGCGCCCATGCGGGCCGGCGGCATCAGTGCCGCGGCCGGTGGTAGAGCCCCGCGCCCCAGGCCGAGATGGCCTCGCCGAGCAGCCCGGTGAGCGGGATCGTGACGGGCGCCAGCGGGCCGCTGGCCACCACGGGATTGCGCCGGCGACGGTCGAGCACGCGCACCACCCGCGCGGCCACCGAGCCGGCCGACTCGGTGGGCATGAGCCGCGGGAGGTCCTTCCCCCACCCCAGGCGATGGAACGCCGTGCGCACCGGGCCCGGGCAGATGGCGAACGCACGCACGCCGGTGCCGCGAAGTTCCTGGTCGAGCCCGCGCACGAAGCGCATCTCGAACGCCTTGGTGGCCGCGTACGTGGACATGTAGGGAATCGCCTGCGACGCGGCCGCCGACGACATCACCACCAGGTCGCCGCGGCGGTTGGCCACCATGCCCGGCAGCACGTGCGCGGCCATGTCCACCACGGCCACGCAGTTGAGGCGCACCTCGCGCACCTCCTTCTCGCGGTCGAGGTCGGTGAAGCGCCCCTGGGTGCCGATGCCGGCATTCAGCACCGCCACCTCGATTGGCGCCCGCAGCTGATCGAGCACCCCCCGAACCGTCTCGCGCCCTTCCTCGCGGGAAAGGTCCGCGGCAACCCCCCGAACCTCCACGCCATACGATCGCCGCGCCTGCTCGGCAAGCGCACCGAGCCGATCCCCGCGTCGGGCGACGATGACCAGCGGATGCCCCCGCCGCGCGAGCCGCAGGGCCACCTCGGCCCCGATGCCCGCGGACGCCCCGGTCACGAGGGCCCACCCCCGGCTCACGGACCCCACCGCCGCGCGTGCACGAAGCGGCGACCCGGGGTGCTCCCGGAGGGAAGACGAAACGACGCCCCGGTCATCGGGGCACCGCCCCGATGACCGTGCGATTCCGATTCGCGACCGGAGGGAACACCCCGGGTCGCCGCCCCGCGATCACGAAACCGGCGCGGTTTCCGAAATGAGCTGGGGATACAGGGGGAAGCGCGCGCCGAGAGCGCTCGAGCGCTGGCGCAGGGCGTCGAGGTCGGCGTCGGTGGTGTCGGGCGTGAGGGCCTCGGCGATGATGGCGCCGACCTCGCGCAGGTCGTCGGGACCCATGCCGCGGGTGGTGAGCGCGGCGGTTCCGATGCGCACGCCCGACGTCACCGTGGGCGGGCGCTCATCGAACGGCACGCCGTTCTTGTTCACCGTGATGCCGGCCCGGTCGAGGCGGGCCTCGCCGTCCACGCCGGTGAGCGGGGTCTTCGAGAGGTCCACCAGCACGAGGTGGTTGTCGGTGCCGCCCGTGACCAGGTCGATGCCGTTGCCCACCAGCACCTCGGCCATGGCCTGGCAGTTGTCCACCGTGCGCTGCTGGCGCTCGCGGAACTCCGGCGTGAGGCACTGGCCGAAGGCCACGGCCTTGCCGGCGATCACATGCATGAGGGGTCCACCTTGCAGGCCGGGGAACACCGCGCGGTCGATGGCGCTGCCGAACTCCTCATCGCACATGATGAATCCCGCGCGCGGTCCGCCGAGGGTCTTGTGCATGGTGGAGGTGACCACGTGGGCGATGCCCACGGGGCTCGGGTGCACGCCACCGGCCACCAGGCCCGAGATGTGCGCCATGTCCACCATGAGGCGGGCGCCCACCTCGTCGGCGATCTCGCGGAAGGCCGGGAAGTCGAGGGTGCGCGGGTAGGCGCTTGCGCCGGCCACGATGAGCTTGGGCTTCACCTCGTGGGCCTGGCGGCGGATCTCGTCCATGTCGAGGCGGCAGGTGTCGGGGCTCACCCCGTAGCCGTGGAACTCGTACATGCGGCCCGAGAAGTTCACCTTCAGGCCGTGCGTGAGGTGGCCGCCGTGCGCCAGCGACATGCCCATCACCCGGTCACCGGGCTCGATCAGCACGCTGTAGGCGGCCTCGTTGGCGGTGCTGCCCGAGTGCGCCTGCACGTTCACGTGCTCGCAGCCGAACACCTCCTTGGCCCGCGCGATGGCCAGGTCCTCGACCTCGTCCACCACCTCGCAGCCGCCGTAGTAGCGCTTGTGCGGCAGCCCCTCGGCGTACTTGTTGGTGAGCACCGAGCCCACGGCCTCGAGGATCGCCATGCTCGTGAAGTTCTCGCTGGCGATCATCTCCAGCGTCTCGGCCTGGCGCTCGAGTTCCTGGCGCAGCAGGCCCGCCACCGCCGGATCGGCCTCGGAAAGCGGCTGGGACAGGTGGCTGTCTGAATCGAAGAAACTCACGGCGGTGCACTCCGGCGGGTGGGGTGGCGGCTGTCGGGGCCCATCGTAGCGGGGACCCCTGACTACCCCGCCCGCCGAAGTGCGGCGGCTACGCCTTTGCGCAGCGCATCTGGAACTGCACCACGGTGGGGTGCTTCGCCCGGGTGAGGGTCATCTCGACCATGCCGGCGTTCCTGCCCTTGGGTGTCATCTTCACGTCCACGAGGGCGCGGTCCTTCCACCTGGGCGACTTGCGGTTGGCCGGGAACTCCTGGATGGTGTAGGCGAGCTTGCCCTTCCTCACCATGCCGGCCGGGCAGATGCGGGTGTCGGTGCGCGTGACGTTC
>JAFMJQ010000011.1 GCA_017853415.1 Thermoleophilia bacterium | reverse complement strand
CCGCTGAGGTGGATCTTCTCATCGGGGATCCGGCGAAGGCGCGCGAGAAGCTCGGCTGGGAGCCCAAGGTGGGGTTCGAGCAGCTGGTGCAGATGATGGTTGACAGCGACCTCGAGCGTTTGGGGGCGTAATCCGGCGCGCGGGGAGCCGCTGATGGCGGTCGGCGATTACGACCGCGTGGTCGTCACCGGCGCGAGCGGCTGGGTCGGCCGCAACGCGGTCGATCTTCTTGTCGACCGGCTGGGGGACGCATTTCGCGACCGCGTCGTGCTGAGCGCGACCCAGGCACGGAAGATCGACACCGATGCCGGCACGATCGACGTGATCGCCATGCCTGACCTGATGGGCCTTGCGCCTGGACCCCGCACGCTGATCATCCATTGCGGATTCCCGACGCAGGAGCAGGTTGAGGTGGTGGGCGAAGATCCTTACGTGAAGGCGGTTACCCGGCTTCGCGTGCTCATGTGGTACCTGGTGCAGCGCCTTGGCGCCGTCGACATGGTGCACATCTCCTCCGGCGCGGCAACAAGCGTGGAGTGCGGCGACGATGTGGCTGCCCGCACGCGCGTGTACGGCCAGGCCAAGATTGAGGATGAAGTGGCCTATGCCGAGACCATCACCGCCGCAGGCGGGCGTCTCTGCATCGTGCGTGCCTTCGCCTTGTCCGGGCCCTACATGACCAAGCCCGAGACCTATGCCCTGGGCAGCCTCATCCTGCAGGCGCAGCGCAGCGGCCTGATCGAGGTGATGGCCAATCGGCCCGTCAGGCGTTCGTACATGGCGATCGACGACATGCTCCGCGTCGCGATCCATGGCGTGGGCGCGCTGGAGCCCGGCGGTGACCTGCGATTCGAGACGGCCGGCGAGGTGGTGGAGGTCGGCGAACTGGCGCGACGCACCCTCGCCCTTCTCGGTCGGGACCCGCGGGCGATCTCGCGCCCGGCCATGGATCCGGGTGCACTGCCGAATGACTATCTCGGCGATCCGGCAGCAGTGGGCGCCCTGGCGTCCGCCGCAGGCGTCGTGCCCGCATCGCTGGACGATCAGATCGCCGTGACCGCCAAGTGGCTCGTGCGCAACGAGGCCTCGTGAGCACCCGGCACGTGGTGCTGCTCGACCTGGACGGCACGCTCATCGATTCGGCCCCGGGCATCCTCGCCGGCCTTCGGATCGCCTTCGCCGCGGTGGGTGTGCAGCCTCCGGATGAGCCGGTCATGAGATCGTGGATCGGCCCGCCGGTTCGCGAGACGATCAGCCGTGAGCTCGGGGCGCAGGGCGACGCCGCGGTCGGCCACGCCAACGCCGCTTTCCGGCAGTATTTCGACGCGGTCGGGGCCCATGAGTCGGTGGTGTACGAGGGCGTGCCCCCGGCACTGGCCGCCATCGCCGATTCGGGCGCGATGATGAGCGTGGTCACGCACAAGCCCGCGCCCCTGGCGGAGATGGCACTGCAACAGCACGGCCTGGCCGCGTTCATCGAGACCGTCCACGCCCCGCCCTCGCCCACCGACAGCGTGCCCAAGGAGATCCTGTTCGAGGCGGCCCTCGCAGCCACCACGCCGGAGACCGTCATATCGGTTGGGGATCGGGGCACCGACATCCGTGCCGCCGGCTCTCGCGGGATCGCGGGAATCGGCGTCACGTGGGGTTACGGGGACGTCGACGAACTCGTCGGCGCAGGAGCAGCCTCCATCGCCGACGCCCCTGAGCAGCTACCCGCCCTGGTTCTCGGGCGCCGTGCCGGCTAGATCCGTGGCAGCCCGCGCTGCTCGATGAGCCTGCGCAGGGCCGGGCTCTCGAGGTACGGACCCGCGATGTCCTCCACGAGGAGCGGTGCATCCGCCTTGATCTCGTGCACGATCTTCGTGCCGGCGATCAGCTCACGGCACGACATCTGGCCCTGCAGCAACGGAACGGCGAGATAGACATCGTCGTCGGTGATGACATCGCCCTCTGCGAGGTCGCGCCTCGCGTACACGCCGCGCACCAGGGCGTCGAGGTACTCGACCTCGCGCTTCGGCGGGATGCGCTTGCTCGTGCCCGGGGCCCCGCACATCTCCTTCGCCTTCCAGAACGCTTTGAACCACTCGTCGACCTGGCTCGGAAGAGAGCAGTACGGCGAGACGTCGTGCTCGCCGTCATCGATGTCCACGTGGCGCTCGAACGTGCGTGCGCCCTTCGCGTAGGCGATCATGATTGACGACGTCCAGTCGGTGTACTCGTGCGTCGAGAAGCCGATCGTGAGGTCGGGGTAGCGGTCGCGCAGGAAGTCGATCTGGTTGATCTCGAGTTCGGAGTCCTCGCTCGGGTAGAGCGACACGCAGTGGTTCAGCGCGAGGGGAATGCGCCGGTTCTCGAAGAAGGTTACGAGGTCGTCCATGTCCTTGAGGGTTGATCCCCCGGTCGAAGCGATCACCGGCACCCCGAGGGTCGCGATCGCCTCGATCAGCACCCAGTCGTTGAGGTCCGAACTCGCCAGCTTCACCAGTGGCAGGTCGAACTGCCGGCACAACTCGACCGACGCCTCGTCGAAGGGGGTGGCCATGGGAATGCACCCAGCCTTGGTCACGGCCTTGCACAACGTGGCGAACTCATCCCGGGCGAGGTAGGTGGCCTCGGTCTTCGAGATGTAGCGGATGTCCGTACGGTGCTTGTGATCCTTGTGGATGAAGCTGTCGGGGTCGCGGAACTGCAACTTCAACGCGGCACGCACGTTGTTGAAGCGCGCCACCTGCCCGAACTCCTCGATGATCCGGAGGCCGCGCTCGACCTTGCCCCAGTGGTTGTTCGCGATTTCCAGGACGAAAAGGTCCTCGAAGGGCTCACGGTGAATCGACAAGTCCTACTCCTTGTGCGGGTCGTGATTCGACGGCGGGCCGGATGGCCTCAGGGATCGAACGGCGACGCTACGCGCGAGGCTATGCCCATTCGCGCGGCCGAGTCTGCAATCGCACCAGCAGCATAGGCAGATCCGGCAAGCATCACCGGGGGCCATTCATCCTGCGCGACCGCGGCGGGCGCGACGACGTCATGGTCGAGCAGGCGGAGCCCGTCGCGTGACGTCGCGCTATCCACCACGAGGCTAAGCTGCTCAATGGGGAATGCCTCGCGCCGCAGCCACTTCATCGTGAACTGCCCGGCGCCCCACACGCCGAACCTCTCTGACCCGACGAGCGCGGCCGTGTGCTCGTCGATGCGACGGAACATCGCCTCGCTCGCACCCGCGTAGGCGTCGAGGGCCAGGCGGTGCGCGCTGCGGTCCTCGTCGGCCACGGACATCGCCTGGGTGCGATCCGCGCGTCGCCAGGCGCCTCGCACGACCGGGTATGGGTGGTCTGGGCCGGCGCCGACGACATCCTCCTGCAGCGACTCGCACGCGTATCCGGCAGATTCGATCAGCGCGGAGAGGATCGCGGGCGAGAAATGATTGATGTGCTCGGTGTTGAAGTCCTGATACGGGATGTGCAGGTACTCGTGGAAGCGGTGGGAATCGGGCACCTCGACCACCAGGACACCCCCCGGTGCCAGTGCCCCGTGAATAAGGTCCAGCGCCTCACGCAGCTCGAGCACGTGCTCGAGCACGTGGCTGAGCACCACGACGTCGAACGCGGCCGGGTCGGGAAGGGTGGTGATCCAGCCCTCCGCCACATCGAGCCCGCGCGCGTCGCGGGCGATGCGCACGGCGCTGGGGAGCGGCTCGATACCGGAGAGGTTCCGGAAGCCCCGCTCGGCCACCAGCACCATGAGGGTGCCGGTCGAGCAACCGAGATCCAGCACGCGCGCATCTGCGGTCGCGACTCCTGCGATGAAGTCGGCGAGGGTTGCTGCGCGCGCGAGCTCCCACGGCGCCTCGGTCTCGAGGCCTCCGGCATCACCCCCTGCGTACACCCCGAGGTCGCCGTACTTCCCCATGGCCGCGTAGTACTCGTCGAGCGCAGCCTGCGTCACTCCGTCGTCGGAGTAGCCCATGCCGCACGTGTCGCACGCGAACACGCGGATCTCCTGGTCACCCGGCACGCCCGCTGGGCGGGCGAGGGGGATGCGGACGATGAGCGAGCGGGGCTCTCCGGCCCCGCAGGCTGGACACGACCTCAGCGCGATGCCCTTCCCGTGCTGTTCCGCCCTATCTCACGACGCACCACGTACAGGGGTCGGTTGCGCGTCTCCGTGAACACCATCGCCAGGTATTCGCTGATGACCCCGAGCACGATGAAAAGGAGGCCGAACAGCAGCGTGATGAGGCAGGCGAGCGTTCCGAATCCCGCGAAGGGCACTCCGAAGAAGAGCGCTTGGATCACCAAGACTAGGAAGGCGATGAGGGATATCGCCCCCAGGGCGAAGCCGAGGAGCGGGAACGCCCTCAGCAACTTGAACGACGAGGCCAGGATGCCGCGGTACGCGAAGCCAGCCGTCGTGAACACATGGAAGTGGGAGTCGCCCGCGAAGCGCGGCGGGCGGTCGTGCTCCACGCCGATCGAATGGAAGCCCAGCCAGCCCCAGGTGGACCGGATCATCCGGTTGCGTTCGTCCAGGGCGTTGAAGGCCTCGTACATCCGCTTGTCCACGAGCCTGAAGTCGCTGGCGTTTCGCGGCACCGGGGTGTCCGACATCCGGTCGATGAGCCAGTAGAAGGTCTGCGCTGCAGCCCGACGGAAGAGGCTGTTGTCCTCGCGGTTGCCGATGACCCCGTAGATGTTCTCGTAGCCCTGCTCCCAGAGGCTTATGAATTCCGGGATGAGTTCGGGGGGGTCCTGGAGGTCGGCACTCATGATCACTGCCGCGTCACCGGTGGCCCTGTCCAGGCCGGCGATCATTCCGCCCTCCATCAGGAAGTTCCGCGACAGCTGCACGATGGTGTAGCGGGGATCGCGGTCGGCGATGGCGACGAGCTTCTCGAATGTGGAGTCACGAGAGCCGTTCTCCACGATGATCGCGTCGAACTCGTACCCCGGGAGGCCCGCGAACACCGCGTTAATGCGCCGCACCAGCTCGTCGACGCAATCCTCCTCGTTGTACGCGGGGATCACGATGGACATGGTGGTCACCTGGCCGTCCGGCTTGGGAGCGCGAGGAGTTGGCCCGGGAGGGGAAGACGAGGTCGCCACGTGCCCGATCCTAATCAGTAGTCTCGACGGGATGAAGGCAATCATCCTTGCCGGGGGGATGGGCACGCGTCTCAGCGAGGAGACCGACGTCCGCCCCAAGCCCATGGTGGAGATCGGCGGCATGCCGATCCTCTGGCACATCATGAAGCATCTGGGCACCCACGACGTGAACGAGTTCGTGATCTGCCTGGGCTATAAGGGCCATGTGATCAAGGAGTGGTTCAACGACTACTACCTGCGCACGAGCGACGTCACGTTCGACATGAGCAACGGGTCGATGGAGATCCATCGCGCCCGCGCAGAGCCCTGGAGGGTGACCCTGCTCGAGACCGGCCAGGACACCATGACAGGCGGACGCGTCAAGCGCGCGCTGGACCACCTGCATGAGACCGAGCCGGTGTTCATGACCTACGGCGACGGCGTGGCCGACGTCGACATCACGGCCCTCCGGGCTTTCCACGACGCCGCGGGCACCCTGGCCACGGTCACGGCCGTGCAGCCCCCGGGGCGTTGGGGCGCGCTCGACGTCCATGGCGATCTGGTCACCCACTTCCGCGAGAAGCCCAAGGGCGACGGCACGTGGACCAACGGCGGCTTCTTCATCCTCGATCCCAAGGTGGGCGAGTACATCGCCGGTGACCCCACCATCTGGGAGGAGGACCCCCTTCGCACGCTGGCTGCCGAGGGGCAGCTGTCGTCGTTCCGCCACGAGGGCCACTGGCAGGTGATGGACACGCTGAAGGACAAGATGGACCTTCAGGCGGCGTGGGACAGCGGCGACCGGCCCTGGGTGACATGGGAATAGACCCGGCCTTCTGGGCCGGCAGGCGCGTCCTGATGACGGGCAACACCGGCTTCAAGGGCTCATGGCTCACGCTGTGCCTCCTGGAGTTGGGCGCGCACGTGAGCGGCCTCGCGCCGGGGCCGCCCACGGAGCCCTCGCTGTATGAGCTGGCCGACCTGGCGGCCGATGTGCCGCAGGCGGCCGTGGACATCCGCGACTACGACGCCGTGGTCGGCGCTGTGCGCGAGCACCGTCCCGAGGTTGTCATCCACATGGCGGCCCAGCCCCTGGTGCGGGAGTCGTTCACCAGCCCGCGCGAGACCTATGAGGTCAACGTGATGGGCACGGTCAACCTGCTCGATGCCGTGCGCGTGGTGGGTGACGACGTTCGCGCGGTGGTGAACGTGACCTCGGACAAGTGCTACGAGAACCGCGAGTGGGAGTGGGCGTATCGCGAGTACGAGCCCATGGGTGGCTACGACCCCTACTCCAACTCCAAGGGGTGCAGTGAGCTCGTGACCGGCGCGTACCGGTCGTCGTTCTTCGGAGAGGACGGAGCGGCGCGCGTGGCATCGGTGCGGGCCGGCAACGTGATCGGCGGCGGCGACTGGGCGGATGACCGGCTGATCCCCGACATCATGCGCGCCACCCTGGGGGGCGAGGTCGTGCCCATCCGCAGGCCCGACGCCATCCGTCCATGGCAGCACGTGCTCAACCCGCTGTCGGGGTACCTCGAGGTGGCGCAGCGCCTGTACGAGGACCGGGCGGTGGCCACCGCCTTCAACTTCGGGCCCGACGACGCCGACGCCCGGCCGGTGGAGTGGCTGGTGGATCAGATTCAGGCGCGGTGGCCGGATCCCATCGCGTGGCAGATCGATTCCGGCCCGCATCCCCACGAGGCCACATACCTGAAGCTCGACTCCAGCCGCGCCAAGGCGCTGCTCGGGTGGACTCCCACCTGGGATCTGGCCACGGCCCTCGATGCCATCGTCGAGTGGTACCTGGCGCTGCGCGACGGCCAGCCCGCGCGTGACATCACGCTGCAGCAGGTGCGGCGTTTCGCCGCGCAATACGACAACCCACACCGGAGTGCCGCATGAAGTACGCAGAGGTCGTCGTCGACTGGCTCAAGGAGATGGGCTACACGCATTGCTTCTTCGTGGCGGGCGGTAACTGCATGCACCTGCTCGATGCCGTGCGCAGCCGCATGACCTGCATTCCCGTGGTGCACGAAGTCGCCAGCGGAATCGCGGCCGAATACTTCAACGAGGCCCAGGATGACAAGAAGGCCTTCGTGGTCATCACCGCCGGCCCGGGCATCACCAACATCGTCACGGCCATCGGCGGGGCCTACCTCGAGAGTCGTGAGCTGCTGATCCTCGGCGGCCAGGTGAAGACCAGCGACCTGGCCGATGGCGGCCTGCGCCAGCGCGGCATCCAGGAGATCTGCGGAATCGACATCGTCGAGGACATCTGCAAGACCACCGCGCAACTGACGGCGCCGATCCCGCGCGCCGAGTTCGAGGCGCTGGTGGAGTCGGGCTGGACGGGCCGCCCGGGGCCGGTGTTCATCGAGATGTGCCTCGATGTCCAGGGCGCCCCGGTGGATGCGGCCGATCTGGATGGGGGCACCGCGCCCGTGCTCCATCCGCCGAGCGCGCGCATGGTGAGCGGCGAGCAGGCTGCGGAAGCCATCGCCGAGGCCATTCGCGGGTCGGAGCGGCCGGTGATACTGCTGGGCGCGGGCGTATCACGCGCCACGGCCAATGCCGTGCGGCCCGCCCTGCGCGAACTGGGCATCCCGCTGCAGTGCACGTGGAATGGCGCGGACCGCCTGGGGTCGGATGAACCGCTCTACGTGGGGCGGCCCAACACCTGGGGCCAGCGCGGCGCCAACCTGGTGCTGGCCCAGTCGGACTGCATCGTGGCGCTGGGGTCGCGTCTCGGGCTTCAGCAGACCGGGTTCAACTGGCAGGAGTTCGCGCCGGTCGGGAAGGTCGTGCAGGTGGATATCGATCCCGCGGAGCTCGACAAGGGTCATCCCGTGGTCGACGTTCCGCTGGTGGCCGATGCCAACGACACCTTGCGGGCCCTCTGCACGCATAGCTTCGGCGACTACTCGGACTGGCTGGCGTACGCGCGTGATGTCGCGGCGCTTCCCCTCGATGATCCCTCCAACGAGACCGCGCCCGGGTTCATATCCCCGTATTCCTTCGTCGAGGACCTATCGGGAATCTGCACTGCCGACGACGTGGTGATCCCGTGCTCCTCCGGCGGCGCGAACAGCGTGATGATGCAGGCGCTCATCCAGAAGGAGGGCCAGGTGATCATCACGGACAAGGGCCTGGCCAGCATGGGTTACGGGCTGTCGGGGGCCATCGGCGCCGCACTGGCGTGGCCCGACCGGCGAACGATCCTGGTGGAGGGCGACGGGGGTTTCGCCCAGAACCTTCAGGAGCTCGCCACCGTGCGCGTGAACGACCTCGACCTGAAGATCTTCATCTTCGCCAACGATGGCTACGCGTCGATCCGGTCGACCCAGCGGAACTACTTCGATGGCGCCTATCTGGGGTGCGATATCCGCACCGGCCTGGGGTTCCCCGACTGGTCGAACCTCTTCCACGCATTCGGCATCCCGAGCGTCGACCTCTCGGAGGGCTGGACCGAGAACGCGGACTTCCTGGCGCTGTGGAATGCGAAGGGGCCTGCCGCTTTTGTGGTGCCCATCGACCCCGAACAGACCTACTTCCCCAAGATCTCGAGTCGGGTGCGGGCCGATGGCGGAATGGAATCCAACCCGCTGCACATGATGAGCCCCGACCTTCCGCCAACGATCACGGCAAGAGTCACTCGCTTCCTGGCACCCAAAATGTGAGCCTTGGGGACTTCGAAGTCTCGTGCGACGCTCAGCCAGCAAGTGGCGATCGGGGGGAATTGTCTTAAGGCACCCCGGACTTGCCACCCAGACGCGCTCCCAAGTAGTTCGGGCCCCGGTCATGGCCTCGCGTCAGTCGCAGATCGTGCTGATGCCCAGCCCCTCGTCCCACCACTGATCGTAGGCATCGTCTAGATTTCCAAGCGCTAGTGCCCATGAAAGACAACAGCGCGCTGTGGCGATCTGGCTCTCAGGGAGTTGCGCCGCTGGGTACGCCCCTCTCGCCCCTGAAAAAGGGCCTAATCGAAGGAACCGGTGTCCCAACCAACGTGTCGCGTATCGGTGGTGACGCCTGCGTACGACGAGCTACGAAACCTACGGGAGTTGTTGCCGCGCGTTCATGGCGTTCTGCAATCCTTGCCTGGCGTTGATGCCGAGGTACTTGTAGTGCTCCCCGGCTGGGCTTCCCACGCGGAGCGGGAAGAGATCGGTGTGCTGGGGGCAACCCCAATACTGCGGAGGCCCACGGACTCCTTTGGCGATGCCCTGCGATCGGGTTTCGCCGCTGTGCGCCTTGCGAGCGATTACATAATTACGCTCGATGCGGACGGGTCCCACGACCCTCGGACCATGTCCAGCATGATTGCCGCCGCTCCGCTGGCAGACGTGGTCGTCGCCAGTCGTTACGTAGCCGGTGGCTCGACTGATAACTCACTGGTATTGCGCCTTATGAGCAAGTCGCTCAACGCCGTTTACGGCCGCGTTTTGGGGATCTCTTGTCGCGATATCTCAACTAACTACAAGCTCTATAGGAGGGAGGACCTGCAAAGAGTCTCCCTGCGCTGTCGTGACTTCGATGTCGTGGAGGAGATTATGTTCCGGCTCAAGCAGGCACGTGGGCCCGGGTTCCGCGTCGTGGAGGTTCCCGACCACTTTCGTGAGCGCGTGCACGGAGTGACTAAGCGCCGTCTAGGTCCATTTGTTATGTCATACGTCGTTACCCTTCTACGCCTTCGCTGGCAGTTTCGCCGTCAGCCGCCCCGGGGGTGAGGGTCCTCGTCATCGGCTCCTCTGGGTTCATCGGCCGCCACCTCACCGCCGAGCTGACGAGCCGCGGCCATGGGCTGGTGGCGACGTCGCTGTCAGGGCGATTGGGTCCCTGCCTGGACGTCGCTGATGTCGATTCGTGTTGTCGAGTGATTGAAGCGGTGGCTCCGGAAGTGGTGGTCAATCTGGCAGGGGCGGGAGTTACCGCCGGATCGGCGTCTGATGAGGACATGGTCAGAACGAACAGCGATGGGCCGACGAACGTCGCGCGCGCCGGGGTTCGCTGTGGCGCACGCATTGTTCATGTGGGCAGCAGCACCGAGCCGCTGCTGGGCATGCCCGCTGAGTCCTTCTACAGCCTTACAAAAGCAGAGGGAACGGTTCGAATTGCAAAGCTCATGAGCGCGAATCCACGGTCGATAACGGTGGCTCGGGTTCACAATGCGTACGGCCCCGGGCAGCCTCGTGGCCGGTTCATTATTGATCTCGTCAAGGCCGTGAGTGCGGGAAAAGAACTTCAAGTCCGGTTTCCGGATCGCATACGTGACTTCTGCGAAGTGGGCGACGTTGTTCGTGCGCTGAGTGACCTCATCGAGGATCCGGCCACGAGCGACCGTTCGTTCGACATTGGAACGGGAACTGGCACCTCCTTGCGGGAGGCGGCGCTCTTGGTGCAAGAGATATTCGGTGTTCGCGGTGGCAGAGTGCGACTGGCCGGTGGAGCAGCCGCCGACCCGGCGCGGTCCTCCGTGGCCGGTGACGCCGGCATGGAGATAGTCCCCTGCGGCACTACTCTGCTCAACGGGTTGACGATGCTGGCGCGACGGGGGAATCCATGAGGTGGCTGGTCACAGGCGGAGTCGGCTTTATCGGGACAAACCTAGTGGACCACTTGCTCACGGGCGGACATGACGTCGTGGTGGTTGACGACTTGTCACGTGCAGGAGTCGAGGCCAATGCATATTTCTTGGAGATGCAGCACGCGATCAAGCCAGAAATCATCGACATCACTGATCGCTCCCTGCTGGAACGCTTCCTGGCCGACCAGAAGCCATTCGATGCCATTGCCCACCTTGCAGGTCAAGTCTCACTAGTGGCATCTATCGCTGATCCGGCGCGCGACTTCGAGGTCAATGCAGAAGGCACCTTCAATGTCCTCGAGTACGTGCGCCTCCGCTCCCCACACACAGCCGTTATCGGAATGAGCTCCAACAAGCTCTACGGCGACCTCTCTTTCGTACGAATTCTTGAAGAACGTACTCGCTATGTAGCGCCGGACTGGCCGTTCGGGTTTGACGAGACGCTGCCCCTAGCCTTCCACGGCCCCTATGGTTGCTCCAAGGGGGCCGCGGACCAGTATTTGGGCGACTATGCGCGGACCTTCGGACTTCGCACGGCTAGCCTTCGCCAATCGTCTGTGTACGGGCCCCATCAGCACCCACGGTCGGACCAGGGGTGGGTGGCGCATCTCATCGGGGAGGCCCTGGCCGATAGGCCGATCCAACTGAATGGGATTGGCAAACAGGTTCGGGACCTGCTGCACGCAACCGATTTGGCATGCCTATTCGAGGCTCTTGCGGTGGCGCTCGCGCCCGGAGTCGTTAACCAACTAAACGTTGGCGGCGGCCCTGATCGCTCGCTCTCGATCTTGGAACTCTTTGCTTGGCTGGAGGAACGCCTCGGCCGCCCCATCACGTATGAGACCGGCCCAGAGCGTCCCTCCGATCAGAAGGTCTTCGTGTCGAACAACCTTCGAGTATCTGCGCTCACAGGTTGGGCGCCGCGAGTCACGATCGATGAGGGGCTCAATCGACTACTTGTAGCCGCGTCTGGTGGGGGGCCAGCGAAACGCCGGCCTAGATGACGGCCCCACAATTGCCCTATCGGCTGACCCGGCGATTCTCGCGCCTGCTTTGGGTATTGGTCGTCGCGGTCACCGCAGGAGCAGTATCTCTACGTCTGCTGACTGGGGGGGCAGCGTCCAGCGGCATCGTTTGGGTGCCGGGCCTTGAACATCTCTTTGGCGACTTGCGCACCTATCTAGCCGCCGCAGACTGTACCCGGCTTGGTGTCAGCCCCTACGACGCCGCCTCACCCTGTCTCTACTGGTCGGATTCTCCGTACGGCGGCGTCCCGTCCAATGCGCCGCCGTACTTCCACGAGGCACTGCGGGCCATTGGTGCGACGCAGGCCTGGGCCGGCATGACTGGGTGGTTTTTCCTTGCTGGATTCTTTACAGCGGCCGCCCTAATGCCTGTTGGCCGACGGCCGATTGGCCTCTCCATCCAAAGTGCGGCCTTCGTGATCCTGTGCATGTCGCCAGCGGGAATGCTCGGATTTGCCAAGGCCAACGTGGAGGTTGCTTTTGTCGCTCTTGGAATTGCCGCTGCAAGCCTCGCGTCCAGGCCGGGTGCGATTGCCGCAGTTGGCCCATGGCTTCTAGCGTTACCAGCCAGCGTTAAGTATGTTCCTGGGGTACCGCTCGCCGTGTTTCTTGTTCCCCGGAATCGATGGCTCAGGCTCAGTGCGCTCGCGGCCATCGCAGTCGTGGGAATACTGTTCTTCGCCACCCTCGATTCCTTGGGGCGTCGGCTTCAATTGACCCCTCAAGGGCAAGCCAACTCGTTCGGCGCATCTCTTGATGCCAGAGTCTTGTTCGGCAACGAGATACCCAGGCCCGCGGTGCTGGTGATTGGAGCGGTGGTCATCGGAGCGGGCTGCGTAGCCGGCATCGCGGCGCTTCTAAAGACAGACTCGCTCAAACGGTTGCCTTTACGACCGCTCATGCTTGCCGCTTCGGGCGGCTTGGTGGTTACCTTTGCCTGGTGCGTGTTCACCAATTGGGAGTACCGCTGGCTTTGGGTTGTTCTTGCGTTCCCCTTTCTGACCTCTATCGGCCCGAAGCCCTTTCGTCAGGCTGGCCTAGCTATCACTCTCTTGGCGAGCCTGGCTCCGTGGATGACGCGCACTGACATCGGACTCGGGGTAAGCACGTCCATCCTGACTGTGACCGCCATCTTCGGCTTGTCAGCGATGGTTAGCGTGGCAATTGGAGCGCTGTTCGCGCAACGCTCAGCCCGCTGACGGTGGATCTCCCTGCTGAGTCTGAGCTTTCCAAGTACTCAAGCCGCGTGAGCTGGCTACGCGGGCGACTCTCGCAGGGGTTGCACGAGCAGGCGAAGAGTCTCGACCACGTAGTCGATGTGGGCATCGGTGAGACCCGGGAACACCCCGAGCCAGAAGGCGTTCTCCATCACGAAGTCGGCGTTCGTGAGATCGCCCACCACGCGGTGCTCGATGTCCAGGTACGCGGGCTGGCGCAGCAGGTTGCCGGCGAACACCAGTCGCGTGCCGATGCCGCGCTCGTTCAGCTCGCGCACCAGGGCGTTGCGGTCGAGGCCGCTCTCGCGCGTGACGGCCACGGGGAACCCGAACCAGCTGGGCTCGCTGTTGGGGGTGGCCTCGGGCAGCAGCAGGCGGTCCTGCAGGTCGGAGAGCCCCTCGCGAAGACGGTCGTAGTTGCGGGTGCGGGTCTCGATGAAGCCGTCCAGCTTCTTGAGCTGGGCCACGCCCACCGCCGCCTGCATGTCGGTGACCTTCAGGTTGTATCCGATGTGCGAGTAGACGTACTTGTGGTCGTAGCCGGCGGGCAGCGTGCCGAACTGCTGGTCGAACCTCTTGCCGCAGGTGTTGTCCTTGCCGGGCTCGCACCAGCAATCGCGGCCCCAGTCGCGGAAGCTCTCGGCCAGCACCTTGATGGCGCCCTGGTTGCAGAGCACGGCGCCGCCCTCGCCCATGGTGATGTGGTGTGCGGGGTAGAAGCTGGTGGTGGCCAGGTCGCCGAAGGTGCCGACCGGCTTGCCGTCGTAGCGCGCGCCCACGGCGTCGCAGCAGTCCTCGATGAGCCACAGGCCGTGCTCGCGGCAGAACGCGCTCACGGCCCCGAGGTCGAACGGGTTGCCCAGGGTGTGGGCCACCATCACGGCCTTGGTCTTGGGTGAGAGGGCTTCCTCCAGCCGGCTGACGTCGATGTTGTAGGTGGGCACGTCAACATCCAGAAACACCGGCACCGCGCCGTACTGGATGGCGGGGTTCACCGTGGTGGGGAACCCTGTTGCCGTAGTGATGACCTCGTCGCCGGGCTTGATCTGACGGTCACCGAGCTTCGGCGAGGTGAGCGCCGAAAAGGCGACCAGGTTGGCGGAGGAGCCCGAGTTCACCAGCAGGCAGTGGCGTAGCCCCATGCGCTTCGCGAACTCGCGCTCGAACTCATGAGCGAAGCGGCCCGTGGTGAGCCAGAAGTCGAGCGAGCTGTCCACCAAGGTGGCCACGTCATCACCGTCATATACGCGCCCCGACACGGGCACGACCGGCCTTGATGGGTCAAAGACCGGAGGCGCGAAGGCCTCATGCGAGTATGCGCGCGTCAGCTCGAGGATCTGTGCCCTGAGCTCGTCGGCACGCGTGGCGGCGGGGTTCTCCTCGTTCGGCACCGGCGCAGCATAGCCGGGGACGCTGCGCGCGGATCAGCCCGTGCGTCTGGCTGGCGCTACGTTCCAGAAGATCGTGTACCCGGCCACCTCGGCTTCCTTGAACGTGCGGCCCTTTGCCCTGAGGTTGTCGCGCGTGGCCTGGGCGCCCGCTGCCGTGACCGCGACGATTCCGGGCCTGGGGTCGTCCGCCACCTGGGCGTCGATGTCGGGGAAGTGCGAGTGCTCGTATGGCGTCACCGAGAAGCGGCTGTATCCCGCGAACTGCAGTGGGTACGACAGCCAATAGTCGGCATAGACCGACTTCACGCCGCGCTGCTCCAGGGCGTCGGCCACGGCCGGCAGGTTCTCGCTGTAGATGGGCCCCTCCGCGATCGTCGGCAGGAACCCTCCTGCTGATTGGATGGACGTCATCGTCCACCCCAGCAGGATCGTGCTGAGCGCCACCACGAGCGCCGCGATCGTCGCCCGGGCACGCCCGCGCAGGGCGAACACCGCCGCCGCCACTCCGACGGCCAGGAAGGGGTAGAGGGTGAAGAGGTACCGCGGCTCCCCGGTGAACCACGTGTACGAGGACAGGCCGTAGAGGATCGGCGTGATGAGGAAGCCGATCAGGACGATGTCGATGGGCGCGCGGCGCGCGGTGCGCAGGGTGATGACGTCCCAGATGCCCCACCGCCGAGTCCACACCGCCGCACCGAGCACGCCAAGGGCGATTATCACGGCGAGCGCGGGGATGAACCAGCGTGAGATCTCGGCCGGCACGGAGCCCGGCCCCAGGAACTGCCCGGTCACGGGATTGAGCAGGTTGCCCACCCGATCGCCGAACGTTGTGGCGGGCGGCGTGCCGGTGCCCGATGGCGGGTTGAGACCGTTCTGCAGCCGGAAGATGATGATCGGGAGGATCCCGAGTACGAAGCCGCCCACCGCGGGGGGGATCAGGCGCTTGAGGTATCCGCGAGCGCTGCCCAGTGCCCAGAGCGCACCGGGGATGAGCAGGAACACGCTCAAGTAGTTGGCCCAGATGGCCAGCCCGGCGCAGAGGCCGATGAGGCCGGCGATCCATGGCGCGCGCGCCGACTCGCGTCGTAGCCACAGGGCCAGCAGGATCACCAGCAGCCCGAAGATGGTGGCGGTGTCGTAGCCGCCGTGCGTGCGCACGCCCTTCCACACGCTGTAGTACGGCCCCACGGCATAGAGCACTGCGGCCAGGGCCCCGCCCCAGCGCGATCCGATGGCCTTGGTGCCGAGCACGTAGACGAGCACGCAGATGATCACCACCAGCGCCAGTTGCACGAGGCGCAGGGTGAAGTAGGTGTCGGGCAGCAGCGCCAGCACGCCTGCCTGGAAGTACTGCTCGAGCGCACCCTGGTAGCTCTGGATGCCGAAGAAGATGGGGAAGTGGCCGTCGAGGATGCGCTGGGCCATCACGCCTGTCACGCCCTCGTCCCCATCGAACCTGCCGAGGTTGGTGAGCAGGATGATCAGGCGGGTGATGAGGATCACGCCGATGGCGCCGAGCAGGGTCCACAGCGGGCCGTCGATGCGCCGGCGCGTCATCCAATCCTCCTCATGCCCACCGCAGCAGCAGCTGCGTTGTCGGAACGTCGCCCGAAGGAGAGTTCGATCTCCCGGGGCTCACGCCCTGCCGGGGAGTCGAAGGCCACGCCGCTAACTGTACGGTCGAGCGCCAGCGGGGCTCCGTCGAGTCGAGCGGAGACACCGCTTGGTGCTGCACCGCGCAGGCGCAGCACGACCCGGTACCGACCGTCGCGGGGCGCCCACAGGGTGATCACGGTGTCTTGCTGCTGGATTGCGTGCCATGTGACGTCCCGTCCGGCCTCACCCCAGCCGAAGCCCGGGGCACGGAACACGACGACGCCGCCTTGGGGCGCGGCCGTGACGCGCCAGATGGCCGTGCCGTCGGGGAAGACCTTCTCCACGGCAAAGCCCCGTGGTGGCCTGACCGGGGTGAGTGCCGGCGCCCGGCCGAGCAGTGAGTAGCCCCACGGGTATACGACGGCCCAGCGAACCCCGGCGGTGGCGAGATCGGTCGCGGCGCCCGGTCGGGTGGGATCGCTGACCCGCGCAAGGAAATCGAACGAGCGCTGGCCGGGGAAAAGCGCCCCATTCACGGCCGGGTGCCCGTGGATGGTCTGGCCGAAGGCGTAGGTGCGCTCGAGCGATTCGCCGGCCGGCGTGTACTCCTCGGGGATCGTCGGGTACTGGACGATCGCCGAGCCGTCGTCGCGAGCGCGAAGCCACTGCCACGCCGCGACCTCAGACGGGGGCACGCCCCCGGCCGTGACGGGAGTGGCCGCCGGCGTGGGGATGGTGGTGGCGAGATCGGCGAAGGTGATCAGCATCGCCGCCGAAATGATCGACGTACGCCACAGCGTCGTGCCGCGCCCGGCGACCCATCGGATTCCCAGCGCACCCAGCACGAGCAGGGCGCACATCAGCGGCGCCGCGAATCGCGCGAACACGCGGAATTGAGGCTGCGCTTCCCAGATCCACAGAGATGGCACCGGGATGTTCACGTCGAACCACGTGGTGGGGGATGCGAGGCTGAACCACGCGAGCACAATCGCGAGCACCGCGCACGCACGGGCTGCGAGGCGCAGGCGTGCGCCCGAGCTGCCCGTGGCCCGCCAGGCAACCACGGCGCCGAGCACGGCGATGGCGATGGTGGTGAGGCCGAGGTAGAGGATTATCCGTTCGTCGCCGGTTGCGGCGACGCCCTCCCAGGATGGGTTTACGCCCCGCATGAAGAAGGCGTCGCCCGATGGCGTGATGAAGTCGCTCAGTCGCGCACCGAAGTTGTCGAGGTCGATGACCTCGCGGGAAATTCCCGACGCCGTCGCATCGGTGGCGGATCGTCCGATGATGCCCACGGGAAGCAGCACGATGAGCAGTGCGAGCCCCGCGAGCGTGCCCCCGCAGATGGCGGCTGCGCGCGCTCCCATGCCGCGCGCAATGCGGATGACGCCGGCGCCGCACACGACCATCAGCACGACCGTGGCCATGAGCCCGTAGTAGGGGTTGGTGAGCCATGCGAAGGCGTAGGCGGCCACCACCACGAGGGCGCGTCGCCACGTGGGTCGTTCCGACCACCAGAGGCCTGCCAGCACCGCGAGCGGGAAGCACGCCAGGTGCACCAGCGGCGCGTGTGCCACCGCCTTGCCGATCGCGTACGGGAAGATGACGAAGGCGCCACCGGCCCACGCGGCGATGCCGGGACCGGTGCCGAGCCAGCGGGCCAGGGCGTACATCGCCATGCCGGCAAGCGCCAGGCCGCCGATGACCACGACGTTGTAAGCCACCACGGGTCCCGCGATGCCCGTGATGATCCATGCCGGGCCGTATGTGACCAGCTGGGTGGTGTCGGCGGCGGCCGGGAATCCGCGCCCGAAGGGGTAGCCCGCCAATTGCGACGTGGCGTCGCCCCAGAGCCCGATGCCCTCGGTTGATCTCTGCCAGAAGTCCCAGATGAACCCCGCCGGATCCCAGGCCGATCCCGGGCTGGGGATCAGGGTGCTCACGTTGGCGGCCACAGGCCACGTTGCGATGATCGCCAGCAGGGTGAAGCCGGCGACCACCAATGCCGCCTCAATCCAGCGTCGCCGGGAGGCTGCCGCCGTGCTCACCGGCCGCGGCGGTTGGGCAGAGGCCCGAGTCGCCGGCGCAGCCGTGGCACCAGCACGGCGGCCTCCACCACGATCCCCCGGCTCATCTTGCTCTGCCCCTCAGTGCGATCGGTGAAGGTGATGGGCACCTCGAGCACGGTGAACCCCTGCAGCAGCGCGCGGTAGGTCATCTCCACCTGGAACACGTAGCCCGCGCCCGATACGTCATCCAGCGGGATCGCCTCGAGCACCTCGCGCCGGAAGCACTTGAAGCCGCCGGTGAGGTCCTTGACCGACGTGCCGATCCATGCCTGGGCGTAGAGGCAGCCGCCACGACTGATCGCGCGGCGCACGATGCCCCATTCGGCCACGCCGCCCCCGCGCGCGTAGCGCGAGCCCAGCACCACGTCTGCCCTCTGTGCCGCGCTGATGAGTCGGGGCACATCGCGGGGGTTGTGCGAGAAGTCGCAGTCCATCTCGAGGATGAGGTCGGCGCCCTGGGCCATCGCGTGCCGGAATCCGGCGCGGTACGCGGGGCCGATGCCCTCCTTCGCCGTGCGATGCAGCACGTGCACACGGTCATCGCGCGCGGCCATGGCATCGGCGATCTCACCCGTGCCGTCGGGCGATCCATCGTCGATCACCAGCACGTGGCCGTTGATGCCGGCGTCGTCGAGGGCCTCGCGCACGGCGGTGACCAGCGCCTCGACGTTCTCGCGCTCGTTGTAGGTGGGCACGCATACCCAGGCCACTGGAGTTGGGGCCATTACGATTCCCCCGCCGGCACCCGCCGGTAGTCACCGCGCGACAGCAGTCGCTCGAGAAGGCAGTAGAGGATGATGAAGGTGTACCTCGACCCCATCTCCTTTACCTTGAACTTCGACTCGCCGTGCGATCGGTTGGTCCAGGAGTTGGGCACCACGGCGTAGGTGTAGCCGCGGACGATCGCCTTGAGCGGGATCTCCACCGTGAGGTTGAAGTGGTGGCTGAGCAGGGGCTGCACGCCGTCGATCACCTCGCGGCGGTACATCTTGAACGCGTTGGTGACGTCGTCGTATCGCAACCCGAAAAGCACGCGGATGCCGAAGTTGGCCACGCGGTTGATGCGCAGCTTTGCGGCCGGGTAGTCGATCACGCGGCCGCCCTTTGAGAACCGTGTGCCGAACACGCAATCGGCGCCGGTCCTCTGCATGGTGCGCCAGAACTCCACGAGGTCGTCCGGCGAGTCGCTGAGGTCGGCCATCATCACGGCCACGGCGTCACCCGAGTAGTTCTCGAGCCCGCACCGCACGGCCAGGCCGAAGCCCCCCTTGCCCTGGTTCACCACTATGCGTGCCGTCGGCACATCGTCGGCGGCAAGCGCATGCACCACGTCGGCGGTGCCGTCACTGCAGTGGTCATCAACCACCACGATCTCGTGGTCGATGCCCTCGGCCCGCAGCGCCGCGTAGACGCCGCGCAGCGCCGTGGGGATGGAGTCGGCCTCGTTGTGCGCCGGGATGACGACGGAGAGCATCTGGCTCATGCGGTGGCCATGCGCTCCCGTGTGGCGTCGACGATCTCCTGCACGGTGGTGCGAAGGTCGTACTGGTACTGCCAGTCGGGGTAGTCACGCTGGAAGCGCCGCACATCGGAGATCCACCAGATGTGGTCGCCCGATCGGTTCTCATCGGAGAGCGAGTAGTTCATCTCGCAGCCGGTGAGTTCCTCGCTGAGGGCGATGGCCTCGAGCACCGAGCAGTTGGCGAACCGCGACCCGCCGATGTTGTAGACGGCACCCGGGCGCGGGTTCTCGTAGAAGGCGTAGAGGGCGCTGACGAGGTCGTGTGAGTGGATGTTGTCGCGCACCTGCTTCCCCTTGTACCCGAAGATCGTGTAGTGCCTGCCGGTGAGGGCGCACTGCACCAGGTACGCGAGAAACCCATGGAGCTCGGCACCCGAGTGCGCCGGGCCCGTGAGGCAGCCCCCGCGGAATGCGCCGGTCTTCATGTCGAAGTACCGCCCGTACTCCTGGCAGAGCACGTCGGCCGCCACCTTGCTGGCGCCGAAAAGGCTGTGCTTGCTCTGGTCGATGCGCAGCTGCTCGTCGAACCCGTGCTCCGCCCAGGGGTTGGCCGGGTCGAGCTCCCAGCGCGTGTCGGTCTCGATGAGGGGCAGATCGTTGGGTGCGTCGCCGTACACCTTGTTGGTGCTCATGAAGGCAAACACCGCATCGGGGCAGTGCAGGCGCGTGGCCTCGAGCAGGTTGAGCGTGCCGTTGGCGTTGACGCCGAAGTCGGTGAGTGGCTCGCGCGCCGCCCAGTCGTGGCTGGGCTGTGCGGCGCAGTGCACCACCAGTTCGACCGATGCGCCGAGGCTCTTGAACAGGCGCATGACTGCATCGGTGTCGCGGATGTCAAGGCCCTTGAGCGTGAAGCCCGAGAGCTCCTCGGTGAGTCGGTCGGCGTTCCACTGGGTGGAGGCTTCCTGGCCGAAGAAGTACGCGCGCATGTCGTTGTCGATGCCGATGACATCCCAGCCCTTGGCGTCGAGGAATCGCGACATCTCGCTGCCGATGAGGCCGGATGAGCCGGTGACGATCGCAAGGGACAAAACTGTTCTCCTTCGGCGCGGTGCTAGGTGAAGATGGGCCGGAGTCGCTCGATGTCGCCCTCGATCCACGTGGCGATGTCATCGATAATCGCTGATGCATCGCGCGAAGGCGACCAGCCGGTGGCTTCGCTGACCCTTGAGGTATCCGTGAGGTACACGGGAACGTCCACGGACGCCGTCTCGGGAACGGGCGTTATCGGCACCTCGTTGCCCGTGCGCTCGCGGCAGAGATCGGTGAGCTCGAGCAGTGACACGCTGATCGGCAGGCCACCACCGACGTTGAACACCTGTCCGCTGATCTCGCCTGCCATCTCCAACTGGCGCATGACCAGTGCGAGGAGGTCGTCGGGATGCATGAGGTCGCGCACCTGCTTGCCGGTGCCGCCGAAGCCGATGTACCTGAGGGGCCGGCCGTAGATGTGGGCGGCAACCCACAATGCGATCACGCCCTGGTCGACCTTGCCGAACTGACCGGCGCCCGCCAGCACGCCGCAGCGATTGATGATGACCTCAAGGTCGCTGGCTGCTGCGTACTCCTGGGCAAGCATCTCGCTGGCCAGCTTGCTGGCGCCGTAGTACGAGCGCGCGCCATCGGTGGGGAACTCCTCGGTGATGCCGTTCGGTCCCACGCCGGGCAGCGACTGCTGCGGTGACACCTCGAGCCGGGTTTGGCCCTCCGACGTGTCGATCGCCCGCAGGGCGTCGATCGCGTACACGCGTGAGGTGCTGAGCAGGACGAATACCTGCGCGCGGCGTCGTGCGAACTCGAGCAGGTTCACCGTGCCGCCCAGGTTCGTGTCGATCACGTATCGGGGGCTGCCGGATGTGCCGGCGTGCACGCTCGGCTCGGCTGCCGCGTCGATCACCACGTCGAACATGCCGTCGAGGTCGTCGAGGTCGGCGGGAATACGGATGTCGCCGTGCGCAACCTCAACCCCGGCTGCGCCGAGGTCGACCACGTTGATCTCGCTGCCACGACGGCGCAGGTTGTCGAAGGCCACAATTTCCGCGGAGGGGTCTGCCTCGCGAAGTCCCAGGCACAGACGCGATCCCACGAAGCCGCAGCCGCCGGTGACGAGAAACCTCACGGCGTGCCCTTCCGTCGCGTGTAGATGGTGAGCGAGGGGGTCTCGTACGTGGGCACGAGGCCCTTGGCGCGGGCAGCTTCCGGCACCCAGGCGGGAAGGCCCGCCTCGCCCCTGTACACCGCTATGGCTCCGACGTCCTCGGAACCCCGCACGACGGCCCGGGCCCTCTGGGTGTCCAGTGAGTTCTCGCGCCAACCGATACGGCGCGCCTCGTAGAACAGGGTCGGATCGTTGCGATCGAAGTTCTCGCCGAGCACCACGATCGGCTCCTCGGGGGTGTTGGCGGCCAGTTCCAGTCCTTGGTCCCTGTTCGGAAGCCCCCCCAGCCCACCAGCCGCGAAGTAGCTGCCGGCGAAGAGCACGTACGTCCACCAGATCACCATCGTCACCACCAGGCCGCCCGCTACCTGGATGGACACCCCCCGGCTGCCGTGGCCGATGGCCGCGGCCAGCGACCACACCCCAAGTCCCCCAAGCAGCGCAATCGTGGGGTAGTAGGGAAGCTGGTAGTAGTCGTGCACGCGATTGAGGTTTGCGAACACGGCGATCGACGCGACACCGCCGACGACGAGCCCGGCCAGTTCCATGCGATAGCCGCTCCGCAGGCGCGGGATGGCGGCAAGCCCGAGGCCCACCGCCAGCAGGCCAATGGGACCGAGCGTGTCGGTGAATCGCTGACCGATGGTTGTCCAAAGGTTCACGTCGAACACGGTGCTGCCGAAGTACCACCAGCGCATGTTCCCGTAGGTCATACCGTTCGATGCCAAGTTCATCGCGTCGGCATGGCGGGTCCAGGCGATGACCGCGGCGAGAATGGCGATGCCGCCGCCAACGAGGCTCATCCACTGTGCGCGAGATGCCCGTCGGCGGATGAAGACCCGGCAGAGGAGGGTGATTACCGGCAGCGCGAACACCACGATCAGGTTTGTCTTTCCCAAGGCGGTCACGAACGTAGCGCCGAGGAATGTTCCGAGCCACACCCAGGTGACCTTCTCGCTCATGCGCAGCGCTGCGAGCACCATGAGGAGCGCGAACGCGATGAGGAAAGGATCGATCAGGAAGGCTCGGTAGTAGAAGACCGTGATCGGCATGAAGGCCAGGAATGACGCTGCGGTGATCGCGGCCGCTCGCGACCCGAGCAGACGGCGACCTATTTCGTAGAGCAGGTATGCCGACGCGACGAATGCCGCGATCGACACCACCCGCCCGAGTTCCTCGTGGAAGCCGAACACCTGGGTGAGGGCGTAGACCACGGACTGGTACCAGGGGAATTCCAGGATCCAGTAGCCACCGCCGAACATCGGCACGTGGTAGTCGAAGGGGTTGAAGCCGTTCTCGCCCAGCAGCCACACCTGCGCCGCGGTCTGGGTCTGGCGAAAGTAGTGCTGATCGAGGATGGGGGCCGTGAAGCGGTAGAGCCGCTCGATCACTCCCACCAGGATGATGGCGGCGAGCACCACGAGGGGCGCATGCGAAGCCCAGATGCGCTGCCACCAGGGCGCCGTCTCGCGCGTCACGCCTTGCCTCTGCCCAGCCGCCGCCGAACCTCGGTGGCGGCCAGCATCACCTCGCCGGCACTCCACGCTGCCAAGGCCGTGACGGCTCCCCGCACACCGGGCTGGTGCTTGCGGATGAAGGGCGCCATGGTGCGGAAGTAAGCGGCGTTCGCGGCGGCGGGGCGTTGCCCGGCCACGTTTGATCCCGCGCCCACATGGACCACCTCGACAACGGGCCAGTACCACACGCGGTAGCCGGCCTGGATGAAGCGCAGCGAGAGGTCGATGTCCTCGGCGTACATGAAGAACTGCTCGTCGAACCCCCCGACGCGCCGCATGGCGTCTGCGGGCATGAGCATGAACGCACCGGACACGCTCTCGACGTCGGTCGGCTGGTCCTCCGGCAGGTGACCCATGGTGTACCACCGGGAGCGCGGGCCCTTGAGGTGCCTGTCAAGGGTCGTGAAATAACAGAACGATGACCACAGTGTCGGGTAGCCACGGTGGCATCGGCGGTCGAGCCTGCCGTCCCTGTCGACGAGCTTCGGAGTGAGGAGTCCGATGTCCGGATGGGCCCAGAGGTAGTCGAGGCATGCCCGCAGGGAACTGGCCGGCAGCACCGTGTCGGGGTTCAGCACCAGCACCGCGCGTCCGCGGCTGCGGTCCATCGCCCGGTTGTTCGCACGTGCGAAGCCGACGTTGTCGGCGAGCGCCTCGACGTCGACCCAGTCGTACGACCTCGCGACGGCGACGGTGTCGTCACCCGACGCGTTGTCGACCACCATCACCTCCATCTCGACGTCGGCGCGGTTGGCGTCGAGGCTGTCGAGGCATTCGGCCAGCAGTTCCGCGCAGCGATACGAGACGATCACCACGCTGAGCTCGGGAGTGCTCATCCCCTCCACTCGAAGGGCAGTTCGCCGGCGATCTCGGTGAGGAAAGGGGCGTTGGCGTCGCGGTTGCTCACCGAATGGGGCCCGCCCGGCCACTCGACGCCGATGGTCGGGTCGTCAAACCGGATGCCGCTATCGCCGGCGGGGTCGTAATAGTCGGAGCAGCGGTACACCACGTCGGCCACGTCGCTCAGTACCACGAAGCCGTGGGCGAAGCCCACGGGGCAGTAGATCTGCAGCCCGCGCTCATCGTCGAGCGTCCAGGCCTCCCACTGCCCGTACGTGGGTGACCCTCGGCGCAGATCAACGGCGACGTCGACGATCGCTCCGCGCGCGCACCGCACCAACTTGGCCTGCGGGTGCTCGCCCACCTGGAAGTGCAGGCCGCGCAGCACCCCCCGTGCGGAGCGGCTGTGGTTGTCCTGCACGAAGTCGTCGGTGATTCCCAGGTCGGCGAGCACGTTCTGACGGTAGGTCTCCTGAAACCACCCCCGGCTGTCGCCGTGGATGGCCGGCTCGATCACGATCAGGCCGGGAAGGCGGGTGTCGAGGCGCTTCATGCAGCGTCCTCCTCACGCGTGCGCAGGCGCCGCACGATGGAGCGCGCCTGGCGCCCCGCCCCCATCAGCATGCTCTCGTCGGTCTGCAGGTACATCACCTCGTGGATCACCAGTCCGGCCCCGGCGACGACAGCGTCGATGGTGATGATCGCCCCGGCCGAGGTGCCGAAAAGCACCAGCAGGATCACCTGCACCATCGCCAATGCGCCGACCGCCCACGCGAAGCGGTGGTCGTTTCGCGCCACATGGTGGTTGACCAGGATGAGCAATGCCCCGAGCAGGGTCGTCGCGCCGAAGAAGGGCACCACGAGCGCCGCCGCCGGTTCGAATGCCGTGCCGAAGGTGATCGCGACGATCGGCCCCTCCAAGGGCACGGCCAGCGCCATGGCGAGAAGGCCCGCCGCGGCGATCGCAAGCACGCCGACGGCAAGCAGGGAGCCCGTGGCTTCGCCCCGCTGCTGGCGCTCGGCGACCCTGGGGAGCAGCACCACTGTGAGGGCCTGTGGCACCAGCATGAGGGCTTTCGCGATGACCGCGGCGGCACCGAAGTACCCTGCCTCGTCGCCGCCAAGCGCAAGCTTGGCCGCGACCACGTCGACGTTGGTAAGGATGGCGATGCCGGCGAGCCCGATGGCAGCGGCCCCGAGCCCGGACCGAAACGACTGCCAGGCCTCGATTGATGGCCTACCCCGTGAGCGCAGCATCGATCGGGTGAGCCACACCGCGACACCCGCACCAATTGCGAATGGAAGGCCCGTCGCCACCACGGTGCTCTCGACGCGGGTGAGCATTGGTGCGCCGATGAGAAGCAGAAGCACGATTGGGCGAAGAATCCCGGTTAGGCCGTAGCTCCATCCGAAGGCCGCGTAGCGGTGTTGGCCCTGCAGCACGCCGATCGCCACGAGCAGTGGCGCCACCGGCACCAGGCTCCAGTACATCGCCACGAGCGGGCCGGTGGGTATGCCGTCGGAATTCGAGGCCAGGAACAGCGTGACGAGAGTGGCGGCCACGGCCAGCACGCACGCGTAGATCGTCGACATCACAAGGGTGCGGCGGTACACCGCCGCCGCACCCGAAGCGGACGTGGATGCCGCCATCACGCGTGCCGATGACCACTGCAGGGCGGTCATCGGCAGGGCGACCACCACGATGACGGCCTGCAGAGCCGCTGCCAGCCCGTACTCGGCCGGGCCGAGGAGCCGTCCGGCCAGCAGGTAGAAGAGGTACGCACCGATCGACCACGCGGCGAGCGAGGTGGCGATAACCACTCCGCTGCGCATGGCGCCCGGCGCAGGCGTGCGGGGTGCACGCGTTGGCACGGCTTGCGTCACGGAACCATCGTAGATGGGGCCGGGGCTGAGCCCCTGCATCGGCGCGTGCGACTACGCTGGCCGGAGCCGGAGGGAGTCCTGTGTCGCTGATCTCGATCGTCGTCCCCATGTACAACGAGGAAGAGGTGCTCGCCGAGCTGCATCGGCAGGTATCCGCCGAACTCGACCCCCTGCCCGACGACATCGAGTTCGTGTTCGTGGACGATGGGTCGCGCGATCGCTCCGTGGCCATCGCCACCCAGATCTCCGATGCCGACTCGCGCGTGCGCGTGGTGGTGCTCTCGCGCAACTTCGGTCACGAGGCAGCTATCGAGGCCGGCCTGCGGGAGTCGCGCGGGGATGCCGTGATCGTGATGGATGCCGACCTGCAGGATGGTCCGGACATCCTGCCCCGGCTCATCAACGCGTGGCATGAGGGTGCAGACGTGGTGTACGCCGTGCGGAAGGGGCGCAAGGAGGGCCGTGCCCTCCGGGCCGCCTTCAGTGGCTTCTACCGCCTTGCCGAGCGGGTGATGAGCATCGATCTGCCACGGGATGCCGGCCCGTTCTCGCTGATGGATCGGCGCGTGGTGGATGTGCTCAACGCGATGCCCGAGAAGGGGCGGTACTTCCCCGGCCTCAGGGCCTTCGCCGGGTTTCATCAGGTGGGCATGGAGGCGGAGCGCCGCGAGCGCTTGGCCGGCGAGACGAAGTACTCGTTGGTCAAGCGGACGGTCGGTGCGACCAACGCGATCTTCTCGTTCTCGAAGTTGCCGTTGCGGTTGATGACGGGCATGGGGTTCGTGATGACCGCCCTCGCGGTGATCGGCCTCATCTGGGTGATCGTCGGCACGCTCGTGGGGGCAGATATCCAACCCGGGTGGGCATCGTTGATGATCGTGCTCCTGTTCATCGGAGCCACCGTGTTCCTGTTCATGGGAATCCTCGGCGAGTACGTCGGGAAGATCTACGACGAGGTGCGGGGCCGGCCCAACTACGTGGTGGCTGAGGTCATCGGCGACGGTGTGACGCCTGAGCAGCAGCCTGCGCCACGCGAGGCCGGCACCGCCTGATCAGGTTGCCGCGGGTGCGCTGCGGCGGCCCTCGCGAGTGAGCCACCACGCGCCGGGCACTCCGGACAGCGTGGTGGGGATGTACCACGCCGCCTGCAGGAGGATCGAGAAGGCGAGGGCGTCCGCCTTGCCCACGCCCACCACGGCCAGGCTCGCCACCGCCAGCCACTGAAACGTGCCGATCATTCCGGGCGACGATGGGATCGCCGACCCGAGCGCGATGACGCTCGTCACCAGGATCGCGCCGGAAAGGCCGATCTGCAGGCCGAGCGCCTCACCCACGAGCCAGGTGCCCGCGGCGTTGAATGACCAGCCCACGAAGCTGTCGGCCACCGCCAGGCCGAACTCGCGCGGGCGCGACAACACGGCCAGACCCCGGATGACTCCGGATAGTTGGTGCCGCCACCAGGAACGCTCACCCTGCTCCATTCCAGCTGCGGGGTCCTGAGGGTTTCGCCTATGGGCGTACCACCACGCTGCCACGAGCACGATCGCGGCGAGCACGCTGACGATCGCCCCGACGATCGCCAGGGTCACGAGCCAGTCTGGCTTGTCGATGAAGGGCAGGCAGAGGAGCAGCAGAACGAAGACCGTGCCGACATCCATTGCCCTGTCCACCCCAACCGAGGTGAGGGATCGCGCCACTGGGATTCGGCCCAGACGGGACAGCCAGATACCCCGCGCCACGTCGCCGGGCCTTCCGGGCACCACGTTGGTGATGGCGGTGCCGACGTACATCAGCACCACGAACGCGCGGCGGCGCGGCAGGTGCGGCGCCGCCACGAGATGCCGCCACCTGAGGCCCTGCATCACGAAGAGCATGAGCAGGAACGGCACCGACAACAGCACCAGCCAGGGGTTGGCCTTGCTGAGGGCGCTCCACACCTCGTCGAAACTCACGCCTCGGATGGCGAGCCAAAGGAACAACAGTGAGAAGGGGATGCCCAGCGCCAGCCCGATCACAACCGACCGGGTGCTGATAGCCCTGCGATCTTCCTGCAGCGGCTCCGTATCCGTTGCCATCAGTTGACGCCGAGCGCGCTGATCAGCGCGAGATAGCGCTCTGCACAGCGGTCCCAGCCGAATCTCTCGGCTGCGCGCGCGGCTGCCGCCTCGCTTAGTGCGCTGCGGCGAGCGGGGTCTGCGATAAGGCGCGTGAGCACTCCCGCGAGCGAGGCGGGCGCGGCCGCGAGCGAGAAGGTGGCAGCGGTGTCGCCGACCACCTCGATGTTGGGCGCGTGGTCGCTCACCACGAGAGGCGCCCCTGCCGCCATGGCCTCGATGATCACCGGGTGCGTGCCTCCGACTTCCGTCGGCGCGCACATGAGCCCGCAGTTGCTCACGAGTTGGGCGTAGCCATCGCCGAACACGTAGCCGGGGAACAACACACGTTCACTCCCGCGAGCCCTGAGCTCGGCGATGTACTCGTCCGCGTACGGCGCATCCCCCACGATCACCAGGGGCCAGTCCGTGTCGAGCTTCGCGTAGGCATCCACCAGCAGATGCGCGTTGTTCTCGGGCACGAGCCGCCCGACGAACAGGATGTACTTGCCGCGCTCGAGTGCGAGATCCTCAAGCGCATCGGTCGTGCCGGGGTCGGGTAGGGCGGCGCCGTAGGGGATTGCCAGCAGCCTCCGGCCGAAGCGCTCTTCGTACAGGTCGGCCACGCTGTCGCTGTCGGTGACGGCGATGGTCGCCGCTGCCGCCGACATGTGCTCGAACTGGCGGATGACTGCTCGCGCCGCGCGCGGCCACTTGGCGCGTTCGGAGTCCATGCCGTCGATCTGCAGGATGCTGGGCACGCCGGCCAGGCGGGCGAAGGGCACAACCGGTGCGTTGCCGGCGATGAAGTAGATGGCCACGTCGGGCCTCTCCTTCGTGACCATGTGGCCGGTGCTCACCGTGGTGTGGGCCAGGGTGTCGAGGTACTTGTTCCTGATGGTGGGCAGGTGTACCAGCCGTGCCCCTGCGTGCCTGTCGCGCTTCTCGGTCATGTGCGGGCGGCAGTAGACCGTCACCTCGTGACCGCGCGCGGTGAACTCACGCGCCAGGTTCTCGACGGCGGTCTCGAACCCCGAGTAGGCCGCGGGGATGCCGCGGGTTCCGATGAGGGCGATGTGCACGCGGGCAAGGATACGGGCGCTGCCCGTGCCCGCCCGATGCGGCTAGGGGGCGGTGTTCGGCCGTCCGATTGCCACGCCTGCATTGCGCGAGGCCCTGAAGGTGATCGCCCGGCCCGCTGGCCCCGTGCGCAGGGTGATGCTGATGGCCCCGGGCACTGATCGAACCTGGCTGGGCGGGGCCCCCCGCACCACGGCGGTGACCGTCACCCCACGAGGCGCGCCGACGGGGAACGTGAGCGTGTGCGTGCCGCGCGTGCGCGCCCAGGTGGTGACCTGCGCCGAGGGCAGCGCCATGGGGTGCCAGGCCCGGCCGGAGCGATCCTCCGGCGCGCCGAACCCCGGCTGGCGGAACAC
>JAFMJQ010000086.1 GCA_017853415.1 Thermoleophilia bacterium | reverse complement strand
CGGGCGCAAGCGGTTTCCGTCCTGTGGACGACTGTTATCTACTCCCCCGCTTATCCCCCACTGCACACAACCCGTCCACAGGCGGGAAACCCGCTGTTACGCAGCCATAACACCGGGTCATCCACGCCACCAACACCCCCTATGACTACTTCCTCTTCTCTTTACCCCTCTTATTTCACTTCATTGATGTAGTCGGCATCCGCGCCCGGGGCACGGCGATCGAGCGGGCCGGTACGCTGCCGCCGTGCGCCTGACGTGTCCCCGAGATGAACTCGCCACCCGCCTGGCGCTTGCCTCACGCGCCGCATCGAGCAAGGGGACGATCCCCGTCCTGGCCAACGTGTTGCTGCGTGCCGAGGAGGGCGTGGTGGAGCTTGCGGCCACCGACATGGAGGTGTCGGTGCGCGTTCCGCTCGAGGACGCCGGCGTGGAGGAGCACGGCTCGGTGGTGCTGCCCCGGCTCGCGGCCGATCTGGTGAGGAGCATGGCGCCCGGCCCGGTGTCCCTCGTGCACAACGAGAACGAGGGACAGGTGCAGGTATCCGGTGGCGGGTCGTCGTTCAGCCTCAACTGCCACCAGGCCGGGGAGTATCCGGAGCTCCCGGCCGACAACGGCGTGGGCGTGGTCGTCCCCGCCGACCGCTTCGTCACATGTTCCGAGCGGGTGGTCCGCGCAGCGTCGCGCGATGAAACGCGCCCGGTGCTGACCGGTGTGCTCGTGCGCATCGGCCCGGACGGGCTCACCATGGCCGCCACCGACAGCTACCGGCTCTCGGTGAGGACCGTCCCGCTCGACGCCGCCCCCGGCGACACCCGCGAGGCGATCCTGCCGGCTCGCGCGGTGGCCGAGGCCTCGCGCCTGGCCGCCCAGGCCAAGGAAGGCGACGTGGAGATCGTGCTCGGGGAGTCACAGGCGACCATCCGGTGCGCGGGCGTGCGCATGACCACCCGCCTCATCGACGGCCAGTTCCCCGACTACCGGCAGCTCATCCCCGCGGAGTTCGAGCAGGAGGTGCGCATCGACCGCGGGGAGTTCCTCGCGGTGCTCACGCGCATCGGCGTGCTGGCGCAACGCACCTCGCCCCTGCGGCTGTCGTTCGAGCAGGGCCAGTTGACCGTGGCCACCGTGAGCGACCAGGTGGGCGAGGGCAAGGAGTCGATGCCGGTCCCGTACTCGGGCGAGCCCATGGAGATCGGGTTCAACGCCGACTTCCTGCGTGACGGGGTGGAGGGGCTGGACGGGGACGAGGTGCGCTTCGGGCTCATCAGCCCGCTGCGACCCGGGCTGCTGCGGGGCGAGGCGGATGACTACCGCTACCTCCTCATGCCCATCCGCCTGCCGAGCTAGGCCCCGATGCCCGGCGCCTGGGTGGCCACGCGGCTCGACGTCTCGGACGTCCGGTCGTGGGCCAGGGTGTCGGTGGACCTGCCGGAAGGCGGCATCGTGATCTCCGGGCCCAACGGCGCGGGCAAGACATCCCTCGTGGAGGCGCTGGTGCTGGCCTGCCTCGGGGTGTCGTGTCGCACCACCCGCGAGGCCGAGGCCATACGCACCGGCGCACCGGCGCTGCATGTGGGCCTCGACCTTCGCGGCCCCGGGGGAACCGCCCACCGGGAGATCGGTTACGCCCCGCGCCAGGGCAGGCGCCTGTCGAGGGACGCCGAGCCCATGAAGAGCCTGTCGGAGTGGCGCGCAGACGGCAGCGTGCTGGTGTTCCTTCCCGAGGAGCTCCGCGCCGTGAAAGGTCCACCGGCGGCCCGCCGACGCCATCTCGACCGCCTGCTCGAGGCCGCCGAGCCCGGGTATGCCGACGACCTCGCCGCATATGCGGCGGCCCTGTCGCAGCGAAATGCCGCGCTCCGCCACGTGCGCGCCGGCCGGACGGGCATCGACGCGGTGCTGCCGTGGGACACCCCGATCGCGCAGCACGGGGCCCGGATCGTCGTGGCGCGCCGGGCGGCGATGGACCACCTGCGCGAGCCCTTCGCCACGTGGATGGAGGGCCTGGGTGGCGGTGCGGGCGGCGAGATCGCCCTCGAGGCGTCGCCGGCATCGCTCTCCGACGTGCCCGATGGCGATGTGGAGCAGGCCCTTCGCCAGCGCATGGACGACTACCGCGATCGCGAGATCGCCGCGGCCATGACCCTCGCGGGCCCTCACCGCGATGACGTCTTCGTGGGGCAGCGCCGGGGAGATGACCTCGTCGACCTGCGGCGCGTGGGGAGCCAGGGAGAGCAGCGCACGGCGGTGCTCGCGATGCTCATGGCCCATCGCGAGCACCTCGGCGCCCGTGCCGGCCTGCCCATACTCGTGCTCGACGACGTGCTGTCGGAGCTCGACCCCACGCGGCGCGGGCTGCTGCTGGACGCCGTGGTGGGCGAGGGCCAGTGCATCCTCACCACGGCCGATCCGGCGGCGGCCCAGGCCGCCGCCGACCGCGGCGCGCGCGTGCTGGCGGTGAGGGAGGGGCTGCTTGCCGCCTAGGAGGCGACGCGATCCCGTGGGGGTGGGCGACCTGCTGGGTCGTGCCACGCGGGCATTCACGAGGCCCGGCGACTCGGTGCTGGCGTCGGTGCGCGCGGCGTGGCCCGAGGCCACGGGCCCGGGCACCGTGAACCACGCCTACCCCACCCGGCGAAGCCGTGCCGGCGTGGTGACCATCGCCTGCTCCGATGCCGTGTGGGCCCATGAGCTCGAGGCCCGGGCCGAGGAGATCGAGGCGCGCCTCGGCGCGATATTGGAGGACCCCGACGCCGTCGCCGGGCTGCGGTTCGTGGTTGCCGATCACGCGCTGCCGGTGGCCGACCAGGGGCCGCCGCCGCGCGCGGCGCTGCCACCCCCCGACCCACGGGCCGTGGAGCGGGCTGAGCAGGCGACCCGCGACATCGAGGATCCCGCGCTTCGCGACCTCGTCACACGTGCCGCGGCTCGCGCGCTGGAGCGTGACAAGAGGTCGTGATGGCCCCCCGCGGAGCTTTTTCCGTGGAGCCCACTGGTAGGTTTCTCCCTGCAAATCCGAGGCGTTAGGGCATCCCCGCCCCGCGCGCCGCGCCGGCCCGGAACGACCCCTGAGGAGGGGCGGCATGGGCGGCCGAACTCGAGGAGACAGGTGACCGAACCGGGATTCGACGCCACCACCGATGCCGGCGCATATGACGCCGGCGCCATCACCGTCCTGGAGGGCCTCGAGGCCGTCCGCAAGCGACCCGGCATGTACATCGGGTCCACCGGGCCGAGGGGCCTGCACCACCTGGTCTATGAGGTCGTCGACAACTCCGTCGACGAGGCCATGGCCGGGCACTGCGACAACGTCACCGTGGTGCTGCACCCCGATGGCTCGTGCTCCGTCACCGACGACGGCCGCGGAATCCCCGTGGCCGCGATGGAGGACCAGGAGGGCAAGAGCGCCCTCGAGGTGGTGCTCACCGTTCTTCACGCCGGCGGCAAGTTCGGCGGCGAGGGCTACAAGGTGTCCGGCGGCCTGCACGGCGTGGGCGTGTCGGTGGTGAACGCGCTGTCCGAGGACCTCACGGCCGAGGTGCGCCGCGAGGGCCGCCTGTGGGTGCAGAGCTACCACCGCGGGGCCCCCGAGGGGCCGATCACCGACGCCGGGTCGGCCGACAGCACCGGCACGTGCATCCGGTTCAAGCCCGACCCGGAGGTCTTCGAGGAGACCGACTTCGACTACGACACGCTGGCCACGCGGTTCCGCGAGACGGCGTTCCTCACCCCCGGGCTGCGCATCAGCATCACGGACGAGCGGGGGGAGCGCCGCGAGGACTCCTTCCACTTCGAGGGCGGCCTCGTCGACTTCGTGAAGCACCTCAACGCCACCAAGGACCCCCTGCACGGCGACGTCATCGCCATCTCGGCCGAGGGCGAGGAGGGCCAGGTGGACATCGCGATGCAGTGGACCAACGGGTTCACCGAGTCGGTGTTCACCTTCGCCAACAACATCAACACCCACGAGGGCGGCACGCACCTCACCGGGTTCCGCACGGCGCTCACGCGCTGCATCAACGACTACGCGCGCGCGAAGGGCCTGCTGAAGGAGAAGGACGACAACCTCGAGGGCAACGACACCCGCGAGGGGCTCACCGCCATCGTGTCGGTGAAGCTGCGCGAGCCGCAGTTCGAGGGCCAGACCAAGACGAAGCTCGGCAACAGCGAGTTCGCGGGCTTCGTGGCCACGGTGGTCAACCAGAAGCTGGCGGAGTTCCTCGAGGAGAACCCGCAGACGGCCAAGGCCATCTGCACCAAGGCGTCCCACGCCGCCCAGGCGCGACTCGCGGCCCGCAAGGCCCGCGACCTCGCCCGGCGCAAGGGCGTGATGGACTCCACGAGCCTCCCCGGCAAGCTGGCCGACTGCTCCGACCGCGACCCCGAGAACACCGAGATCTTCCTGGTGGAGGGCGACTCCGCCGGCGGCTCGGCGGTGCGCGCGCGCCAGTCGTCGTTCCAGGCGATCCTGCCCCTGCGCGGCAAGATCATCAACGTCGAGAAGGCCCGCATCGACAAGGTGCTCAGCAACACCGAGATCCAGGCCATGATCACCGCGATGGGCACGGGCATCGGGGCCGACTTCGACCTCGAGAAGGCCCGGTACCACAAGCTCATCATCATGACCGACGCCGACGTGGACGGCGCGCACATCCGCACGCTCATCCTCACGTTCCTGTTCCGGCACATGCCGGAGATCGTCGACCAGGGCTACGTCTACATCGCCCAGCCGCCGCTCTACAAGGTGAAGCAGGGCAGCACCGAGCAGTACATCGAGAAGGAGTCCGACCTCGAGGACTGGCTGCTCGAGCGCAACATCGGCGACATGACGCTGCTCACCGGCACCGGCGATGAGTCGGCGCTCACCAAGGCCCGATTCCAGCGCTACGCCCGCGCCCTGCGCGAGCACGATGGCTGGTCGTCGGCCCTGCGCGCCACCCATGGCAACGAACTCATCGAGTTCATCCAGGTGCACGGGCTGGTGGAGGCCGAGCCGAAGGACATCGCGGCGCTCGAGAAGGCCGTGCTCGCGGCATCGGGTGACGCCGCCACGCTCACGGTGCTCGACTCCGACGCGGCCACGCGCACCCTGCGCGCCCGGTCGGTGGAGTCGCGCACGGGCGAGGCCCGCACCGTGACGATCGCCATGGCGCTCTACGAGGCACCCGAGCTGGCGTCGTTCCGCGCCGCCCGCGCCAAGCTGCGCGAACTGGTGGGGGATGCCCCGTTCGTGGTCACCCGGGGGTCACGCCGACGCGAGGCGGCCACCTACGACGCCCTGCGCGGGGTCATCCTCGACCTCACGCGCGAGGGCATCTCGCTCAGCCGGTTCAAGGGCCTCGGCGAGATGAACGCCGAGCAGTTGTGGGAGACGACGATGGACCCCGAGCGACGAATACTGCAGCGCGTCACCATGGACGACGCCGCCGCCGCCGACCAGCTCTTCTCGATGCTGATGGGCGACAAGGTCGAGCCCAGGCGCGACTTCATCGAGCGCAACGCGCGCTCCGTCGAGTTCCTGGACGTCTGAGATGGCGATCGACCGACACGGGAGGATCGAGCCCCGCGAGCTGGCCGAGGAGATGCGCTCCTCATACCTCGACTACGCCATGAGCGTGATCGTGGGCCGCGCGCTGCCGGACGTGCGCGACGGCCTCAAGCCGGTGCACCGCCGGGTGCTGTTCGCCATGCACGACAGGGGCCTGCAGCCCGACCGCGGCTACGTGAAGAGCGCCAACATCGTCGGAACCGTGATGGGTGAGTACCACCCCCACGGCGACTCGGCCATCTACGACGCCCTCGTGCGCCTGGCGCAGGACTTCAACAGCCGCTACCCCACGGTGGACGGCCAGGGCAACTTCGGATCGCAGGAGTTCGCGGCGGCCGCCATGCGGTACACCGAGGCGCGCCTGTCGCGGTACGCCACGGAGATGCTGCGGGACATCGACGAGGACACCGTCGACACCATCGCCACCTACGACGACCGGCGGCGCGAGCCCACGGTGCTGCCATCACGGGTGCCCAACCTGCTGGTCAATGGGTCCGCCGGCATCGCGGTGGGAATGGCCACCAACATCCCGCCGCACAACCTGGGCGAGGTCGTGGACGCCTGCATCGCGATGATCGACGACCCGTTCATCGACTCCGACGGCCTCATGCAGTACGTCAAGGCACCCGACTTCCCCACGGCGGGGCAGATCGTGGGCATCTCGGGCGTGCGCGACGCCTACCGCACCGGTCGCGGGCGCGTGGTCGTGCGCGGGCTGGCCCACAACGAGCCCCTCAAGCACGGCCGCAACGCGATCGTGTTCACCGAGCTGCCGTACCAGGTGAACAAGTCGGAGATGCTCCGCAAGATGGCCGAGCTCGCCAACGACGGCGTGCTCAAGGAGATCGCCGACCTGCGCGACGAGAGCGGCCGCGACGGCATCCGCGTGGTGGTGGAGCTTCGCCGCGACGCCGTGCCCAAGGTGGTGCTGAACAAGCTCTACAAGCACACCCAGGCGCAGACCACCTTCGGCGTCAACGCCATCGCCCTGGTGGATGGCGTGCCGCGCACGCTCTCGCTGCGCGACATGATCCGCTACTACCTCGACCACCAGCGCGACGTCATCCGCCGCCGGTCGAGGTTCCGCCTCGACCGCGCCGAGACCCGCGCGCACGTGCTCGAGGGCCTGCTCATCGCCCTCAAGGACATCGACGCGGTCATCGCGCTCATCCGCGCCGCGGCCGACCCCGACGAGGCCCGGGCGGGCCTCATGACCACCTTCGACCTCAGTGAGCTGCAGGCCCGGGCGATCCTCGACCTGCGCCTGCAGCGCCTCACGCAGCTCGAGGCCGGGAAGATCGAGGCCGAGTACGCCGAGTTGCAGGCCGAGATCGCCGAGCTCAGGGCGATCCTCGGCGACGAGGCCCGCGTGTACCAGGTGATCCGCGACGAGCTCGCCGAGGTGCGTGCGAAGTACGCCGACGAGCGCCGCACCGAGATCATCCCGGCCGAGGGCGAGATCGACCTCGAGGACCTCATCGCGGAGGAGGAGATGGTCATCTCCATCACCGCGGGCGGGTACATCAAGCGCCTGCCGGTCACCACCTACCGCGCGCAGCGGCGCGGCGGCAAGGGCCTGCGCGGCGCGAAGCTCAAGGACGAGGACCGGGTGGACCACCTGTTCATCGCGTCCACGCACGACTTCCTGCTGTTCTTCACCAACCAGGGCCGGGTCTACCGCCAGAAGGTGCACGAGATCCCGCAGGCCGCCCGCGACGCCCGCGGGCGCCACATCGCCAACGTGCTGGCGCTGCTGCCCGACGAGGAGATTCGCCAGGTCTTCAACACGCGCGACTACGCCGAGGGCAAGTACCTGGTGCTGGCCACGCGCGACGGCATGGTGAAGAAGACCGAGTTCGGCGCGTACAACACGGTGCTGAAGGAGGCCGGCATCATCGCGATCCGGCTCTCCGACGGCGACGAGCTGGTGGGCGTGCAGCTCACCGACGGCGACGCCGACCTGCTCATCGTGTCGGCGCGCGGCCAGGCCGCCCGCTTCAGCGAGGAGAAGGTGCGCGCGACCGGCCGCGGCACCCAGGGGGTGCGCGCGATGAACCTCGACAAGGGCGACCGCGTGCTCGCCGTGGGCGTGGCCGACGACGAGCACGACCTGCTGGTGGTCACGGGCAACGGATACGGCAAGCGCACGGCGCTCACCGAGTACCCCAGCAAGGGACGCCCCACCAAGGGCGTGCGCACCATCAAGGTGAGCGACAAGAAGGGCGAGCTCATCACGGCGCGCATCGTCCGCGCCGGCCAGCAGCTGCTGCTGGTGTCGAAGAACGGCCAGGTCATCCGCATCGAGGTGGATGCCGTCAAGCGCATGGGCCGAAGCACCGAGGGCGTGCGCCTGATGGACGTGGGCGATGACGACCAGGTGGTCACGTGCGCCCCGGTGGACGAGCAGGAGCCCACCGA
>JAFMJQ010000085.1 GCA_017853415.1 Thermoleophilia bacterium | reverse complement strand
TCCCGCGAGGACCTCGCGCGCATCCTGCGCGAGACCCGTGCCCGCGAGGTGATCATCGCCATGCCCTCGGCGCCGGGATCGGTGCGCAAGGACATCGTCGAGCGCTGCCGCGCGGCCGGGGTGCGGGTGACCACCCTGCCCGGGCTGCCCGAGCTGATGAACGGCGAGGTCTCGGTGCAGAAGTTGCGCGAGGTGCAGGTGGAGGACGTCCTGGGCCGCGCCCCGGTGGAGATCGACATGGCCCGCGTGGCGCGCTACCTCAACGGTCGGCGCGTGCTCGTGACCGGGGCCGGGGGATCCATCGGCTCCGAGCTCTGCAGGCAGGTTGCGGCCGTGGGGCCGAGCAGCCTGGTCATCGTCGACCACGCCGAGAACAACCTCTTCGAGATCGACCTCGAGCTGCGCGATCGCGGGCACTCGCCCACGCCCGTGGTGGCCGATTGCCGCGACCCCGAGCTGATGGAGCAGGTGTTCGCCGACCACCGGCCCGAGATCGTGTTCCACGCGGCGGCCTACAAGCACGTGCCGATGATGGAGCTCAACCCCATCCAGGCCATCGCCAACAACGCGCTCGCCACCGCCACGCTCGCCGACCTCGCGGTGCGCCACCGCGTGGAGCGCTTCTGCCTGATCTCCACCGACAAGGCCGTGGAGCCCAAGACGGTGATGGGCGGAACCAAGGCCCTCGCCGAGCGCGTGGTCGAGATGCACGGGCATGACACCGGCACGCGGTTCGCGGCGGTGCGCTTCGGCAACGTGCTCGGGTCGTCCGGCTCGGTGCTGCCGATCTTCCGGCGGCAGATCGCCGCCGGTGGTCCGGTGACCGTGACGCACCCCGACATGACGCGCTACTTCATGACCATCCCCGAGGCCGTGCAGCTGGTGATCGAGGCCACGGGCATCGCCGAGGGCGGCGATGTGTTCGTGCTGGACATGGGCGAGCCGGTGCGCATCATGGACCTGGCGCACAACATGATCCGGCTCTCGGGGATGGAGCCCGGCCGCGACATCCAGGTGGAGGTCACCGGGGTGCGCCCGGGCGAGAAGCTGCATGAGGAGCTGTTCAACCTCGACGAGGAGGTGCGCCCCACGCGGTACGGCGGCATCCTCCGCGCCACCCGCCCGGCACTCGACCACCAGGTGCTCCAAGAGCGCATCGCCCAGCTGCGCGCGGTGGTGACGCTGGGCGATCCGGTGGTGGCATCCAACGCGCTCTGGGCCACCCTGCGCGCCGGCAGGGAGCAGCCCGCCCCCGGCGAACCTCAGGACGTGCAGGCAATCGATGAGGGAGATGCACGATGAGCACCGCCGCCGTGACCACGCTGACAGGGCCCGACATCCTTCCCCCCGGCTGCGTGCACGTGCGCCCGGGCGGAGTGCTCTCCCGCGTGCGCCGTACCTGCACCACGCACAAGTGCGATGCGCAGTGCGTCGGCCGCCGCGCGGATGGCGACGGCCTCGTGTACTGGTGCGCTGACGGGCGGCACCACATCACGTCCGACAAGCGGTAGCCGGCTGCCGCGGAGCGCCCCGGCAGGGCCAGCCCCCGTCGGGCATCGCCCCGGCCCGGGCTGCAGGGAAACACCCGGCCGAGGTGACAGCCTCCTCCGACCGGCACGATAAGGTGTGCTTATGGATCTGCGGCAGCTCCTGACCCTGCGCACGGTGGTGGACAAGGGCTCCTTCTCGCATGCCGCGGAGGAACTCGGGATCTCGCAGCCGGCGGTGTCGTTCCAGATCCGCGCGCTCGAGGACCGCATAGGCCAGAGGCTTCTCGACCGCAGCGGCCGCCGCGTGACCCTCACCGATGCGGGACGCGTGGTGGATGCCCACGCCCGGCGCCTGCTGGCGCTGGAGGAGGAGATGCTGCGCGATGTGGCCGGGCTCTCGGACCACCTGTCGGGGCCGCTCATCCTCGGCTCGTCCACCGGGCCCGGGGAACTTCTGCTGCCGCACCTGCTGGGTGGCTTCAAGCGCGAGAACCCCGAGGTGGAGGTGTCGCTGGTGGTGCAGGACACCCAGACCGTGTGCGACCGCGTGCTCGACGACGAGATCGAGCTCGGCGTGGTGGGCGCGGCGCGCCCGCATCGCGGGCTGGTGTTCGAGCCGTTCGTGCGCGACGAGCTGGTGGTGATCTGCCCGCCGGGGCATGCCCTCGCCAAGAAGAAGCGCATCACGCTGGCCGACCTCGCCGCGCAGCCGCTCATCCTGCAGCAGCGCGGATCGGGCGTGCGCGCCGTGCTGGAGTCGGCCTTTCGCGCGGCGGGCATCCGCATGCGCGACCTGGAGATCACCCTCGAGCTCGGCCTGCAGCAGTCGGTGCGCGTGGCGGTGCTCGACGGCCTGGGGATCACCGTGATCTCACGCCTCGCGGTGGACCGCGACCTCGCGGAGGGGCGCCTCGTGGCCGTGGAGGTGGAGGGCGCCGTGCTCGCCCGCGACTTCTCGCTGGTGCGCCACGCCGGCCGCACCCCGAGTCGCGTGAGCGAGGGTTTCGTGCAGTACGCGCGCGAGCACCTGGGCGACCTCGTGCCGCCCGCCGACGGACCCGCCGCGCCCGCGGAGCCCGGGGAGTCGTGACGGCACCCGACGTGCGCTGCGACGTGCTGGTGGTGGGCTCGGGCGGCGCGGGCATGAGCGCCGCCGTGGCCGCCCGCGATGCCGGGGCGTCGGTGGTCGTGATCACCAAGTCGGCGCTCGGGGCATCGAACACCGGGCGGGCGCAGGGCGGAATCCAGGCGGCAATCGGGGCGGACGACAGCACCGAGGATCACTTCGAGGACACCTTCGCGGCCGGGCACGACGACGCCGAACCGGCGCTGGTGCGCACGCTGGTGGAGGGCGGGCCCGACGCCATCGACTGGCTGGCCTCCATCGGCGTGCCCTTCACCCGCGATGACGGTGACCTGCGCATCATCCGCTGCGGCGGCGCGCGGCGACCGCGCCTGCTGCAGGCGGGCGAGCGCACCGGTGCCGAGATGGTGCAGGCGCTGCGCGCGGCCGTGAGGGACAGCGGCGCCGAGGTGCGCGAGTCAACGGCGCTCGAGGCCCTCGAGCCGGTGGCAGACGGCTGGCGCGCCACCACCCGGGCCAAGGACGGCGCGGTATCGGCCATCACCGCATCGGCCGTGGTGCTGGCCGCCGGCGGTGGCCTGGGGGGCGAGGCCGCGCGCATCGGCGAGAAGAGCACCAACCATCCCGACGCCACGCCCGAGGTGCTCGAGATGGCGCTGGCGCTGGGCGCTGCGGGCCGCGATCTCGACTCGTGGCAGCGCCACCCCACGGGGGCACTGTGGCCGTCCGGGCTGGCCGGCTACGCGCTTCCCGAGACCACGCGGTCGTACGGCGCCACGCTGCACGATGCGGCGGGGGAGAGGTTCGTGGATGAGCTCGCCCCGCGCGATGTGGTGGCGGATGCCATCATCCGCGTGGTGGAGGAGGGCCGGGGGGCAGCCGCACCGGATGGCAGCATGGGCGTCTGGCTCGACACCACGGCCATCGACCGCGACAACGGCCCGGGGTTCACGGCCGAGAGGCTGGCCTACGTGCACAACCGCTACCTGAAGCAGGGGGTGGACATCACCAAGGAGCGCGTCCTCGTGTATCCGGTCCTGCACTACCGGAACGGCGGCCTCGTCATCGACGATTGCGGCCGCACCACCCTGGGGCGCCTGTACGCGGCCGGCGAGATCACCGGTGGCGTGCACGGCACCAACCGCCTCATGGGCAACTCGCTGCTCGACACGGTGGTGTTCGGCCGCATCGCCGGTGCCGCCGCCGCCGCGGAGGCGCGTGCGTGAGCCGCGCGGCGGATTTCCTCACCCTGCCCGGGCGCCCCGAGAAGCCCCGGCAATTCGGGCTCACGCACGTGATCGACAAGGGGCTCTCGCTGCGCGAGGTGGAGGACATGTTCGCCACCAGCGGCGACTTCATCGACATCGTGAAGCTCGGGTGGGGCACCGCCTACGTGACCAAGGGCCTCGTGGAGAAGATCCGGCTGTATGAGTCGCTGGGCGTGGCGACGGTGCTCGGCGGCACGTTCTGGGAGGCCTGCCTGGTGCAGGGCAAGCTCGCCGAGTGGAAGGACTTCGTCGGTGGGCTGGGCCTGCGGCACGTCGAGGTGTCCGACGGCACGGTGGACATCCCCCACGAGAAGAAGCTCGAGTACATCGAGGAGTACGCACAGGACTTCACGGTGCTCTCGGAGGTGGGCTCGAAGGACAACGACGTGGTGATCGCCCCCTACCGGTGGGTGGAGATGATCGAGGCCGAGCTGCGCGCGGGGGCCTGGAAGGTGATCACCGAGGCTCGCGAGAGCGGCACGGCCGGCGTGTTCCGCGGCGATGGCGAGGTGCGCATGGGCCTGATCGACGAGATCGTGCACGCCATCGACGTGCACCGCCTGCTCTTCGAGGCGCCCCAGAAGGCGCAGCAGGTGTGGTTCGTCCGCGCCTTCGGCGCCAACGTGAACCTGGGCAACATCCCGCCCGATGAGGTGATCCCGCTCGAGACCCTGCGCCTGGGCCTGCGATCGGACACCCTGTTCACCATGACCCCGATCGGCCACATGGACGGCGGGGGCATCTAGCCTCCAACCCATGCGCAGCCCCGCCCCCATCATCGCCGTCGCCGCGGTCGCCGCCGCGGCGGGCATCACGTTGACCGGCCCCGCCCCGGCCGACGCCCGCCCCATGGGGCATGTGTTCGACTGGAACCACGAGCTCAACCAGGAGCAGAACCCCCGCTGGAAGCCCAACGGGCCGCTGCCCATCCCCCGTGCCAAGTGGCTGCCGATGGTGAACCAGATCCTGCTCACCGAGGGCGCCAACCACCTGTGGGGCAGCGGCTTCGCATCGCTTCCGTTCGACATCCCGGTGTCGCCGCGCGAGCCGTCGTCGTGGCGCAACCCCGCCAACTTCCTGCGCCTCTACAACGCCACGGGGCTGTCGTGGGATGCCAACGTGGAGGCCCGCGCCGCCAAGGAGGCCCTGTGCATGTTCCCGCGCAGGCCGAAGACGTGCCGGCCCACGGGCATCGTGTTCCAGCCCGACACCGACGCGCCGACGCGCCGGATGTCGCTGCTCGATCCGGCGTACCAGCGCAAGGCGCTGGCGGAGATCCGGCGCATCGTGCCGCGGCTCCGCAGCGCCCCCTACGTGTATGCCTACAACGGCTCGGATGAGCCCCTCGTGGTGCTGCCCGCCGGCAAGGCCACGCGCAGTGCGCTGTGGCGCCGGCAGAGCGCCCAGATGAAGCGCGAGTTCGGCTGGGCGCCCCCGGCGTCGGGCGCCAAGCGCACCACCTCGCCCATCGCCGGCCTCCAGTGGCTTGCGTACTCGCGGTGGGCCGGCAGGAACTTCTTCGCCATGAAGGCCGAGCAGGCTGCGCTCATCCGCAGGCTCGACCCCGGCGCACGGGTGGTGCCCAACAACTACAACATGATCGACGGGTTCAACCCCTGGGACTACACCCAGCTGGGCGCCTTCGCGGACATCGTGGAGGCCGACCCCTACGTGTCGTACGCCGAGCGCGCCAACCCGGGCCGTGGGCGCTACAACCCGGGATTCGGCGCCAAGCTGATGTCCGACCTCACGGGCAAGCCGGTGCGCATCATCGTGCAGGCCTTCCCGTACGCGCGGTACACGCCGGGCATCGCGGACGTCGAGACATGGACCAGTCAGGCCCTGCGCGCGGGCGCCACCCACATCACCTTCTACGCCAAGGGCAATCCGCGGTTCACCAACCGCAAGCTCTATGACGGCATGCTCGCCCTGGCCAAGCGCCTGCACGGCCTCAACCTGCCGGATGCCCCCGTGGACCCCTCCACCGTGGTGGTGTACTCGCTCATGAGCGAGGGGCAGGGGCAGCCGAACAAGCGGGGTGACGCCCGCTACCGCACGTCGGGCGATGCGCTGTACACCACCCACGCGTTCCTCGGCGAGCTCAACGGGGCGCCCTTCGTGTTCGACACCGACGAGCGCCTGGCCCAGCAGCGCGAGCGCCTCGCGCGGGCCAAGGTGGTGTGGCTGCCGCGCGGCGACACCCTCACGCGCCCGTTCGCCGAGGCGCTGCGTGACTGGGTGAGCGCCGGAGGGTTCCTGGTGGTCACCGACCCCACGGCCTTCGCCCGCACGCCCGCCAACGAGGACCTCTCGGACATCGGCGCGGCCCTCAAGGGCGGCCGCCTGGGTGCCGAGGCCGGCAGCGTGCTGCTCATGCGAAAGGGCGCGCTGGGCACCAACACCCCGCCCGACCTCTACACGATCCCGGTCGACGACAAGCGCACGTGGTCGTTCAGGGACATCCCCGCCGGGGCCACCGTGGTGGCGACCCACCTCGACCAGAGCCCGGCGGCCGTATTGCGCGACGTCGGCAAGGGCAGGGTGCTGTCGTTCGCCGCCGATCCCATGACGCCGGGGTCGCTGGTGGAGCCCATGGACATGGTGCCGCTGGTGGGGATGATCCAGCGCATGGCGGGTGGCAGGACCGGCGACGCATCGTGGAAGTGGCGCATCCCGGGCACGGCCGACCTGTCGCCGTGGGACGGCGCGTACCGCCCCTAGCGCCGTGGCCGTGTTCGTCTGTCCGCGCTGCGCCCACCGTGTGGCGGGCGCCGAGCGATCCGAGGGGCACCAGCCCCGGGGCTGTCCGAAGTGCGGCTTCGGCTTCGTCTTCGAGATCATGGACGACTACTACGCAGGGCCGCTCACTGCGCTCATCTGCTGCGACCGCGATCGGCGCGTGCTCGTGGCGGGCCACGCCACCGTGCCCGTGACCGGATGGCCGGAGGGGGAGATGATCGGCCATGAGGTGTCCGAGGCCCTCGGGTTGGGCTTCCCGGGGCTGCAGGACGACCCGGTGGACCGCGCGCTGGAGTGGGGCGTGCGGGTGCTGGAGCAGCCGTGCACCTTCCGGCCCTACGGCATGGATGAGGACCGCGACGCCGTGGCGGATATCTTCCCGGCCTACGACGAGGACGGGGGGCTGCTGCTGGCCCTCGCGCCCGTGACGAAGGGGTAGGCATGGAAACCCGCCGGCTGGGCGCATCGGACCTCGACCTCACGGTGATCGGGCTTGGCACCTGGCAGTTCGGCGGGCGCTGGGGCGGCGCCGAGGACCGCGACAGCGCGGCCGCCTGCCACGCGGCGCTCGACGCCGGCATCAACTGGATCGACACGGCCGACATCTACGGCCAGGGCCGTGCCGAGCAGGTGGTGGGCGCGGTGCTGCGCGAGCGTGGTGACGATGTCATCGTGGCCACCAAGGGGGGCGTGGCGTGGGAGGTCACCGACCAGGGGCTCAGCATCTGGCGCGAGGCCTCCGGCCAGTACCTGCGCATGGCCCTCGAGCGCTCGCTCACCGCCCTCGGCCTGGACTCGGTTGACCTCTACCAGGTGCACTGGCCCGTGGCGGGCGTGCCCGCGGACGACACCTTCGCCGAGCTCCTCGCGATGCGCGACGAGGGCAAGATCCGCTGGATCGGGGTGTCCAACTACCACCTGGCCGACCTGCAGGCGGCGCACGAGGCCGGGCCCTTCGTGTCGTTCCAGCCGGGATACCACGTGATGCGCCGCCAGGTGGAGGACGCCGAGCTGCCGTGGTGCGCCGCTCATGGCGTGGGCGTGCTGGCCTACGGCCCGCTGGCCCATGGCCTGCTGACCGGCCGCATGGATGAATCCACCACCTTCCCGGCCAACGACTGGCGCGCGCAGAGCGAGTTCTTCGCCGATGACCACTTCGCCGACCGCCTGGCCGTGGCGCGCCGAATGCAGCGGATCGCCGATGAGTCGGGGCGCCCCGGCGGCGTGGCCGAGCTGGCCGTGGCCTGGGTGCTGCGTCGTCCGGAGGTCACCTCGGCCATCGTGGGCGCGCACGACGCCGCCCAGGCGCGTGGCGCGGCCGCCCTGGCCGGGGCACCGCTCACCGCCGATGAGGAGTCCGCAATCGACGCCGTGCTCGCCGAATACCCGGCGGCCTCACGCGAGTACGGCCACGGCGAGCCCCCGCCCCGCGCGGCCTAGC
>JAFMJQ010000010.1 GCA_017853415.1 Thermoleophilia bacterium | reverse complement strand
CGTGCTGCGTGGGGGCGCCGAGGTTGTCGCGGCCCTCCAGGCCATTGACCGGGTCAAAGGACTTCGTCTCGATCTGCCCCCTGGGCGGCAGCTCGCCCTGCGCGATCGATTCATCGAGACCGCCGAATCCGGTGTCGAGGACCGCCACACGGGTGCCCGCGCCGTCGATGCCGCGCGCCCAGGCGGCATCTGCGCCCATGCGGAAGGTGCCCTGCGACACCACCCCGAGCGCGGGCACGGCCGCGACGGCAGCCAGGGCGGCGCCGGACATGCCGATGAGCAGGCGCATTTTCACGACGTCAGCAAAGCAAACGGCCCGGGTGGCACTACGCCACCCGGGCCGCTCAGCACATCGGACGGGAGCCGCGCCGCCGGGGCGCGACCGATGGGGATGGACCCCGGGTGCCCCTCTACGAGAGGGACACCGCCCCGCCGGCCTCCTCGAGCTGCGACTTGATCTGCTCGGCCTCCTCCTTCGGCACGCCCTCCTTGACGGTGCCCGGGGCGCCGTCCACGAGGTCCTTGGCCTCCTTGAGGCCCAGGCCGGTCACCGCGCGGACGACCTTGATCACCTGGATCTTCTTGTCGCCGGCAGCGTCCAGCGTGACGGTGAAGGAGTCCTGGTCGGCGTCCCCGCCGCCCTCGGCACCGCCGCCACCACCGGCCGGGGCAGCAGCCACGGCAACCGGCGCCGCAGCGGCGCTCACGCCGAAGGTCTCCTCGAGCGCCTTGATGCGCTCGCTCAGCTCAAGCACCGAAATGGCCTTGAGCTCGTCGATCCACTCCTCGGTGGTCATCGCCATGGTCAGTCTCCTTCTGTGGTCTGGTCGGCAGCCGGCTCGGCGTCCGCGTTGTCGTCGGCTGCCGGCTCCTGCGCGGCCTCCGGGGTGTCATCGGCCGCCGCCTCGGGCGTGGCCTCGGTGGTGTCCTCAGTGCTGGCCTCGGGCTCGGCCTCCGCTTCGGCAGCGGGGGCCTCCTCGGCAGGGGCCTCCTCAGCGGGGGCGTCCTCGGCAGGGGCGTCCTCTGCGGGTGCATCTGCGGCCGGAGCCTCCTCGACGGGAGCCTCTGCGGCGGGGGCCTCCTCGGCCGGTGCCTCGGCAGCGCGCTGGGAGTGGTACTGCCCAAGCGCGACGGCGAGGCCCGACAGCAGGCTGTTGAGTGCGTTGACCGTGCCCTGCAGCGGGCTGGCAACGCCGCCGACGAGGCGGGCGAGCAGCTCGTCACGCGACGGCAGCGAGGCGAGCTGCTTGAGCTCGTCGGCCGACACCGGTGCGCCGTCGAGGATGCCGCCCTTCATGCTGAGGCGGTTCTCCGACGCCTTGGCGAAGGTGTTCAGCGCCTTCGCGACGGCGGCGGCGTCTCCCGATGCCCAGACCAGCGCGGTCTGGCCCTCGAGGTACTCGAGCAGGGCCTCCTTGCCCGTCTCGTCGCACGCACGACGGGCAAGGGTGTTCTTCACGACCTGGAACTGGCCGTCGGCCTCGCGCAGCGTTCCGCGAAGGTCTTCGACCTCGCGCACGCTCAGGCCATGGAACGCCGTCGCGATGACGGTGTCGGTGGTGTTGAGGCGCTCCGCGATCACCGCGATGGCCTCTGCCTTCTGCTCCCTGTTCAGTTCCTCACCTCCTCCTCTGCTGGCCGCGCGAGGGCGGGCCGGGAGGAGGCGACGCGGGGCGCGAGGCCCCGCGAGCTTCCTGTGGCTCCGTCCTCACACGGGTCGGGGTCTCCCCCTGGTTCAAGACGCGCGGCGCGCGCCCCCGTGATCTTCGGTCGGTATGCCGTGTCGGCGACGCGCCCCTAGGCGGTGGCCTCCTCGAGCAGGTTCTGGGTGTACTGCGGGTCGATGTCGATGCCCGGGCCCATGGTCTGGGCGACGCTGATCGACTTGATGTACTTGCCCTTGGTGGATGCGGGCTTGGCGCGGAGGATCTCGTCGAGGATCGCCGCGTAGTTCTCGGTGAGCTGCTCGGGCGTGAACGACTTCTTGCCGAGGCCGATGTGCACGATGCCGGCGCGGTCGGTGCGGTACTCCACCTTGCCCCCGATCACGTCGGACACGGCCTTGCCGACGTCGAACGTGACGGTGCCGGTCTTGGGGTTCGGCATCTTGCCCGACGGGCCGAGCACGCGGCCGAGGCGGCCGACGGCGCCCATCATGTCGGGGGTGGCGATGGCCACGTCGAAGTCGCTGAAGCCCTCCTCCACCTTCTTCACGAGGTCCTCGCCGCCCACGAACTGCGCGCCGGCCTCCTCGGCCTCACGCGCCTTCTCGCCCTCGGCGAACACCGCCACGGTGACGGCGCGGCCGGTGCCGTGCGGCAGCGCGATGGTTCCGCGCAGCTGCTCCTCGGCGTGGCGCACGTTCACGCCCAGGCGGAAGTGGGCCTCGACGGTGGTGTCGAAGCGGGCGACCTCCTGGCCCACGAGCAGGCGGAAGGCCTCGAGGGGGTGGTAGTTGCCCTCGGGGTCGATCTGCGCCTTGGCGTCGTCGTACCGCTTGCCGTGCTTCGCCATTCCTAGCCCTCCACCGTGACGCCCATCGAGCGGGCGGTGCCCGCGATCATGGTGATGGCGGCGTCGATGTCGTTCGCGTTGAGGTCCTGCATCTTGGTCTCGGCGATCTGCTGCAGCTGGGCACGGGTGATGGTGCCCACCTTGGTGCGGTGCGACTCGGGCGAGCCCTTCGGCAGCTTGATGGCCTCCTTGATGAGGACCGCCGCCGGAGGGGTCTTGGTGATGAACGAGAACGAGCGGTCCTCGTACACCGAGATCTCCACCGGGGTGATGACCCCGCCGAGGTTCTGCGTCTCGGCGTTGAACGCCTTGCAGAAGTCCATGATGTTGATGCTCGCGGCACCCAGCGCCGGGCCCACCGGCGGAGCCGGCGAGGCACCCCCCGCGGGGATGTGGAGCTTGATGATCTGCAGGACCTTCTTCGCCATGGTGGCGTGACCTTCCGGACTGGGGCCGTCTCGAGCGGCCCGGGATCATACAACTGCGCGCGCGAATGGCCAGCGACATGCGCCCACCCGCCGCGTGCGCCTTCCTACGTGAGCTTCTTGACCTGGTCGAACGACAGCTCGGCCGGGGTCTCGCGGCCGAAGATGGACACCAGCACCTTGACGCGACCCTGCTCGGCGTTGATCTCGGCGATCTCGCCGGTGAAGTCCGACAGCGGGCCCGAGATGACCTTGATGCTCTCGCCCACGGTGAACTCGGCACGCACCTTCGTGCGGGTCTCGGTCTGCGTGTGCAGCAGGCGGTCCACCTCGGTGCGCGACAGCGGCGGCGGGCGGTGGTCGTCGTGCTTGGTGGCGCCCACGAACCCGGTGACGCCCGGGGTGTCCTTGATCAGCGACCAGGCGTCATCGTCGGTCATGTCCATGTTCACGAGCACGTACCCGGGCAGGGTGCGCCGCTCGGTCTGGATCTTCTGGCCTTCCTTGTTGGTCTCCACGACCTGCTCGGTCGGCACGATGACCTCGCGGATCGAGCGCTGCCGGTGCTGCGTCTCGACGCGACGCAGGATGTTGGCCTTGACCTTGTTCTCGTGGCCCGAGTAGGTGTTGATGACGTACCAGCGCAGCAAGTACTTCTCCTAGAAGATGGCGTCGACGAGCGTGCTCATGAGCACGTCGACGACACCGAGGTAGATCGCCACGATCGCGACGAAGATGAGCACGACGGCGGTGGCCTGGAACAGCTGGGCCCGGTTGGGCCAGGTCACCTTCTTGAGCTCGGTCACCACCTCGCCGATGTAGCGGCGGCTGCGGCTCTCCTGAACCGACTTGGTGACCGTGCCGGACTTCTCGTTCTTGGCCTGCTGGCGCGGCCGGGGCTGCGCCTTCTGGCCACCACCCGACGACTTCCTGTTGCGCCGCCTGCTGGGTACGGGCGGCGGCTCGGCCCCACCGGGGCCGGTTTCGTCGGGTCCGGGTTCCCCGGAGGTCTGGCCCTTCGACGGGCGGATACGTGCCATCTGGCTGGCGGCCTTCTCAGTCTGTCGCGATCTGCTGGACAGGGCCGGAGGGACTCGAACCCCCAACCCCCGGTTTTGGAGACCGGTGCTCTACCAATTGAGCTACGACCCTAGGTACTGCCCCTACCGCGTCTCGCGGTGCTCCGTGTGGCGGCCGCACCAGCGGCAGTACTTCGAGAGCGACACGCGGTCGGGCGTGTTGCGCTTGCTCTTGTTCGACTGGTAGTTGCGCCTCTTGCAGTCCTGGCATGCCAGGGTCACGGCGATGCGCTGGCCGGTCTTGCCCACAGGGAAGCCTCCGGTCGTTGGCGGGCTCGGGAAGGTACCACAGCGATTTGGTCACGCCGGTAGCCTCTGCGCATGACCGCCGAATGGAGTGACTGGTACACGAGGGAGGACGTCACGGGGTGGGTGCTCCCCCGCATCCTCCGCGAGCGCGCCGAGGCACACCCCGACAGGCCGTACATCCGGTTCGGCGAGGGCGAATGGACGACCTACGGCGAGATCGACGCGCGGGCCAGTCGCATCGCCAACGCGCTGATCGCACGCGGCCTGCAGAAGGGCGAGTGCGTGAGCACCCTCATGCCCAACTCGGTCGACCAGGTGGCCCTGTGGTTCGGCATCCTGCGCGCCGGCGGCGTGCAGTCGCCCATCAACCTCGCCTACCGCGGCGACTTCCTCTCGTGGGTCATCAACCTCCCCGAGTCGCGGTTCCTCGTGATCTCCGACGACCTGCTCGACCGGCTCGACCACGTGGCCGCCGACCTGCCGGTGCTCGAGCACGTGTTCGTGTGGGAGTCGGGCGAGCGCAACGGCCCCGACCCCCGCGTGGCGCACGAGCCCTTCGCGGTGCTCGACGACGCGCACGACTCGGACCCCGGCGTGGAGGTCACCTGGGTCGACGACGCACGAATCATGTTCACCTCGGGCACCACCGGGCGCAGCAAGGGCGTGATCAAGCAGCACGCGTCCGACTACTTCTCGGGTCGCACCTACATCGAGGTGTGCGGCGTCACCGAGGACGACGTCTTCTACACCTGCCTGCCGCTCTTCCACAGCAACGCCCAGGTGCTCAACTGCTACCCCGCGATGATCGCGGGCGCGCGCATCCAGATCTCGGCCCGCTACTCGTCCACCAACTTCTGGCGTGAGGTCACCGAGTGCGGCGCGACCGTCCTCAACACGGTCAGCGCCATGAACTACTTCATCTGGAACACCGAGCCCGGCGAGTACGACCGCGCGCACTCGGTGCAGCGCATCATGGCCATGCCCGCGCCCAAGGACATCTACGACGAGTTCAAGGAGCGCTTCGGCATCCGCTGGCACGAGGGCTACGGGCTCACCGAGACCGGCATGGTCACCTACGTGCCGCCGGGCATCGAGAAGCCGGGCTCGTGCGGGAAGGCCAGCCCCGGGTTCGAGGTGAGCGTGGTGCAGCCGGGCACCGACCTTCCCCAGCCGCCCGGCGAGCCCGGCGAGATCGTCGTGGACATGAAGCTGCCGAACATCGTCATGCGCGCATACGCCGGCATGCCCGAGAAGACCGCCGAGGACTTCAAGAACCTCAAGTTGCACACGGGCGATCTCGGGGTGATGGACGAGGACGGCTACCTCTACTTCAAGGATCGCGTGAAGGACTACATCAGGCGGCGCGGGGAGAACGTGTCGTCGATGGAGGTGGAGCGCGTGGTGGCGCAGCACCCCGCGGTACTCGAGGCCGCGGCCGTCGGCGTGGCCGCCGGTGAGGGCGCGGGGGCCGAGCAGGAGATCCTCATCTGCGTGGTGCCGCGCAACGTGGCGCCCGACCCGCACGAGCTCCTGGAGTTCTGCGCCGACAAGATGCCCTACTTCGCGGTGCCGCGATACGTGCGCTTCATGGACCACCTGCCGAAGACGCCCACCGAGCGCGTGCGCAAGGTGGAGCTGCGCGAGATGGGCCTGGGCGACGACGTGTACGACCGCGTGAAGAGCGGCCCGAAGATCGCCGCCTGATGGACGACGACCCGCTCGACCTGGGCGAGGCCGCGGCGTTCATCCTCGGCGAGCGCCCCGGCCTCCAGGAGGAGGTCGTGTGGACCGTGCTCAAGGAGCTGGGCGACCCACCCGTGCGCTCGGCCGACGGCATGGCCGTGGACCTCATCACGCGCCTGCACCCATCGATCAGGGCCCGCGACGTGCGGATGATCCTCGACGAGTGGCGCGAGTACGCCCGTCTCGCCGTCGAGGACGACTGGGACTGACGCCTACCGGCGGCGGGTCGGCGAGGGCTTGCCGAGCAGGATCTCCCGCGCGGCGTTGAGCGCCACCGTCATGTCGGCGGCACGCTGCTGCAGGTCGGGGTGAAGATCGGCCACGCGGTCCGGATGGCACCGGGCCACCTGCCGCCGCCAGGCGCGTTCCACCTCGTCGGGCGATGGGCGGGCGTCCAGGCCCAGGAGGTCGGCGGCCTCGGCGGCACTGGTGGGCGCGGTGAAGGTGGTCGATTGCTGCTTCTCGAGAAGACCCTGCGCGAGGGTGCGAAGGCGCGCCTTCTCGGCCTGGATGTCGCCCCATTCGTCGTCCATCTCCTGCTGGCGCTCGGCCAGGCGCGCACGCTCCTCGCGCACCTCCTCGGCCAGCGACGCCAGCGCGCGGTCGCGCGAGGCGGAGTCCTGCCGCAGCAGCTCCACCATGACGTCGGGGTCGGCAAAGGAGGGCGCATCACCCGGCACGGGGCGCCCCTGGCCCGACTGCCCCTGGCGCACGAGCGCGATGACCTCGTCGAGGCGGTGGTGCGCCGAGTTGGACATCGAGGGCCCGTCGGACGGGGCGAGCCGCACGAGCGACAGGGAATCCCATGAGGGGTCGACGATGAAGGCGGCGGACGAGCGGCCGGCGAGCATCACGCGGCGCTCCGGCTGGGCCCGGTGGCCGAGCAGCGCGAAGCGGGTGTCGGCGTCGGCATCACCGCGAAGTGCCGCGAGCTCGGCCGCGAGGTCGTCGAGGCGCCTGGCCACCTCGCGGCCGTCCGGCCCCTCGGGCGTCACCGCGCGCGCCGCGGCCAGTGCGGAGTCGAGGCCCTCGGCCCCCTCCCCCTGCCCCACCGCGAGCACGGCCCACCAGCGGGTCCACGGGTCGTCGTCGGGAGCGGCCGCCAGCGCGCGCCCGGCCTCCACCGGGTGGTCGAGCGACTGCAGCGCGGCCGCCAGCCGGGGCCGGGCCGAACGATCGCCCAGCGACGCGGCCACGGCGAGCAGGGCCACCTGGCGCCAGCGGGCGGAATCACCACGGGGCGGCTGCGAGCCGGCGGCGTCTGCGAAGGGATCCGACACAGGGGCAACGCTAGTGCAGCCCCGGCACGCCCCGCTGCGCAGTGCCGCTCATGGGCTGACGCCATGACGGGCGCGGAGTGGCGCGGGGGTGCGACCATCGACCGCATGCCCAACCGACTCGGCACCGAGGCCTCGCTCTACCTGCGGCAGCACGCCGACAACCCCGTCGACTGGTGGCCGTGGTGCCCCGAGGCCTTCGCCGATGCCCGTGAGCGCGACGTGCCCGTGCTGCTGTCGGTGGGCTATTCGTCATGCCACTGGTGCCACGTGATGGCGCATGAGTCATTCGAGGATGACGCAACGGCACGGCTCATGAACGAGTGGTTCACCTGCGTGAAGGTGGACCGCGAGGAGCTGCCGGACGTCGACGCCCTGTACATGCAGGCCACCCTGGCGATGACCGGCCACGGCGGGTGGCCCATGACGGTGTTCCTCACCCCCGGGGGCGAGCCGTTCTGGGCCGGCACGTACTTCCCGCCCCAGCCGCGCCAGGGCATGCCGTCGTTCACGCAGGTGCTGGACGGCGTGGCCGAGGCCTGGCGCGAGCGCCGCGACCAGGTGATGCGGCAGGCGGAGGCGCTCGCCACCGGGATACGCGAGCAGTCGGCCGTGCAGGTTCCGGGGCCGCCGCCGGCCGAGGATGCCGTGGCCGCGTCGGTGCGCGTGCTCGGCGACCTCTACGACGACGGGAACGGCGGGTTCGGCGGCGCGCCGAAGTTCCCGCCGTCAGTGGTGATCGACCTGCTGCTGCGCCGCCACTGGGCGGGGCGCGACACCGGCGGGCGGGCGCTGGCGATGGCCACGGGCACGCTCGACGCCATGGCGGCCGGCGGGGTGTTCGACCAGGTGGGCGGTGGCTTCCACCGGTACTCGGTGGACGACATCTGGCTGGTGCCCCACTTCGAGAAGATGCTCTACGACAACGCGCTGCTCTTGCGCGACTACGCGCTGGCCATGCGCCTCACCGGCGAGCCGCGCCACGGGGCGGTGGCCGAGCGCGTCGCGACGTACCTGCTGCGCGAGATGCGCACCGACGGCGGGGCGTTCGCCGCGGCGCAGGACGCCGACTCGCCGGGGGGCGAGGGGGCGTTCTTCACCTGGACCCCCGATGAGATCCGCGCCGTGCTGGCGCCCGGCGACGCCGACGCGGTGATCGCCCGCTTCGGCGTGACCGACCGCGGCAACTTCGAGGGGCGCAGCATCCTGCGGGTCGTCGCACCCGAGGTGGCGGTGGCCCCCGCGGCCCTCGAGGCGCTGTACGAGGCCCGGGCGCTGCGACCGGCACCGGCACGCGACGACAAGGTGATCGCCTCGTGGAATGGCCTCGCCATCGGCGCGCTGGCCGAGGCCGGCATGGGCATGCGCCGCGCCGACTGGCTGGACGCCGCGCGCGACGCCGCGCGGTTCGTGCTCGACCAGATGGTGGTGGACGGTCGGCTCATGCGCGTGCATGCCGACGGCCGCGCGCGGCACCTGGGAGCCATCGAGGACCACGCCGACATGGCCGATGGACTGCTGGCCCTGTATGCCGCCGACTTCGACCCCGCATGGCTCGTGGCCGCCCGCACGCTGGCCGACGCCATGCTCGCCCTCTTCGCCGACCCGGATGGCGGGGGGTTCTTCATGGCGGGGTCGGACGCCCCGCCGCTCATCGCGCGCACCCGCGACATCGAGGACCACCCATCGCCCGCCGGCAACTCCCAGGCCGCCTGGGTGCTGGCCCGCCTGCACCTGCTCACCGGCGAGGCCCGCTATCGCGACGCCGCCGCGGCGGCCGTGGGGCTGGTGTCGGTGCAGGCGGGCACGTGGCCGCAGGCGTTCGCGCGGGCGCTCGCCACCGCCGACCTGCTGGCGTCCCGCCCGGTGGAGGTGGCGGTGGTCGGCGCGCTGGACGACCCGCGCACGATGGCGCTGGTGGACGCCGCCCGCTCCACCGCGGGGCCCTACGCCGTGATCGCCGTCGGCGACCCGGACGACCCGCGCGCCGCCTCGGCCGCACCGGTGCTGGCCGGGCGGCCCCTCGTGGACGGCGCGCCCGCGGCGTATGCCTGCAGCGGCTTCGCCTGCCGGGCGCCGGTTTCCGACCCGGATGGACTGCAGAGGGCGCTGCGGGGCGGCTGACCCCCTATCCTCCCGCCCATGGCCGACCTCGACGAGATCCAATCGATGATCGAAGCCGCGCTCCCCGGGGCGCAGGTGGAGGTGCAGGACCACGGCGGCGGCGACCACCTCTCCGCTGTCGTGGTGGCGCCGCAGTTCGAGGGCATGAGCCGAATCGACCAGCACAAGGCCGTGTACGCCGCTGTCCAGGCGCGCATCGACGACGGCCAGATCCACGCGCTCGCGCTGAAGACGCGGGCCCCGGAGGCATGATGAGCAGCGACGTCAGCACCATGACCGAGGAGCAGATCCTCGAGCAGATCCAGTCGGAGGTCGCGGCCAACCGCGTGTTCCTCTACATGAAGGGAACGCCCGACGCGCCGGCCTGCGGGTTCTCGATGCGCGTGGTGCAGATCCTCGACCACCTGGGCGTGGAATACGGCGCGAGGAACATCCTCGAGGACCCGCGCGTGCGTGCGGTGCTGTCGGGCTGGTCGGACTGGCCGACGATCCCGCAGCTCTTCGTGGACGGCAAGCTGGTGGGCGGGTGCGACATCGTCACCGAGCTCTACCAGGACGGCGAGTTGCAGCAGATGCTGCCCTCCTGACCCAGGGACCCACGTGACAAGCCACCCCATCGAGTTCTCCGAGGACCTTCAGGACACATCACCCGCGACGCGCATCGGCCTGTCGCGGGCCGGAGTCTCGCGGTCGGCCAAGGCGATCCGCCTGGCGTTCGGGGGATCCGAGCACTACATGGACGCCACCGTGGAGTGCGTGGTTGACCTCGATCCCGACCAGAAGGGCGTGCACATGTCGCGCTTCGAGGAAGAGGTGAACGAGGCCATCGACGCCGTGCTCATCGGCGAGGCCGTGGCCATCGAGGCCCTTGCCGAGAACATCGCCCGCCGGGTGGTGGAGCGCCAGGGGGCGCTGCGCGGCATGGCCACGATCCGCGCCCGCTACCCCGTGGAGCGCCGCACCCCCGTGACCGACGTGGCCACGCAGGAGATGTACGGCCTCATCGGCACCGCGGCCGCGCGCTCGGGTGCCAGCCGCCGCGCCGTGGGCGTGTCGGCGCAGGGCATGAACGCCTGCCCGTGCGCGCAGGGCCTTGTGCGCGAGCAGGCCGAGGCCGCGCTCTCGGCCGACGGCTTCACGCCCGACGAGATCGACCGCATCGTGGCCCGCGTTCCCATCGCCACCCACAACCAGCGCGCCCGCGGCACGCTGATCGTGGGCGTGCCCGACGGCCGCGACATCCCCGCCGACGCCCTCATCGAGATCGTCGAGGACGGCATGTCGTCGGAGATCTACGAGCTCCTCAAGCGCCCCGACGAGCTCTACGTGGTGGACAAGGCCCACCGCCGCCCGCGCTTCGTCGAGGACTCCGTGCGCGAGATGATCGCCGGCGTCATCGCCCGGTTCCCCGACCTGCCCGACGACGCCTTCGTCTCGGCGCACCAGGAGAACTACGAGACCATCCACACCCACGACGTCGAGGCCGAGCGCCACGGCGTCGTCGGCGAGATGCGCGCCGAGGTGGCCGGCGGCCCCCACGCCCCGCGCCACATCACCCTCCCGGAATGGCTCGACGGCCCCACCTGATTCGCACCTCGTAGCGATGCGTGGACGGCCGGGGGCCAGTGGTACCCCCGCCGAAAAAGCGCGAGAGGCGGGAGGCCCCGGACATCGGGGTGGCGGCGATCGCAGCCGGGGATCCTGCATTTGCGGTCCCCGCAAATGCCGATCCCGCTTCGGCGAGTGGCCGCCACCCCGATGTCCGGGGCCTGCCGCACTGCTGTGGTATTCGGCGGGGGTACCACTGGCCCCCGGCCCTTGCGTATCGCTACGAGGTGCGGATCAGGTGGGATCCGGCGCGCCCTTGCGGCCGAGCTGGATGCGGTTCTCGGTGCCCGCGAGCAATCGCTTGATGTTCCCGACGTGCTTGACGATGACGAAGAGGCCGGCGAGGGCGATGAAGGCCACGTACGACCACGGGGCGCCGAAGGCCCAGGCGAGCGGAGCGGCGGCGAGGGCGCAGACGATGCTGGCCACCGAGACGTAGCGGGTGAGCAGCACGATGACGAACCAGAGCACGATGAGGACGGCGCTGGCAAGCGGCACGAGGCCGATGAGGGCGCCGGCGCCGACGGCAACGCCCTTGCCGCCCTTGAAGCCGGTCCACACCGGGAACACGTGGCCGAGGATGGCCAGCGCACCGGCGGCGATGGGCCACCAGGGGCCGCCCACCACCCACTGCGCGAGGAGCACCGCGGCCGCGCCCTTGGCGATGTCGAGCACCATGACGGTGATGCCCACGGAGCGCCCGAGCGTGCGGAACACGTTGGTGGCGCCGAGGTTGCCGCTGCCCACCGTGCGCAGGTCGACGCCGTTCAGGCGTCCGGCGAGGTATGCGAAGGGGATGGAGCCCAGCAGGTAGGCGGCGACGAGGACGAGGGCCTGGTTCACGGATCTCCGGTGACGTCGGGGGCGGGCACGCGGCCCTCGAAGAGCCTGCGGCGCGCCATGATGAAGTAGTAGGCGCCCGAGATGACGGTGAGCGCCACGGCGAGGTAGAGCAGGGCGTCGTACTGCCACTGCGGGGCCACGTGCAGGATCACCCAGGCGATTGCCACGTTCTGGCTCAGGGTCTTGAGCTTGCCGAGGTTGCTGGCGGGGATGACCAGGTCCTCGCTCACGGCGACGAGCCGCAGCCCGGTGACCGCGAACTCGCGGGTGATGATGACCATGGCGATCCACGCCGGCACCTCGCCGACCTCGATGAGGCAGAGCAGCGCGCCGGTGACGAGCAGCTTGTCGGCGAGGGGATCGAGGAACGCACCCGCCACGGTGACCTCCCCGCGCGAGCGGGCCAGCCAGCCGTCGAGCGAATCGGTGGCGGCCGCCACCACGTAGAGCGCGAATGCCCAGTACCTACCGCCCTCGTCGTCGACGAGGATCAGCACCATCACGACGGGGATCAGCGCGATGCGCGCCGCCGTCACGAGCAGTGCGGGATTCAGCGATGCACGGCCGCCCACGCCGCAAGCATAGGACCCCTATCCTCGGCGCATGAGCGATTTCACCGTGAGCATCGTCGGGGAGGACCGCCCCGGCATCGTGGCCGCCGTCACCGGGGCCCTCCTCGAGGCCGGCGGGAACGTCGAGAACTGCCGGGCGAGCATCCTCGCCGGGTCGTTCGCGATGGTCCTCGCCGTGCAGGTTCCCGAGTGGGTGACCGACCACGACATCGTCGACCTCCTCGCCCCCACCGTGAGCGGCCTCGGGCTCTCACTGGGCGTGCGCCCCGCAGCGCCCGCGCACGGTGACGCCGGCCGTGAGCGCTGCGTCATCACGATCTACGGCGCCGACCGGCCGGGCATCGTGCACGGGGCGGCGTCCGCGCTGGCGGCGGCCGACGTGAACATCGTCGACCTCAGTTCGCGCTTGGTGGGCGACCCGCCCATCTACGTCCTCGGCATCGAGGCGGAGATCCCGGATGGCATGGACGCGGGCGGACTCGAGCGGGTGATCCAGTGCCCCGCACTCGCCGGGCTCGACATGTCGGTGCAGTCGGAGTCCGAGCGCCTCCTCTGATCCGCCCCGTCGTCATATACCCGGACCGGCGCCTGAAGACCCCCTGCGCGCCGGTCAGGTCGTTCGGCGCCGCGCTCGCGCGCCTGGCCCGCGACCTGGAGGACACCGCGCGGTCATTCCCGCGCACCACGGGCATCGCCGCCCCCCAGGTGGGAGAGCTCTGGCGTGCGTGCTTCGTCGACTGCACCGGCCACCCGAAGGTGCCTGAGCCGCACGGGCCACTGGTGCTCGTGAACCCGGTGCTGATGCACCACTCCGGGGCGGAGACCGGGCGCGAGGGGTGCCTGAGCCTTCCCGAGATCACCGCCAACGTGGAGCGGCCCGTGGAGATCGCCGTGCGCTTCCGCGACCTGGCCGGCGACCTGCGTGAGATCGAGGCGAGCGGATTCGAGGCCCGGGTGATCCTGCACGAGATGGACCACCTCGACGGGGTGCTGATCCTCGACCGGGTCAGGTCACTGGCCCTCGACGTGTTCCCCAGGAAGAAGCGCTCCGGGGGGTGAGGGCGAGCCGCGGGGCGCGGAACCGGGCCTGCCCCGGGGGTCCGACCCGGGTGGCATCCTGCCGCCCCGTGCGCATCGCCATCCTCGCCATCACCGCATCGTTCGCCCTCGCGGCGCCCGCTGCGCTCTCGGCCGCCCAGCCCGTGGTGCTGGTGCAGGCCGGCCACCTGTCGCCCGGCGAGCCGGGCTACCTCGCGCAGACCGGTGCCTCAGGCAACCCCTTCGGGCTCGAGTCGGAGTTCAACCGGCGCGTGCGCAACGACATGCTCACGCGGCTGAGGGCCGCGGGCGTGGACGCCCGCCCCCTCGCCGCCCGCGTGGAGCCGCTCGGCGTGCCCGGGGCCACCTTCGTGAGCATCCACCACGACTCACCCGGGGGCGCGGCCATGGTGGGACACGCCATCACCGGCGGCAACGAGAACTACTACCGGGGCGAGGGCACGGGCGACGCGAGCCCCACCCCCTATCCCGACAGCGCACGGCACAGGGTGCCCGCAACCACCGTGAGCGCCGCGGTGGAGCGCACCTCCGCCGGCACCGCGCAGCGCATCGCGGCGGGCCTGAAGTCGATCTTCACGCCCGCGAATGGCGCGGGCGGGCGGTTCCGGGGGGTCATCCCGCCGAACTCCAACCGCCGCATGAACCACTTCTACGGCTTCTACCGCACCACCGCGCAGTCACGCGTGATCGTGGAGGTGGGCGCCGCTCCCGACGACAACCCCTTCCTCGCGAAGGTGCCGCTCATCTCGAAGACCCTGAGCACGGCGATCATCAACGATCTGAAGGCCCGCAAGCTGCTGTAGCCCGCCACCGGGGCGCCCCTACTGCGCGCGTACTCCGTGCACCGGCCGGCCGGCGGCGATCCACTGGTAGTACGAGCACGCCGGGCCCATGCCGGTCTGGTACTCGACCACCCGCGGGTTGCGCCCGACCTCCTTGGCGATCTGCGCGTGGGTGAGCAGGTTGGGGTCGTCCATCTCGGGCCAGCAGATGACCAGGTGCGCAGCCGTGATGTGATTGGCCACGAACCCGCAGCCCTCGGCCGGGCACGGCCATGGGTCGGTGGCGATGCAGTACCAGCCCTGGAGGTCCTCGCCCGAGTCGTCGGTCCAGAGGTTCTCCTCGACGTCCACCGACTGGTCGGTGGCCTCGATCACCCCCACGCCGGGGCCCGTGCCGGGCTCGAGCCGGCGGTCCTGATCGCTCATGGACGTGAGGCTACCGTGCGGCGACGGGCCGCGGCGGGGCCCCGGTAGGGGCGCCCTGTTCTGGTAGCGTGCCGCCGCACGCGAGGGCGATGCCGGGCGTGCATCACGACCCGCGGAGGCGCGCGTGACGAGCAGTACCGAAGCCGCCGGAGACGCCCGCAGCACCGACTCCGGAATCGAAATCATGCCGGTCTACCACGAGGGCGACGTCAGCTCCCTCGACCTGGCCGCATCGCTCGGGGAGCCGGGCGAGTTCCCCTTCACGCGGGGCCCCTACCGCACGATGTACCGCGAGAAGCCGTGGACCATGCGGCAGTACGCGGGCTTCGCGACGGCCGAGGAGACCAACGAGCGCTTCCGGTACCTGCTGGCCAACGGCGCGCCGGGCCTCTCGATGGCCTTCGACCTGCCCACCCAGCTGGGCATGGACTCCGACGACCCCCGGGCCCTCGGCGAGGTGGGCCGCGTGGGAGTGGCCATCGACTCGGTCGACGACATGCTGCGGGTGTTCGACGGCATCCCGCTCGGCGAGGTGTCGACGAGCATGACCATCAACGCGCCGGCCGCGGTGCTGCTGCTGCTCTACCGGCTCGTGGGCGAGGCCCAGGGCGTGGCGCCCGACCAACTGCGCGGCACGATCCAGAACGACATCCTCAAGGAGTACGTCGCCCGCGGCAACTACATCTTCCCCCCGCACGCGAGCATGCGCCTCACCACCGACACCTTCGCCTACTGCGCGGCGGAGATGCCGCGCTTCAACACGATCTCCATCAGCGGGTACCACATCCGCGAGGCCGGCTCCACGGCCGTGCAGGAGGTGGCCTTCACGCTCGCCGACGGCATCGCCTACGTGCAGGCCGCGGTGAACGCCGGGCTCGACGTCGACCGCTTCGCGCCGCGGCTGTCGTTCTTCTTCAACGCCCACTCGAACTTCCTCGAGGAGGTCGCGAAGTTCCGCGCGGCGCGCGGCCTGTGGGCGCGCATCATGCGCGAGCGGTTCGGGGCGAAGGACGACCGTTCGATGGCGCTGAGGTTCCACGCCCAGACCGGTGGGTCGACCCTCACCGCCCAGCAGCCCGACAACAACGTGGTGCGCGTGGCGCTGCAGGTGCTCTCGGCCGCCCTGGGCGGCGCCCAGTCGATCCACGCCAATGGATACGACGAGGCCCTGGCGCTGCCCACCGAGCAGTCGGCCAAGCTCGCGCTGCGCACGCAGCAGGTGATCGCCGAGGAGACCGGCATCACCGACAGCGTCGACCCCCTGGCCGGCGGCTGGATGGTGGAGTCGCTCACGGCCGAGATCGAGGAGCGCGCCGGCGAGCTGATCGCCCGCATCGACGAGCGCGGCGGCGCGGTGGACAGCATCGAGTTCATGCGCGATGAGATCGCCGACGCCGCCTACCGCTGGCACAAGGCCATGGAGGGCGGCGAGCGCCGGGTGGTGGGCATCAACGTGCAGGCCGAGCCCGAGGACACCGAAATCGACATCCTGAAGATCGACCCGGCCATCGAGCGCGCCCAGGTGCAGCGCCTGGCCGACCTGCGCGCCGCGCGCGACGAGGCCGAGGTGTCGGCGGCCCTGGACGCCGTGCGAAGCGCCGCGCGCGGCACCGACAACCTGCTGCCCCCCATGCACCGCGCGCTCGGCGCCCGCGCCACGGTCGGCGAGGTGTGCGGCGTGCTGCGCGAGGAGTTCGGCGAGTACGACCGCGTGATGGCGGCCGCCCGGTGAGCACGTCCGATGCCGAGAAGCACCTCGAGGAGCTCCGCGCCGAGGCCATGAACCCCTCGGGCGACGCCGGCGTGGAGCGCCAGCACGCCCGCGGCAAGCTGACGGCCCGCGAGCGCATCGACCTGCTGCTCGACCCGGGCTCGTTCGTGGAGCTCGACATGTTCACCCGCCACCGCGCCACGGGCTTCGGCATCGAGGAGAACCGGCCGTGGGGCGACGGGGTGATCACCGGCCACGGCACCGTCGACGGCCGCCGGGTGTTCGTGTTCAGCCAGGACTTCACGGTGTTCGGCGGCAGCCTCGGCGAGGTGTTCGCCGAGAAGATCTGCAAGGTCATGGACATGGCCGTGCGCATGGGCTGCCCGATCATCGGCCTCAACGACTCGGGCGGCGCGCGCATCCAGGAGGGCGTGGTGAGCCTGGGCGGCTACGCCGACATCTTCTACCGCAACGTGCAGGCCAGCGGGGTGATCCCCCAGATCTCGGTGATCCTCGGCCCCTGCGCCGGCGGCGCGGTGTACAGCCCGGCCATCACCGACTTCATCTTCATGGTGAAGCAGACGAGCCACATGTTCATCACGGGCCCCGACGTGATCAAGACGGTCACCGGCGAGGACGTGACCATGGAGGAGCTGGGCGGCGCGCTCAGCCACGCGATGAAGTCCGGGGTGTGCCAGTTCGCCGCCGAGGACGAGGAGTCGTGCCTCGATGACGTGCGGCACCTGCTCTCGTTCATCCCCCAGAACAACCTCGACGGGGCGCCCTACGAGGTGCCGTCCGACGACCCCGAGCGGCGCGAGCCCGAGCTGCACGTGATCGTCCCCGACAACCCGAACAAGCCGTACGACATGAAGCACGTGATGGAGCTCGTGTTCGACGACGGCGAGTTCATGGAGATCGCGCCGCTCTACGCGCAGAACCTGGTCATCGGCTTCGCGCGCCTCAACGGCCACTCGGTGGGCGTGATCGGCAACCAGCCCAAGGCGCTCGCCGGCGTGCTGGACATCGACGCCTCCATCAAGGGCGCCCGGTTCATCCGCTTCTGCGACGCCTTCAACATCCCGATCATCTCGTTCGTGGACGTGCCCGGGTTCCTGCCGGGAACCAGCCAGGAGTACGGCGGCATCATCCTGCACGGCGCCAAGTTGCTGTACGCCTACGCCGAGGCCACGGTGCCCAAGATCACCGTCATCACGCGCAAGGCCTACGGCGGTGCGTACGACGTGATGAACAGCAAGCACATCGGCGCCGACTTCAACGCCGCCTGGCCGTCGGCCGAGATCGCCGTGATGGGCGCGGACGGCGCCGTGAACATCATCCACCGCGGCGACCTGAAGGCGGTGGCCGACGAGGGCGGCGACGTCGAGGCCCGCCGCGCCGAGCTGATCGAGGAGTACAAGGAGCGCTTCGCAAACCCCTACCTGGCGGCCGAGCGCGGGTACGTGGACGACGTCATCCAGCCCGAGGACACCCGGCCGTGGCTGGTGAAGGCGCTCGAGGCATCGCTCACCAAGCGCGTGGACGGACCGAAGCGCAAGCACGGGAACATCCCGCTGTGAGCGTGGCCATGCAGGTGTCACCGGCCCCGTCGCCGCACGAGGCCGCCGCGATCGCGGCCGCGGTGCAGGCGCTCTTCAGCGCACGCGGCGGCGTGGACGCCGATCCGCGTCCCGCCGCGTACCGGTCGGCCTGGCGTCGCGCGGCCATTCGCGAGGGCGTGGGCCTGCCCACCGACGACACGAGGAGTCGCTGATGTTCACGGCGGTGCTGGTCGCCAACCGTGGCGAGATCGCCATCAGGGTGATGCGCACGCTGCGCGAGATGGGAATCCGGTCGGTGGCCGTGTACTCCGAGGCCGACCGCGATGCGCTGTTCGTGCAGTTCGCCGACGAGGCCCATTCGCTCGGCCCCGGCCCGGCCACCGACACCTACCTGAACATCCCGAAGATCCTCGAGGTGGCGGCCGCCTCGGGCGCCGAGGCCGTGCACCCCGGCTACGGCTTCCTCGCCGAGAACGCCCCGTTCGCCCGGGCGTGCGCCGACGCCGGCATCACCTTCATCGGCCCGCCCGCCGACGCCATCGACGCCATGGGGTCGAAGACCGCCGCGCGCGCCCTCATGCACGCCGCCGGCGTGCCGATCGTGCCGGGCGTCACCGAGGGCGTGGCCGACGTGGCCGAGGCCACGGGCATCGCCGAGGGGATCGGCTACCCCATCGCGGTGAAGGCCGCGGCCGGCGGTGGCGGCAAGGGCTTCCGCGTTGCGCTGACGCCCGACGACCTCGAGGGCGCCTTCGAGGGCGCGCGGCGCGAGAGCGAGAAGTTCTTCGCCGACTCCACGGTGTACCTCGAGCGCTACCTGCCCCACCCGCGGCACGTGGAGATCCAGGTGCTGGCCGATGGCCACGGCACCACCCTGTGGCTGGGCGAGCGCGACTGCTCGGTGCAGCGCCGCCATCAGAAGCTGGTGGAGGAGACCCCCAGCCCCATCGTGAGCGACGACCTGCGCCGGCGCATGGGCGAGGCGTCGGTGCGCGCGGCCGAGGCCGTGGGCTACCGGTCGGCGGGCACCCTCGAATACCTGGTGTCGGGCGAGGAGTTCTTCTTCCTCGAGATGAACACGCGCATCCAGGTGGAGCACACGGTCACCGAGATGGTCACGGGGCTCGACCTCATCCGCGAGCAGGTGCGCATCGCCGCCGGCGAGCCGGTGTCGGTGACCCAGGACCAGGTGGCGCCGCGCGGGCACGCCTTCGAGTGCCGCATCAACGCCGAGGATGCCGAGAGGCGGTTCCTCCCCACCCCCGGCCCCATCACCGCCTACCGCGAGCCGGCCGGCCCCGGCGTGCGCGTGGACTCCGGCGTGCAGGGCGGGTCGGTGATCAGCGACATGTACGACCCCATGGTGGCCAAGCTCATCACCTGGGATGTCGATCGCGAGTCGGCGCGCATGCGCATGCTGCGCGCGCTCGAGGAGTACGTGGTGGAGGGCGTGACCACGCTCATCCCCTTCCACATCTGGCTGCTGAACGAGCAGGAGTTCATCGACGGCGGCGCGTGCCACGACGCCCTCGAGGCCATGAGCGCCGAGAACACGCCGCTGCCGGCACGCGACGGCGCACCGCCACCCGCGCCCGAGGCGCCCGAGGCCGAGCCGGTGGCCGAGAGGTCGCTGGTGGCCGAGGTGGGCGGCCGCAGGTTCGACGTGCGGCTGTTCATCCCCGAGAAGGACCTTGCCGCCGGGGGCGCCCCCGCGCCGAAGAAGAAGCGCGAGCGCACGGGCGGCGGCCACCACGCATCGGGTGCGGCGGGCGCCACCGGCGATGTGCACTCCCCCATGCAGGGCACGGTGCTGAGCGTGGCCGTGGAGTCGGGCCAGGAGGTCGCGGTGGGCGACGTGATCTGCATCATCGAGGCCATGAAGATGGAGAACGAGGTGACCGCCCACACGGCGGGCACCATCAGCGCGGTGAACGTCGAGGCCGGCCAGTCGGTGGCCGCCGACGAGATCATCGCCGTCATCGGCTGAGATGACCCGCGTCGTCATGTGGGCCGGCCGCCTGGGGGCGGGCCGCGCCTCGGCCGGGGCCCTCGTGGAGCCCGGCGATGCCGACCGCGAGACGGTGCGCCGCGCCGTGCTGGCCTGCGGCGTGGCACTGGCGGCCGACCGCCTGGCGGCGGCCGATGGGCCGGGGCGCCAGGCGGTGATCCGCGCATTCGGGGCATCGGCCCCCGACGATCTGGTCGACCTCACGGGCCGCTGCGAGATCGGCGGGCTCGCCGTGCCGCCCGGCGAGGTGTCGCCGCCCCCGGGCGCGGCAATCGCCGACCTGGTGCTGGAGCCCGGCGACGACCCCGACGACGCCGAGCCGGTCATCTACACGGGCGACATCGACCCGGCCGAGGCCGCGGCGCTCACCGCGGCGTCGCTGGCCCGCGCGCTGCCGCGCGACCCCCTGCACCTGGCGCGCGCGGGCGTGGCGCTGCGCGCCCTGGCGCGCGAGGCCACCGTCTATCCCGAGACTCTCCGAGACATGGCGAGCGGCATCGCCGTGACCGCCCGCGACCCCGAGGACGTTCGGCTGTTCAGCGGCGCGGATGCCGAGCCCGACGACGACGGCCGCAGCTGGCGCATGCCGGACGCCCGCGCCACGGGCATCGCGCTCGGCGCGGCGATCGTCGTCGCCGCCATCGGCGTGGGCATCGCCGCGGCGCTGGTGGCCGTGCTCGATCCGGCCGCCGCCAACCGCACCACCGCCCTGGTGGTGGGCGGGCTCATCGGCGCCGCGGTGGGCGCGGCCATCGCCCTGCGGATGATGCGCCGCTAGGGCGCGGCGGGCCTACGAGCCGAACAATTGCGCGGCGTCACGCGTGATCTCGGGGGAGAGCAGCACGCGGGCCTCGGCCGAGTCGAAGGGGCGACCGGGCCACTCCACCCTCACGCGGCCGTCCTCCTCGAGCACGCCGAGGGCCGACATCAGGGCGAGCAGGCCCTCGTCGCCACCCAGCTGCAGATCGGCCGCCGCGGTGGACACCGACAGCATCACGTCGCCGTCCACGGCCATGCCCTCGTCGAGCCACTGCAGCACCAGCAGCATCTCGAGTCGCCCCGCGTTGGCCCTGTCAGCCGACATGAGGGCGAGGGTAGACGCCCGCCCGGACCCATCTCATGGGTAGAGTCCCGGACCGGCCCGCGCCTGATGACGCGGGCCGTTCACTGACAGCGAGACAAGGGACGCGGGTGGATCTCTTCGAGTACCAGGGCAAGCAGCTCTTCGCCAAGTACGGCCTCGCCGTGCCCTCGGGCGAGGTTGCCGACACGCCCGAGCAGGCGAAGGCCGCCGCCGAGGCGATCGGCGGCACGGTCGTCGTGAAGGCGCAGGTGCAGGTGGGTGGCCGCGGCAAGGCCGGCGGCATCAAGCTGGCCAAGAACCCCGATGAGGCCTTCGCCGAGGCCAGCAACATCCTCGGCATGGACATCAAGGGCCACACCGTCAACCGGCTGTGGATCGAGACCGCCTCGGACATCAAGAAGGAGTACTACGCCTCGGTCACCTTCGACCGATCGGCGAAGAAGCCCCTCGTGATGCTCTCGGCCATGGGCGGCATGGACATCGAGGCGGTGGCCGAGGAGCACCCGGAGGCGCTCGCGCGCCTGCACGTTGACCCGCTCATCGGCTTCCAGCCGCACCACGCACGCTGGCTGATCTACCACGCCGGCATCGACGAGCCCGCGCAGAAGGGCGTGCTCGACGCGCTCACCAGGGCGTACGAGGCCTTCATCGGCCTCGAGGCCACGCTCATCGAGATCAACCCGCTCATCTGGACCGCGGACGACCGCGTGGTGGCGCTCGACGCCAAGGTGTCGATCGACAACAACGCGCTCTACCGCCACCCGGACCTGGAGGCGCTCAAGGAGAGCGTCACCGACGACGAGCAGGAGCGCATGGCACACGAGCGCGGCGTCACCTACGTGAAGCTCGACGGCGACGTCGGCATCATGGGCAACGGCGCCGGCATCGTGATGAGCAGCCTCGACGTGGTGGCGCTCGCAGGCGGCAAGCCCGCCAACTTCCTGGACGCCGGCGGCGGGTCGAACGCGGAGGCCGTGGCCACTGCGCTCGAGGTGCTGCTGAGCGACCCCAAGGTGAAGTCGCTGATGATCAACATCTTCGGCGGAATCACCCGCTGCGACGAGGTGGCCGAAGGCCTCCTCACGGCGCTCGACAAGCTGGGGGCCACGCTCCCGATCGTCGTGCGCCTCGACGGGACCGCCGCCGAGGCGGGGCGCGCCATCATCGCCGAGCGCGCCCCGGCCAACGTGGTGGTCGAGCCCACGATGCTCTCGGCCGCCAAGCGCGCCGTTGAGCTCGCGAAGGAGGCCTCGTGAGCATCCTGGTCGACCAGAACACCAAGCTGGTGGTGCAGGGCGTCACCGGCCGCGAGGGCCAGTTCCACACCCTCCGCAACAAGGCGTACGGCACCAACGTGGTGGCGGGCGTGACCCCCGGCAAGGCCGGGCAGGACGTCGAGGGCATCCCGGTGTTCAACACCGTGCGCGATGCCGTGGAGGCCACCGGCGCCAACACGTCGATGATCTTCGTGCCGCCGCGGTTCGCCACCGACGCGATCTACGAGTCGCTGGACGCCGGCATCGAGCTCACGATCGCCATCACCGAGGGCATTCCCGCCCACGACATGATGCGCGTGTACACGCACCTCAAGCGCGGGGACCAGCGCCTGCTGGGCCCCAACTGCCCGGGGGCGATCAGCCCCGGCAAGGCGACGGTGGGCATCATGCCGACCGACGTCTTCACGCCGGGCCGCGTGGGCATCATCAGCCGCTCGGGCACGCTCACGTACCAGATCTCCAAGGAGATCGGCGACCTGGGCATCGGCCAGAGCACGGTGGTGGGCATCGGCGGCGACCCGATCGTGGGCTCGTCGTTCATCGACATCCTGCAGATGTTCGAGGCCGACCCCGAGACCGACCTCGTGGTGATGGTCGGCGAGATCGGCGGCGACGAGGAGGAGCGCGCAGGCGAGTTCATCGCCGCCAACATGAAGACCCCGGTGGTGGGCTACATCGCGGGCTTCCAGGCTCCTCCCGGCAAGCAGATGGGCCACGCCGGCGCCATCATCACCGGGTCGTCCGGCACCGCCCAGGGCAAGAAGGACGCCCTCGAGGCGCTCGGCGTGCGCGTGGGGACCAACCCCACCGAGGTCGCCGAGATCGTGGCCGACACGCTGAAGTAGCCAACGCCCCGGCGCACCACCCGGCTGCTCAGGAGGCGATCTCCATGAGCAGCCGGGCGGTGCCCGAGGGATCCTCGAGCATCATGTCGTGGCCCGTGGCGATGCGGTGCATGCGCCAGCCCTGGTCCTGCGCCCTCGCCACCGTGGCCTCGAGGCTCGCCAGCGACGGCGCGGTGTGCTGCACGTAGTCGCGCGGCAGGGCGTCGATGCGTGCACGGTCATACGCGACGACATCCTCGACGCATCGGGCCGGGAAGTCGGTGAGGCGTGGCCCGACCACCTCGCGCAGCGCCGCGGGCACCGACCACTGGTCCATGAACGCCGGCGAGGCGGGCACGCGCCACCCGCGCCCGGCATCGGCGACGAGCCGCCGGTAGCGAGCCACCACATCCGGGGGCTCGACGTCGGCCAGGGCCTCGCCCGGGTCGACGAGGAACGCCCCCATGGCCACCACCCGCGCCACGCGGTCACCGGCCGCCGCGGCCACGGGCCCGGCGAGCACGCCGGCGTAGGAGTGCAGCACCAGCACGCCGTCGCGCACGTCCTCCATCTCGAGGGTCGCCAGCACGTCCTTCACATGGGTGTCCACCCCGATGTCCGGGGAGAGCAGGTGCGCGCGGTCGCCCATGCCCGTGAGGGTCGGGGCGTGGGCCTCATGGCCGGCATCGCGGAGCAGGGCCTCGACGGGTCGCCAGCACCATCCGCCGTGCATCGCGCCATGGATGAGGACGAATGTCGCCATGCAGGCGAGGCTACCGGCGGGGGGGCATGTCTAGACTGCCGCGCCGTGCCTGACGTCATCTCATTCGCCCGCGGTGCCCCGGCTCCCGAGGCGCTCGATGGCGGGCTGATCGCCCGCTGCACCGACTCCGCGCTCGCCGCCGACCCGACGGTGATCCTGTCGTACGGCACCGGCGGCGGCTACCCGCCGCTTCGTGAGTGGCTGGCCGCGCACCACGGCACCACGGCCGACCGCGTGCTCATCACCAACGGGTCGCTCGAGGGCTATGTGTTCCTGCTCGAGACGTTCCTCTCGCCCGGCGACCTCATCGGGCTCGAGGCGCCCACCTACGACCGCGCGCTGCTGCAGGCCCAGATGCACGGCATGGACATCCTGCCGATCCCCATGGAGGACGACGGCATGGACGTCGGCGCGCTGGCCGCGGCCTGCGAGGCCGGCCGCGTGCCGAAGCTCGTCTACACCATCCCGAACTTCCACAACCCGGCGGGCACCACCATCTCGCTCGACAAGCGCCGGGCGCTGGTGGACCTGGCCGAGAAGCATGGCTTCTGGATCCTCGAGGACGATCCCTACGGGCGCCTGAGGTTCGAGGGCGAGGCGCTGCCCAGCATCTATGAGCTGGGTGGGCCCGAGAAGGTGATGTTCTCGTCGTCGTTCTCGAAGACGCTCGCCCCCGGGCTTCGCGTGGGCTACCTCATCGCACCGGCCGAGCTCGTGAAGACGCTCACCACCCGCGCCAACCAGACCTACATCTCGCCGGCCCACCTGCCCGAGGCCGCGGTGTTCAAGGTGTGCGAGGACGGCCTGCTCGATCCCAACATCGCGCGGGTCACCGAGCTCATGCGCGTGCGGCGCGACGCCATGGCCGCCGGCCTGCACCACATGCCCGACGGCACCAGGTGCACGCCGCCCGAGGGCGGGTTCTTCATGTGGCTCGAGCTGCCCGAGGGCATGTCGGCCGACGCCCTGCTGCCCGTGGCGCAGGATTCCGGCGTCATCTACGTGGCGGGCTCGGCATGCTTCATCGAGGGCCACCACAACACCCTGCGCCTGGCCTACTCGGGTGTTTCCCCCGAGGAGATCACGGTGGGGATGGAGCGCCTGGGCGCGGTGTTCGCCTCGGGATAACCCGAGGCCCCGACGTCGCAGAACCCCGCTCCAAGCGGGGACGACGTAACGCGCGTCGCACGGGTGCACCCCGCGGGCTGGCGCATCGCCGGGGCGCTGCTACGTTGGAAGGGGATGTTCCTCCGGCCCCTGATCGCAGCCGGCCTGGCGCTCGCCATGGCCGGGTCCGTCGCCACGGCCGCGCCGATGACGCGCAACGACGCGCTGGCGCAGGCGAAGCGCGGGAAGACCGCGCAGGAGATCGTGCGCCAGGCCTTCCCCGGCAGCCAGCTCAAGCAGCTGCCGCAGCAGACGGTGCGCATACTCGTGGCCGACCAGGCCAAGCAGGTGGTGATGCAGGGCAAGACCGTGCTGCGGCTGGTGGACGAGGGACGCCGGGGCGCCACGGGCCGGTCCGTGGAGGTGGGGCACCGGATCCTCGTGAAGCGGCATGGCAGGACCGGCTTCGCGGTGACCGACCTCGACGTGCCGGGCTCGAAGTCGCTCAAGTTCATCGGCCCGGTGCGCCTGGACAGCGGATCGGCCGAGACCGGAATACGCATGTCCGATCCGCTCGAGCTGCGCTACCGCGGCAGCCTGCGCGTGGTGCCGAGCAGCGGTCGCACCATGGCCGTGATCAACCAGACGAGCACCGAGAACTACATCCGGGGCGTGCTGCCGGGCGACATGCCACCCGAGTGGGGGGATACCGGCAAGGAGGCCCTGGTGGCCGGCGCGGTGGCCGCCCGCTCGCGCGCCCTGCACATGAGGTCGACGGTGGCGGGCAGGTTCAACGCCACCGCCGACGACCCGCTCTACCTGGGCATCGACGGCGAGCGGCCACAGACCAACGCGGCCATCGACCAGAGCAAGGGGTGGACGCTGATGCTGGCCGGCCGTCCGCTGGAGGCGGAGTTCCCCGTGGTGCCGGGCGACGTGGTGGTGTTCCAGCCCGAGGCCGGCACGCCGAGCCAGGTGGCCTTCGCGAAGAACACGGTGGTGCCGGGATCGAAGGCCGGAATGGGCGGGCAGGCCGTGCAGATGGCGATGTCGTACCAGGGCACGCCCTACCGGTGGGGCGGATCGAAGCCGGGCGGGTTCGACTGCTCCGGGCTCGTCTACTGGGTGTACGGCCAGCTCGGGATGAAGCTTCCACGCGTGGCGGAGGACCAGGCCACGGTGGGCGCCTACGTGCCCTTCGCCCAGCTCAGGCCCGGTGACGCGGTGTTCTTCGCCGATTCGTCCGGCTACATCGGGCACATGGGCCTCTACATCGGCGGCGGCCAGATGGTGCATGCCCCGCAGACCGGCGACGTGGTGAAGGTCACCGACATCTCGTCGGGTCGCTACTTCGAGCGGTTCGCCGGGGGTCGGCGCTACTCCCCGTAGAGGGCCGAATGTCCCGGCGGAAGGGGCGCTCGTGAGCGTCATGCTGCGGTAGCCTTCCGGGCAGCGGGAACCCTCTCAATCGACCGGAGGTCAGGGAAAAGTGCGCGAACACGACGTCGTCGTCGTCGGCGCTGGTCTTGCGGGGATGCGCGCGGCGATTGCCGCGCACGAGGCGGGCGTTGACGTCGCCCTCGTGACGAAGCTGCATCCGGTCCGCAGCCACTCAGGCGCCGCCCAGGGCGGAATCAACGCTGCACTCGGCAACGAGACCGAGGACAGCACCGACAACCACACCTTCGACACCGTCAAGGGAGCCGACTACATCGGCGACCAGGACGCCATCGAGATCCTCTGCGAGCGCGCGCCGCTCGAGGTGTACCAACTGGAGCACTGGGGGGCTGTGTTCAGCCGCCAGGAGGACTCCGGCAAGATCGCCCAGCGCCCCTTCGGTGGCGCCGGGTTCCCGCGCACCTGCTACGCGGCCGACCTCACCGGCCTGGTGATCCTGCACACGCTCTACACCGTGTGCGTGAAGTACGACATCCCGACGTACGAGGAGTGGTTCGTCACCGACCTCGTCACCGACGACAGCGGGAACGCCGTGGGCGTGGTGGCCTACGACATGATCCACGGCAAGATCGAGACCATCGGTGCCAAGGCCGTGGTGATGGCCACCGGTGGCGCGGGCCGCGTGTACCGCCCGTCGACGAACGCGCACGCGTCGACCGGCGATGCCATGAGCCTGGCCCTTCGCAAGGGCGTCCCGCTCAAGGACATGGAGTTCATGCAGTTCCACCCCACCACGCTCGCCGCCAACGGCGTGCTCGTGACGGAGGGTGCCCGCGGAGAGGGCGGGTACCTCCTGAACAAGGACGGGGACCGCTTCATGAGCAAGTACGCCCCCAACAAGCTCGAGCTGGCGTCGCGTGACGTCGTCTCGCGCGCGGAGGCCACGGAGATCCAGGAGGGTCGCGGAATCGACGGCTGCGTGCTGCTCGACCTGCGCCACCTGGGTCGCGACCGCATCATGGAGCGCCTGCCGCAGATCCGCGAGCTGGCCATCGCCTTCGCCGGCACCGACCCGATCGAGGAGCCCATCCCGATCAGGCCCGGCGCGCACTACCACATGGGTGGCGTGCACGTGGACAACTGGGGAGCCGCCCCGCACATGCCGGGCCTGTTCGCCGCCGGCGAGTGCTCCTGCGTGTCGGTGCACGGCGCCAACCGCCTGGGTGGCAACTCGCTGCTCGAGGCCGTGGTGTTCGGCGCCCGCGCCGGCGAGGCATCGGCCGCCTACGCACAGGAGGCCCCGGCCCCCAAGGTGCCCACCAACGCCGCGGATGAGACGCAGGCCCGCATCGAGGAGCTGCTCTCACGCGAGAACGGTCCCCGCCAGGCAGAGATCCGCGACGAGCTCGCGACCGTCATGCAGGAGAAGGTCGGCGTGTTCCGCGAGGACGCCACCCTGCGCGAGGCCAAGGCCACCGTGGACAACCTCCGGCAGCAGTTCCAGGGCGTGGTCGTGGACGACAAGGGCAAGACGTTCAACACCGACCTCATCCACACCATCGAGACCGGCTACCTGCTCGACCTCGCCGACTGCATGGTGACCGGCGCCATCGCCCGCCACGAGAGCCGCGGCGCACACTCGCGCACGGACTTCCCGGATCGCGATGACGAGAACTGGATGAAGCACACGCTGGCGTACCTGGACGACGGCGAGATCCGCCTCGACTACTCGCCCGTGACCATGACCAAGTACGAGCCCCAGGTGAGGTCCTACTGATGGCGAGCACGACGTTCCGCGTCTTCCGGTACCAGCCGGACTCGGGAGACCTCGCGACCTACCACCAGGACTTCAGCCTCGACCACGAGGAGAAGACCACGATCCTGGACGCGCTGCTGCGCATCCAGAACGAGCAGGACGGCACCCTGGCCGTGCGGTATTCATGCCGCTCGGCCATCTGCGGCTCGTGTGCCTGCAAGGTGAACGGCAAGACCGTGCTCGCCTGCATGACGCAGGTGGAGGAGGCCAAGGCCGAGAGCGGATCGGACACCCTGCAGGTTGACCCCATCGGCAACTTCGCGCCCATCAAGGACCTCGTCGTCGACATGACGCCGTTCTGGGAGAAGTTCAAGGCGGTCAAGCCGTACCTCATCCCCGACGGCCCGGCGCCCCAGAAGGAGCGCCTCGTGCCGAAGTCGGCGATGGAGAAGGTGGCCAAGGAGAGCGCGTGCATCCTCTGCGCCGCCTGCTACTCGGAGTGCAACTCGCTGGCGGCCGACCCCGAGTTCGTCGGGCCCGCCGCCTTCGCGTGGGGCTACCGCTTCGCCGCCGACGAGCGCGACTCGCAGCGCAAGAACCGCGCCAAGCTCTACTCGGGCCAGCACGGCGTGTGGGACTGCACCCGCTGCATGTTCTGCAACGAGCGCTGCCCCAAGGGCGTGGACCCGCGTGACGCCATCGAGAAGCTCGGCGCCATCGCGTTCCAGGAGAAGGTCACCAAGGACAAGGGCGCACGCCACGCCAAGGCCTTCCTCATCTCCATGCGCACCGGCGGCAAGCTCAACGAGCAGCTGGTGGGTGGCTACACCGACCCCGTGGGCGGCGCGTTCAACGCCCCGCTGGCGCTGCGCATGCTGCAGAAGGGCAAGCTGCCGGCGTCGCCGCTCACCCACAGGGTGAAGAACCGCGACCAGGTCACGAAGCTCATCAAGAACGTCAAGGAGACCATCTAGTGCCGCGTCAGTTCGCCTACTACCCCGGCTGCGTGGCCGAGTTCAGCTCGAAGGAGCTCAACGCGACCACCAAGGCCCTGGCGCCGCTCCTCGACATCGAGCTGCTGCCCATGCCGCAGGCAACCTGCTGCGGCGCCGGCGACATCGCCGAGGCCAAGCCCAACCTGTACCTCACGCTCAACGTGCGCATCCTCTCGGAGGCCGAGGAGATGGGCGCGGACATCCTCACCATCTGCAACGTGTGCACGCTCAACCTGCGTCGCGCGAACAAGATGGTGAAGGAGGACCCGCGCCTGCTGGAGCAGGTGAACGGCGAGCTGGTGAACGCCGGGGCGCGCCCGTACCAGGGCACCATCGACGTGACGCACCTGCTCTGGTACCTGGCCACCGAGGAGGGCCTCTCGCTGCTCGAGCAGCGCGGCCCCAGGGGTCTGAACGGCCTCAAGGTGGCGCCGTACTACGGCTGCCAGCTGCTCAGGCCGTCGTCGGTGATGGGCTTCGAGGACCCCGACCGCCCGCAGTCGCTCGAGCGCCTCATCACGGCCCTCGGCGGCGAGGTGGCCGACTACGACGGCAAGACCCGCTGCTGCGGCTTCCCGATCATCCTCGCCCGCGAGGAGGTCGCGCTGAAGGAGAGCCACGTGGCCCTCTCAGGCGCCCGCGACGCCGGTGCGCAGGTGATGGTCACCCCGTGCCCGCTGTGCCACCTGGCCATGGACGCCTACCAGCGCAAGACCGAGCAGCTGATGGGCGAGGAGTACGCGATGCCGGTGCTGCACCTGCCGCAGCTCATCGGCCTGGCCCTGGGCATGCCCACGCAGACCATGGAGTTCAAGCGCCACTTCACGCCGCTGGACGGCGTGCTGGAGACCGTGGGCGCCTAGCCCGCGACAGGCACCCCCACTGGCCTCACCGACGGGTGGGCGTCACCGGGGTTGACCGCCATGAGGACTCATCGAACGGCCCGGGCAACCGGGCCGTTCG
>JAFMJQ010000084.1 GCA_017853415.1 Thermoleophilia bacterium | reverse complement strand
CCACCGTCACCTTCTTCCTGCCGGCCAGGTACCGGATGGCCTCCAGGTCAGCCGCCGTGTCCAGCGGTGTGACCGCCATCATGATTCTCGGCGTGATGTAGGGGCCCAGCACGCCGGCGATCCCGCGGCCGTTGTGGGCCTGCGCCCCGATGACGCCGGCGATGATCTGGCCATGGGCCTTGGTGGGATCGTCGTCAAGTTGTCCTGGCCAGGTGCCGCTGTTTGGCGCCGCGGGGACCTCTGCGCTGTAGCCCTCGCCCAGGACGCGCTCCACCTTCGCGGCGTCCGGTGGTGTGAATGTCCAGCGGTGCGCATCTGGCATGCCGGTCTTCAGCTCAGCGCGGAATACCCCCGGCGTGGTTCCGGCCTCCACCGCGAAGGCCGACCTCGCCAGAGCGGCGGTCCCCGGTCGCTCATTCGAGAAGAGCGGTGTGTACGAGAGCCGCGCGCCGTCGACCGAGACCTCCGTGCCCGTGGGCAGCGACCGATGCGCGATGATCCACCGTCTGCAATACGTGGGCACATCGCAGGTGTCCGTACGCGCGAGCGGTTTCATCTCAAGCGTTCCGGAGTCGACCAGTGCCCCCAGGGCGGCGTTTGCCTTCAGGGCGTTGGTCACACGCGTGCCGTCACCGAGATGAAGGGCGTCCCCCGGGATGTCGGCGGTGTCGGCGCCGATACGGATCTGCATGCTCCCTGCTGTTCCGATGACCGTGAGGGCACCGAAGTAGGGCTTCGCATTGGCCCCGGCGCGGGCATCGCACATCACCGCCACGCGCCGATCGAGTGCCCGCGCGATGTCGTCGGGGGTCGTGTTGTTCCGGGGTATCGGGCAGCTGACGTCTCCGCCACCGCTCGTGATGGTGAACTCGGGCTCCCTCTGCCCGGGCTGCACGGCCGGGCCGGGCTTCACGCTCAACACCTGCTCGTCGATCACGCGCGGTGTGATCACGCGGCTGCCACCGGGCTCGACGCTGCCCACCAGGTCGGGGTGCTGCACCAGCGAATCGTCGATGATGCCGATCGTCACGGATCGCTTGGACCACCACCACCGCTTGGTGAGCGGCCACGCCTGGGCCACGCGCATCGTGCTATTCGCGTCGCCCACCTTCAGGGGGGTCGTGCCCACCACCTTTCCTATCCACCTGGGAACCTTGGAGCACGGCGTGTCATTGTCGGCATTCTCCCCGGCCTTGATGTCCCGCCGTGTATCCGCGGCCTCGTTGCCCGGGCCCAGGCCCCACTGCAGCGGGAAGTAGGTGTCGTTGGGGAATGGCCGATCCTGCGCATTGGGATCCGGGCAGGGTGGCCGAGGAGGTTCTGGTGCAGGCCCCGGCGCCGGGGCAGGATCCGACGGCTGTGCATCCTGCATGAGCCAGTTCGGCTGCGCATTGTCCATGAGCTCGCGATAGCGGGGCAGCATCAGCAGGCGACCCGTCGCCATCACCGACCGCGCGGGCGGCAGTTCCACCAGCATGAGATCGGACATACCGGCGAGCCCGGCCCGGCCCCTGCCTCCCGCCAGCTTCACCGCGCCGAGCTCCTTCAGCACGCACGCGAACTCGGCTGCCGTGGAGCCGCGGTCCAGGCGTAGCAGCATCTGCCCGGGGCGGTAGGCCTGGTCGGGGCCGGCGACGCCATCGTCGAAGCCGCGGGTGGATGCGTCGCGCGCCCCGCCCGGAACCGAGCGGATGCTCGCCGGGCACGCAGGCGACGACGCGCCAGTAGTCGCCGCCCCTTGGCGTGCCGGCGCCGCCCCGGCGCCGGCTGCGCCGACTGCCAGCAGCGTGGCTGCGGCGGCCAGGAGGGTCGCCATCGCATGCATCGGCCTCACGGCCATCACCTCCACTTCCCTGCCAGCGGGAACATGTCCGGGGTGCTGGCCGTCGTCACCGTCAGGTCGGGTGCGCAGGCCGACGCGCAGCCCTCGCTGCGCACGTAGCGCAGGTTCCACGTGGCCCGGCCGTCGGCGCCGGGGCGCGTGACGTAGCCGATGTCCGTGATCTGGTCGTCATTCCAGTCGCCGGTCACGGGCATCGATCCGTATGCGCCCATCGAGATGGTGATGTCCGGCTGCGGGGCCGGGGCGTTCGGGTCGGTCGGGTAGCGGAGCGAGGTCAGCAGGCGGAAGGTGCCCGGGCGTCGCAGGCCCTGGTCCACCGGAGCCCTGGCCGGCGGGTCGTACACGCCGATGTCGGTGATGCCGTCACCGTTCCAGTCACCGGTGATGGGGCGCGGCACGGGCGCCCCGGCCTTGGCCGGATCATGCGCCCCGAAGGTGACCGTGATCGGCCGGCCATAGGCGGGGCGCAGCGTCCACCTCATCACGCCGCCCTCGTAGGTGGCGATGCCCGGTGTGTCGGCGGCCGACCCATCCCTCTCGTAGCCGTCCCAGTTGCCGGCCACGGGGAACGCCGCGCCCGCCGAGCCGTCGCGGGTCTCCGGCCCGGTGGCGTCGTAGGCGGGGGTACCCGGTGGCTCCACGGGCTGGCAGAACCTGGGGCAGGGAGTGGGGTCGTCCACCGCCGTGGTCATTCCCCCGTCGTGGCGCACCAGCCACAGGCCGCCCATCTTCGGCCCCGTGGCACGGCTGGACCTGCCGTACCACAGGCCCAGGCCCTCGGCACCGTCGCCGTCCCAGTCCGCCGACACCGGCACGGCCCGCGCGGGCGCGCCGTCGGCGGGCAGCGTCGGTGCGGTGTCCAGGCGGTTCAGGCCGTCACCGATCGCCTTCACCACGCCCCGCGTGTAGCCGAAGAACCCATAGGGGGGCAGCAGATCGCTGGCCGGCCGGATCGCATCGGAGATGCCGTTGGTGAAGCCCCACGCCACCGAACTGCGCCCGAAGCCCGCCCACGCCAGCGATGTGGGCCGCACCGTGGTGGACCAGTGCTTGATGGGTGGCAGCACCTTGTTCGCCGCCTTGTTCTCGGGCTGCTCGGCGTAGGTGCGCCGCGCGGCTTCGATCCAGGTGACCATGGCCTTCCAGTCATCACCGGTCAGCTCCACGTCGCGGAAGTTCCGGCATCGGGAGCGCACAGGCGCGGAGCAGTCGGCCCGCCCCTCCTCGATGATGATCTTCTTGGCGACGGCGTCGATGCGGGCGGCGAAGGCGATGTCCTTGGCGGGGTCGCGGCCCTCCACGCAGCGCCGGGTGGCGGTGCTCACCTCGCAGGCGGTGATGTCCAGGCCGCCGCGCACCAGCATCTGGGGCGCCGAGGCGTCGTCGGGCGAGGTGGTGGTGTAGCGGGCCTTGTAGGTGACGGTGGTCACCGCCACGCGCGTGGCCCACGTCTCGCCCTGCATCCATGTCCAGTCCAGCGGGATGAGCTTGGGTGGCTCGGGCTCCTTCTGCTTCTCCTCGACGTCGTCATCCACGCCCCCCTTGCCCCGGCCCTGCAGCGCGCCCTCGTACCTGAACACGGTCCAGTAGAAGGACGTGCTCCAGAAGAGGAATCGCAGGCGGCCGCCGAATCCGACCTCGAACGTCTTGCGCACGAAGGGGTCCTTGGTGTTCTCGCGTCCCGGGGCCCTGTGCAGGGAGTAGTCGAAGCCGATGTCACCACCGGCACTGGCCACGATCAGCGGGATGGTGGCGCCCACCCGCATGGCCCACTTCTCCACCTGGCCGTCGTCGTAGTCGAAGTCCACGCCCATGCGCGCGATGCTGATGCCCAGGATCTTGAAGTTGAGGGCGGCGTGGATGCGGAACGTGCGCAGCTCGCCCTTCACCACCTTGAAGTCGAGGTCCTGGTTGCCGGTGAAGGCGAAGCCCACCACGTTGAGGTCCTCGGCCGCGTGGGCCATGAAGCTCACATCACCGCCCTCGGCGCGCAGGTCCACGCCCAGCTCCACGCGGTTGCCGATGATGTCCAGGCCGCCGCTGAAGGCAACCTTGTAGCGGGACGCCGTGGTGTCGATGTCGATGTCCAGCAGGGTCTTGTCGAACTTCGCCACCCCGCCCAGGTTGAGCTCGCCGATCTCGGCGTGCGTGTACACCACCAGGCGCGTGGGGTTGTCGTAGGTGGGCAGGCTCACGCGGGCGTTGATGTTCACCCGGAATACGCCGGCCAGGTAGCCGTCGAACACGAAGGCGAAGCCAGGTTCCACCACCTGGTTGCCGGGCAGGGTGCAGCCCATGGGCGCGATGGTGAGCCCCACCTCGTGGGCGGTTACCAGGCCGGCATTGGCCAGGTCCACGGCCGTTCCAGTGGTGTCGCCCTGCGGCCTGCGGAGCGCGATCTGCAGGCACGGCTCGGTCTCGGAAATCGAGAAGTCGAGCACCTCCTCGGTGCCCGTCTTGATGCCGATGGGGCCCACCCAGCGCGACGGCAGGGTCACATGCGCGCTGAAGCTGATGGAGGTCTCGCCGCCCACCGCCCCGCGCACCCCCAGTTGCCGCACCTGCAGCTCCTGCACCCCGAATGCGTTATCCACCACCCCGCCGGGCGCGCGCTCGGTGTCCACCCGGGCCTCGACGCTGAACGTGGCGCGGCGCAGGTCGAAGGCCAGGGTGCCCGCGAGGGGCGTGTCGGACGCCCCGATGCCCTCACGGCCCGCGGGGGTCACGTAGTTCATCTTGGCCGTGGCACGCGCCGCCAGGTCCGTCTTGCTCCAGATGAACGCGAACTCCAGGCCGCTCAGCGCCATGTGGCTGCCCGATGCCGAGCCGGCGATCACCTTGCGGCCGCCGGCGGGGTAGTCCACCCCCACGGCCGCCACGATCGACCGGTCGGCCAGCCCCATGGTGCCCATGAGGAAGTAGGTGCCGCTGGCCGCGCGCTCCACGCCGGACGGCAGCGTGAAGTCGGCGTAGATGCTCATCTGCTTCTTGCGCGCCATGCGCGGCACGCCGCCGGGCAGGTTCACCAGCACCTCTTCGCTGGTGTACGCCACCTGCACCTCGCGGAACAGCGAGGCCTGCGGAACGTCGCCGGGCATGTCGCCCATGCGGCCGATGAGGCACAGGCCCGCCGAGCCGCCGAACTCGCCGCTGAACTGCACCTGCTTGCCGAACACCACCCCGGTGGCCGAGATGCCCAGGCGCACCTCGCCCTTCACGTTGGGGTCGGCGCCGGGCTTGGTGCACCACTGCTTGGTGGTGTCGTTGCTGAGCTGGATCGCCACGCCGGTCAGCTTGAGCTCGGCGGGGCCGATGCCCGATGCCGAGGTGAGCCCGCCGGTCAGCGTGAAGATGCGGGTGCTCAGGTTGATGGATGCCGTGGAGCTCCACGGCATCTTCTCGGCGTTGTCGCCCGTGAACTGCGGCAGGCGCACGCGGCCGTTGGCCAGCAGTTCCACGCGGGCCGTGGCGTCCTTGCACTCGCGGCCGGGGACGGCCGGCACGGGGCAGGCGTTGGTGAGCTCGGCCTTGATGGAGTCGAACTCGAAGGCATCGCCGGATGGCCATCCGCTGGCCGACCCGCGCGCGGTGATGGCGGTGCGGCCATCCTTGCGGGCCATGATCCCCTGCAGGGAGTCGATCTTCAGTTGCCGGGTCACCTGCCAGGCCAGCTGGGTGGATATCTCCACCGACCAGTCATCCGAGCCGCGGTAGGTGCCGGCACCGGCCAGCACGGACTGCGGCTGCGGGCCACGGCCCACGCGCACGCGGGCGTCGGCGCTGATGCTGCCGGGCGTCCACTCGAACCCGATGCGCTCCACCGTGAAGTTGGACGCCAGAACCAGGTTCTCGATGCTGCCCCGGATGGTGGTGGCCAGGCCGAACTTCACCGGCTGGTCGGCGGGAGCCGAGGGCGAGTCGTAGAAGTTCATGACGAACTCGCCGCCCAGGTTGCCCGTCACCTGGCTCATCCTGGGCTTGCCGGTGGCCGGGTCGGTCAGGGCCTCGCCCGTTGCCGGGTCGGTCTCCACCTGCTGCATGAGCACCAGGCCGGCGGCCTCCACGTCGAGGCTGGCCGTGCCGCCACCGCCCGCGGCCCCGCGGATGCTCACGGAACCCGGCTGCCCGTCTGGCGCAATGGCCTCGATGGTCAGTGCCATCACGCCATTCACGTCGAGCTCGAAGAGCGCGGGCTTGAATCGCCACCCGTTGGGCAGGGGGAGGAGTGGCAGCCCCGCGTCGATGGTGAGCGCGCCGCTGAGGTCGCGCCAGTCGCCGCTCGGGTCGATGCTGGCCCCCAGGCGCACGGCGGAGTCCTCGGGAACCGAGAACCTCAGCACGTCGTTGGCGGCCTTGGTCACGGCCTCGCGCAGCGATCCCGAGGCCTTCAGCCACTTCTCGGGCGGGGTGAACGCACCGCCCAGGATCCTCAGGCCGTCGCGGGTGATGCGCCCGGACACCCCAACGAACACGTAGTCGCCGTAGTGCAGCTCCCCGCCCGTGAAGGCGATGGAACAGCGGCCACCCGACTGCTCGGCGGTGGCCTGTCCGAGCCACAGGAGGCCGGTCTCGCCCAGGGTGATGTCCGGCGGCGCGGTGCTGTCGGGCGGGAAGTCCGGGTAGCCGGGCTCGGGGCCGTTGGGGTCGGTGGGCACGGGCTGCACCGCGCCGCGGTTGACCCGGTCGGCGATCTCACAGGTGGTGCCATCGGGCCCCCGGGAGTCGTGCGGGCGGCTCATGGTGGCCTTGCGACCCAGCACTGCCATGCGCGCCAGGGAGGCCTCTGAGGCCTTGCGGACGTTGTCGGGCGCACGTGCCGCGGGCCCGGCCCGCGGGGGCGCCGTGACAGTCACCAGTTCCGGAAGCTCCACGGTGGATCCGCCCGGCAGTGTTGCGGTTGCCACCAGGGTGATGACGGTCCCCGCCAGGGAGGGGGGCACGGTCACCCGCAGCGATGCGCCACTGCGCTGGGCGCCGTTCAGCAGTTGGCGGCCATCACCCACCACGCGCCAGGTGACGCCCGTGATCGGGCGCCCGGGCACGCGTGCGGTGATGGTGGCCTTGCGGCCGGGCACGAGGCGCGTGGGTCCGCTGCCGCCGACCCCGCCGCGGATCAGGGCGCTTGGCGCCACCGCCGTGGGCGGCTGCTGCACCGGGCGCACGCTCTTCAGCTCGTCGATGGTGTCGATGCCGGGGTCGTACGTGGGCGTGGTCACCGGGCGGGTGGTCACCGTCACGCGCCCGCGCCCGGTGTCACCGCCCTCGCGCACCGTGGCCTCGAACACCAGTCGTGCGGGGGCGTCGGTCATCGGCAGTTCCACGGCGGCGATCTCGACGGCCGCGGCGTCGTCCACGTGCTGCGGGGAGATGAACCGCGCGGCGGGAGCCGTGCGGCCTCCGCATGATGGGTCGGCGGCCGCCTCCTGCGCCGTGACGCACGCCTGGCGCCAGTCGAGGGTGGCCGTGGTTCCGTCGAGGCCGGAGACGGTGGCCTGCAGGTGGGCGGCGTCGCCCTGCTCCTGAAGTGCGATCATCGGCCCGGAGGGCTTCACGGCCACGGAGATGCGCCCGTCGGTGTCCACCGCGGCCCGGGTCACGTCCGCGTAGTCGGTGAGCCTGCGACCCACGCCGGCGCGCTTGGTGGGGCGCCGCGCCCCGGCGCGCTCCTTCCATGTCACCTCCGCGTGTAGCGGGGAGGTGCCGTTGCGCATGGTGGGCGAGCCGACCAGTGCCACGCGAATGCGCGGCGTGGGGTCGGAGGGCGTGATGCGCGCCCGCGAGCAGTCCACCGCCCCCTGGGTGGTCGAGCATGCCCAGCCCGTGCCGGATGCCCGCGTGGCCGTCACCCCGCCCCGCCCCGTGATGCGCACGTGCACCTGGTGTGCGGTCACCCCCGGGTTGCCCTTCTGGGCGATGTCCACATCGGCCGCGCCGGTGCCACCGGCCCGAACCGAGTCGACGGTCGTCACCACGGGCTCGAGGCCCGCCTGCTTCTCGGCTGGGCCCTGGGTGGCGGTCTGGCCCATGCCCGGCGGCATCGTGGGCGACGCCATTCCGAAGGGCCCGGGGGTCGCCCCGCTCGCCGCCGTTGGCGCCGCTGCTGCCAGGGCCGCCAGCGCGAGCGCGACCCGTCGCCAGGAGGCGGTGGATCGGCGGGCTCGGAGGGGGGTGTCGGGCATCGCTCCCAGGGGGTTGCTGAGGCGCTTTAGCCTAGACCGTCAGGTGATCGAGGGGCGCTTCGGGGGTCTAGCCGGCCTTCTCGCGGATCTTGATCGAGAGGTCGACGTCGCCCTGCACGCGGCG
>JAFMJQ010000009.1 GCA_017853415.1 Thermoleophilia bacterium | reverse complement strand
CCCTAGGGCGCGGGCTGCACCTCGTCGGCGGGCACGTCGCCCGGCCGCGGGGTCATGAGCAGGATCCCCGCCATTCCGGCCAGGGCGGCGGATGCCAGGCAGGCCCAGGCGGGGGGCAGCACGGAAACGGCCCAGTCGCCGGCAAGGGTGGCATCGGGCAGCCCCCCGCGCTGGGCCACCACGTCCACGCGCGGTGACAGCGCCACCAGTGCCGACCACACCACGCCGAGCACCGCCCACAGGATCGCCAACGCGCCGAGCACCCGGGCGCCGCGCGAGCCGGGGGGGATCGACCACCACAGGGCGAGCACGCCGGTCACCACCAGCGCGAGGCCGATCACCGGGAGGATCCACGACGCGCCGCCCGCGCCGTAGCCGGTGAGGGATGCCTCGCCGGTGGGCAGCGACGCCCCGTACCAGGGGAGCGCCGGCAGCACCATCATCAGCACGCCGCAGGCCACGATGGCGATTCCAAGGGCGCGTGTGCGACCGCTCATCGCGCGGGCTCCGGCACGCGGCGGAACACCATCACGCCGTCGCGGTCGTACACCAGGCGGAAGTCGCCGCGGGCCTGCAGCTCCTCGAGGGCCAGGCGAAAGCCGAGCGGGTCGAGCCGGTCGAGCATGTTGGGGCGCGTGCGGTCGACGATGACCCACTCGGCGTCGCGGATGACGGGGAACACCATCACCCTACGGCGCGCCGACAGGTGCCCGCCGGCGTTGTTGCCCGCCGACACCACGGCGTCACCGGGGATCAGCGCGGCCGCCTGCTCGAGGGCCTGCGCGTGGGCGATGGGGCGGTACTGGTCGATTCGCGACGGCGTGGCGCGTGAGAGCGGCCCCCCGAATGGCACGGGTCCCGTGATGAGGGTGCCGAGGAGCCCCGCCGCCACCAGCGCGATCGCCACCGCACCCGCCGGGCGCAGCAGGCGCGCCAGCCAGCCGGGGCGCGTACGGCGACGCAGCCCGGCGAGCCCGAGCATGGCCGCGGCCACGAGGAACGGGCTCACCACGGCCGCGTAGTGGAACTCGATCGAGTAGTTGGGCCACCAGTCGGCCAGCATGTTGAGCAGCAGGTCGGGCAGTGCCGCGGCCGCGAGGAGGGGCGCGAACAGCGGCAGCAGGAGCAACGGCAGCAGCAGGGCGAGCAGGTACGACAGCCGCGACCAGCCGCCGACGGTGGTGACCACGTCGATGGGGTGGGTGAGCGCCCCGACCAGGGCCTCGGACGGCGTGTCGCCGAAGCGCCCGAAGCGCTCGGTGAACGGCTCGGGAACCCCACTGCCCATCGCCGGGATGATCACCAGCACGCAGAGGGCCGACCACGCGATGGACACCACCGACACCACGGCACCCGCGATGTACCGGCGCTGGCGCACGATGATCCACACGCCGAGGATCGCCAGGGCCAGGCCCACCTGCTCCTTGCCGAGCAGCGCCAGGCCCACCGAGATGCCCAGCACCCAGTCGCGGCGCTCCTCGGCGGCCCAGATGGCCAGCATGATCAGCGGGGCCGCCAGGGTGACGGCATGCAGGTCGGTGACCACCGCCCACTGGATGGGCGCATAGAGCAACCAGGCCACCGCGCCGGCCACGGCCAGGCGGTCGTCGCCGAGCCACCGGCGACCCAGCAGGAACGCCGGTATCGCCCCTGCCGCCACCGCCACCGACTGCCCCACGAGCAGGGGCACGGCCGAGTCGCTGAACCACTGGAAGGGCGTGAACACCAGCAGCAGCGGGTCGACGTGCGAACCCAGTCGCGACACCTGGTCGCCCGCGGCATTGGTGGCCATGAAGAAGTCGCCGTGCGCGGTGTTCCACACGGCCTGCACCATGTTCCCCAGGTCGAAGCGACCGGTCCACCAGGCGTCGTGGCGGGCCACCGAGAGCCACGAGAACAGGGCGGCCCACACGGCCGCGAGCAGCAGCACGAGCGTGAGCGGCAGGTCGCGCACCAGTCGCCAGTCGCGCCAGCCCCCGCGTGATGGTTGCGTGCTCATGGTCCCCCGCGGCGGCGCCCCGCGGCGGCGGCGATGGCCACGAACACCAGCTCCACGGCGATGAGGAAGAGCCGCGAGCTCACGCTGAGCGCCACGGCCACGCCGCCCGGCACCTGGCGCGCGAGCACCAGGGCCAGCAGGGCGTCGCGCACCCCGAGCCCGGACGGCACGATGAACACCAGCATCGACACCACGAACGCCAGCAGGAATCCCGAGGCCACTCCCACCGGGTCTCCCACCGCGGGCCCCCCGATGCCACGCATGAACGACCACACGGCAAGCCCCAGCAGCGCCGACGTGACCAGGTACCAGCCGATCATCAGCAGCACCCGGCCAAAGGGCAGCAGCGCGCCGAGCGGCGGGCGCCGCACCTTGCCCAGCGCCCACGACGACAGGGGCCCGAACACCCGCGGGTGCAGCAGCACGGCGGCGAGGGGCACCGCCAGCACCAGCCACGCCGCCGGTCCCACGGCACTGCCCGAACCGATGTCGAGCAGCGCCACCACGGCGAGCAGTGACGCCGCCACGAGGGCGATCACCTGCTCGTACGTGGTTGCGGCCACGGTGATGCGCTTGGGCACGCCGTGGGCCTCGGCCATCACCGCACGGCCCACCACCATCAGCACGTTGCCGGGCACGTACCGGCCGAGCAGCGACCGGGCCCATGCCGACACCGTGGCCAGCACCGGCGGCGCCGGGCGGTGCAGGCCACCGAGGATGGCCTCATAGGCCAGGGCCGACAGCGCGAGCGAGGCCAGCGCGAGCACCACGGCCAGCACCAGCCATCCGGCCGACGGCTGCCAGTCGAACGACGTGACGACATCCCAGGCGTCGTACACCGTCCACACCAGCGCGGCGATGATGACCAGCCCGGCCACGAGGCCGCCCCAGCGCACCCAGGCGCGACGGTTCCTCACGCCCGCTCCCGCAGGGCCTCGACCAGCGGCAGGGCTGCCCGGGCGGGCGTGCCGATGCGCTCGTAGGTGTCACGGGCGGCTGCCCCGAGGCGCTCGCGCGCGGCGGGGTCGCCGGCAAGCGAGATGAGCGCCGCCGCGAGCGCCGCGGGCTCGCCGGCGGGCACCAGCACGGCATCCCGCCCGTGCGTGAGGGCCTCGCGAATGCCCGGCGTGTCGGCGGTCACCACCGGACGCCCGGCGGCCATCGCCTGGAACACCTTGTTCGGAACCACCCGCGATGCCTTGGCGCTGCGGCCGAAGATGCCCAGCACGGCGCCGGCCGCGGCCACCTCGTCGCCCAGGTCCTCGTAGGGCACCCACGGCACGTGCTCGAGCCCGGCGGGTGGGTCACGCCGCAGCTGGTCGGCCAGCCAGCCGTCGAGCTGGCCCTCGCCCACCAGGCGGATCGGCGGCGTGCCCGGGATTCGCGCGGCATCGAGGATGACGTCGAGGCCGTGCATGGGCGAGAGCTTTCCGTACCAGAGCGCGTGGAACGCCCCCCGCGGCACGGGGCTCGGCGGGAACGCCCCGGGCTCGGCACCCACCGGCGCCACCACGATTCGCCGACGCGGCACGCCGAACCGGCGCACGAGGAACTCCCCGCCCGCGGCGGTGTCCACCAGCACGATGTCGGCCAGCGCGAGGGCCGTGCGATCGGCGGCGGCCAGTGCCCGCGTTGCGGCCGCCCCCGTGCGCCCGCGGTCGTCGCCCAGGGTGTCGGCCAACGACACCATCATGTCCACCACGAGGGGGGCACGGCGGGCACGCGCCACCAACCACGCGGGCACCACATCGGGCTGGGCCGGGTAGCCCGCCACCACCGCATCCACGGGGCCGCGCATGCGGGGCTCCGCCAGGGCGAGCCCGCCCCACGCCCCGGCCCACGACGCCCCGGCGCCCGCCAGGCGGCCGGCCGAGAGGAAACCGCCCGCCTTGTGCCGGGTGCGCTCCCACACCGGGCGGTGGTGCTCGGTGACGCGCACGCCGTGTGCGCGGAGGCCCTCCACGAGCACCCGAGTGCGGGGATACGCGCGCTCGTAGGTGCCCACCCACTCGACGTGCAGCGGGCGGCTCACCCCTCGATGACGCGCTCGATGCGCGAGGCGGCTTCGTCCTCTTCCGAGCGCAGTCGCCCGCGCTGGATGAGCTCGCTCACGAGCCCGATGGTGAACAGCTGGATGCCCACGACGATGAGCAGCACCCCGAGGATGAGCAGCGGGCGGCCACCGATGGCCTCGCCGAGCAGCTTGACGATGGTGAGGTAGATCGAGATGCCCACGCCCGCGAGGAAGAGCAGCAGGCCGAGGCCGCCGAAGAAGTGCATGGGGCGGTGGCGGTACCGGCCCACGAACGAGATCGTGATGAGGTCCAGGAGTCCCCGCAGGTAGCGCTCGAAGCCGTACTTCGAGGAGCCATGGCGCCGGGCCCGGTGGTTGACCGGCACCTCCGCCACGCGAAAGCCCTCGGACGCCGCGATGACCGGGATGAACCGGTACATCTCGCCGGGGATCGCCAGCGCCCGCACGACGTCGATGCGGTAGGCCTTGAACCCGCAGTTGAGGTCGTGCAGGTCGACGCCGCTCGCACGGCGGGCCACGCCGTTGAACACCCGCGACGGCATGGTCTTGTTCCACGGGTCGTTGCGCTTCTGCTTCCACCCCGACACCAGGTCGGCGCCCTCGTCGAGCGCCGCGAGCAGCCGCGGGATCTCGGCGGGGTCGTCCTGCAGGTCGGCATCGAGGGTGATCACCACGTCGCCGCGCGCCTCGCGGAAGCCCGCGGTGAGCGCGGCGCCCTTGCCGAAGTTGCTGCGCAGCCGCACCACGCGGATCGACTCGTGGCGGCGTGCCAGGTCGGCCAGCACCACGTCGCCGCCGTCGCGCGACCCGTCGTCCACGAAGATGACCTCGAAGGGTGCCCCGATGCCCTGCATCACGGGCAGCAACTCGCCCGCGAGCTCCTCGAGCGAGTCGCGCTCGTCGAACACCGGCACCACCACCGAGAGCATGCGCCACCCGGCCATCAGGTGCGCCCCCCGTCCACGGCACGGTCGCGCTTGCGGCCGCGGCGGGCGAACGACGGCATCGGCCGGCGGCCACGGCGAGCCATGCGCTCGTCATCGGTGGGCACCGGGCGGTAGGGACCGGCCGCCACCAGCCCGCGGCGCACGCGCGACATCACGAGCGAGCCGAGGCTCCACACGGTCACGAGCACCGCGGCGGCGAGCACCGGGCCGATGATGCCCCGTCCGCCGGCCACGGTGGTCTCGAGCAGGTACCAGGCCGAGTAGGGAATGCCGCGATCGATGCGGCCCGCGAGCCACCAGGTGAGCAGCACCGCGGGCACGGCCGCCACGAGCCCCAGCCCCACCACCTGCCAGGGCCTGGTGGCCCGGGTGGCGACGAGCGCGCAGTGGGCCGCCGGAAGGGCGATGAGCAGGGCGAACGGGCTGGCGATCCACAGCAGCAGGCACACCGCGCCGAGGGCGATCACCCCGGTGGCGGCGCGCGATGCCACCTCGGCGTCGCGACGCATGGCCCGGTTGCGCACGAACACCCACGTGAGCACCGCGGCACCCACCGAGAGCAGCATCGCCACCACCGCCGGGAGGTCGAACGGTGCGTAGTCGGCGAGCGGCGGCCATCCGCCCGCCACGCCGGCGGTCATCCCCGCCGTGGCCAGCAGGTGCCCCACCAGCAGCGCCACCACCACGGGCAGCAGGCGCCAGAGCAGGGCCGCGATGAACGGCACCAGGCGCACCCCGGCGCGCCGCAGGCGCACCGCGAGGTCGACCGCGGCCACGAGGATCGGCAGCGCCAGGAGCAGGATGACGATGCGACTCATGATCGGCCGCAGCTCGCGGCCGTTGATCACCAGCCCGGCGGCGGGGGCGGGCAGCGCATCGGCCTGGTCGAGCGACGCCACGAGCGTCTCGGCGGTGCGACCGGCATCGCCGAGGGCATCCTCCTTGGCCAGCGTTCCATCGCTCGTGAGCGGGGTCTGGGGCCGCGCCGCGAGTGTCGCCGACGGGATGCCCGCGGCGATGTACGCCGACTGGTCACCGGACGTCTGCGGCACGGCCATGCCCGCCATCTGCGGGAACGGACCGGGATACCCGGCGAGCGGGGCATCGGCGCGCTGGGCCGCCTGCTCGGCGGCGGCCGCCATGGCAATGGACCGCCGGCCGTCCTGGGCGTCGTCCCATACGTGGATTCCCTCCGGCACGCCGGCCGGGTCGTCCAGCGACACCGCGGCGCTGATCGGCGCGCCCGAGAACCGGCTCGCGAACCAGCGGGCGCCGGCGTTGCCCTGCGTGGACGCCCCGGTGGACACGATGAACACCGGGCGGTTGCGCGCCACGGTGCCCAGCGAGCGGGCCAACTGCAGCAGCACGGCCGAGCCGCTCTCGCCGCCGCGCACGCCCGGCGGCGTATCCCGCGGGGCCGAGATGATGAGCGCGCCCTGCGTGGACGAACCGGTGCGCGCGGGGAGGGCCACGTAGAGGTTCTCGGTCACCACCCGGCCGTTCGGGGTCATCACCGAGAAGCGCTGGCGGCGCACCGGCGTGGCGCCGGGCACCGACCCCATCTGCTCGGCCATCCAGTTGGCCGATGCCAGGTCGCCGGGCGTGCCCGGCACGCGCTCGGGCGCCACGGTGGCCATGTCGGCCGCGATGCCGCGCGCGGCCATCGCGTCGAACGCGGGGGGCAGCGGCGGGTCGGGAGTGCCACCAGGTGTTTCCAGCGTCAGCAGGGCAACGAGCAGCGCAAGGGCCGCCACGAGCCATGAGAGCCGGTAGAGGCGCCCGTTCAGCATGAACGCGCAGTATCGCACCGCCGCGCGGGTGCCCGCGAAATCCGCGATTACAGTGTGCGCATGCAGGGTCGCCCGCTCATCCTGGTGTCAAACCGCGGTCCTGTCGGGTTCCTCGGCGATGGCGCGGGTGGCACGCGGGCCGTGAGGTCGGGCGGCGGCCTCGTCACGGCCCTCACCGGGCTCATCGACCTGGTACCCGCGCTCTGGATCTCCGCGGCCATCGAGGAGGGCGACTTCCGCGTGGCCGCCGAGGCCGACGGCCCCTTCCCCATCCCCAGTGCGGGCCGCAGCACGTCGGGGCGCTTCGTGGTGGTGGACCCCGAGGTGTACGAGCGCTACTACAACGTGGTGGCCAACCCGATGCTGTGGTTCATCCAGCACTACCTCTGGGACCTCTCGAACGTGCCGGAGATCCGCGACCAGGAGCTCGAGGCCTGGAGCGACGGCTACATGGTGGCCAACGAGCTGTTCGCCGATGCGGTCGTGGAGGCCCTCGGCGCGAACCCGGACGCCGTGGTGATGATCCACGACTACCACCTCTACACGGCCCCGGCGTCGATCCGCGAGCGGGTGCCGGATGCCTTCCTGCACTTCTTCGTGCACATCCCCTGGCCGCAGCCCGACTACTGGCGCGTGCTGCCGCCCCACATCCGCGACGCCATCATCGCGAGCCTGCTCTCGTGCGACATCGTGGCCTTCCACACGCAGCGCTACGCCCGCAACTTCCTGCTCTCGTGCGAGGACCTCCTCGGGCTCGAGGTCGACTACGGGGCGCTCACCGTGCGCTACCGCGACCGCACCGTGGCGGTGCGGCACTACCCCATCTCCATCGACGCCGACGGCTTCACCGAGATGGCCTCATCCGAGCCGGTGGCCCTGGAGGAGGCCACGTTCCTGCGCCGACGGCGACGCCACCTCGTGGCGCGGGTCGACCGCACCGACCTCTCGAAGAACATCCTGCGCGGGTTCACGGCCTTCGACGTCTTCCTCGATCGCCACCCCGAGTTCCGCGAGGACATCACGTTCTTCGCCATGCTGCAGCCGTCGCGCCAGGACGTGCCCGAATACGTGGAGTACGTGGAGCGCATCACCGGCCTGGTCAGCCACATCAACACCAAGCACGGCAACACCGACTGGATGCCCATCGACCTGCGCTTCGAGAGCAACCTGCCCCTCGCGGTGACGGCCTACAAGCACTTCGACGTGATGATGGTCAACTCCATCTTCGACGGCATGAACCTCGTCGCGAAGGAGTCGATGCTCGTGAACGAGCGCGATGGCGTGCTGATCCTCTCCGAGAACGTGGGGGCCGTGGAGGAGATCGGCGCGTACTCCCTGGTGGTGAACCCCTTCGACATCGAGGCCCAGGCCGAGGCGCTGCACCAGGCGCTCACCATGCCCCGCGCCGAGCGGCGCGCACGGGGCGACGCCACGCGGCGGGTGATCAACGAGAACGACATCGCGCGCTGGCTGCAGACGCAGATCGCCGACATCGAGCAGATCCGTGGACGCGGCGTGCTGTCGGCGGGCGACGACGCCTGACCCGCGAGGACACGGTGACACCGGACCGGCTGGCCACCCCCGCTCCCCCGGGCTCCGCTAGCCTCGGCGCCGCCATGGGCCGAGCACACATGACTCCCGACCACCCCGCCGCCTCCCGGGCGGCCGTGGCGTCGCCATCCATGCGCAGCAGCCGCGGCACGACCGCGCTGCGCGCGGCCATCGCGGGCCTCGCGGTCGCCGGGGCACTCGCGGCCGCCGCGGGCAGTGCGAGCGCGGCCGCGACCATCGGCGGCTGGGGCCAGATCACCGCCGACATGGGCAGCGGGGCCATCGCATGGGCCGACGCGCAGCCCGCGACGACCAAGACCTTCACGTACTGGCGGGTGGACGCCGCACACGCCCGCGTGACCAGCCGCGGCATCAGCGGCGAAACCGAGCCCGTGGCCGTGCGCACCAGCGCGGGGCCATTCACCGGCGTGGACATCCGCATGGCCGGCCCGCGCCGCGCCTTCACCCTCAGCGCGGCGAGCACCGCCTTCACCGGGCCCGTCATCTGGTGCTGCACCACTGACGACCTCGAGGTGGTCACATCGAGTGACAGCGACGGCAGCGCGCCGCACCCCTACGGGGCCGGCATGGACGGCACCCGCGTGCGGTGGATATCCGGCGGGCCCGGAGGGGCCTTCCTCGGATCGGGCGACCCCGTGGAGAACGCCGAGCGCGTCACATCGGCACCCATCCCGGGCAACCCCGGTCCCGGCCTGGCGTCGGTGGCACAGGGCATCGCGGCCTGGGCCGACACGGGCGGCACGAGCATCCGCATCGGCGTGCCGTCGGACACCGGCGTGTCCGGAATCCGCCAGGTGCAGCAGGGCGGTCGCGTGGCGCAGGTGCGGGCGGTGCCCGGATACGTGGTGGCCGTGGTGCGCGCGGGCGGATGGCGCGTGACGCGCACCGACGCGGCCAGCGGCGCCGTCACCGTGGTGTGGCGCGGATCATCGCGTCCGCAGATCGGCGCGGGCGGCAGGGCCATCGCCATCGGCGCGGGCCGCGCGGTGCTCACCAGCCGCGGCGGCGCGGCGAAGAAGGTGGGTGACGCCAGGGGGCCCATCGCGGCCATCGCCACCGACGGCTCGCGCGTGGCGGTGTTCGAGCGGGTATCGCGCAGGGCCAAGGTGGGGAAGGTCACCAAGACCGTGCGCAACACCGCGGTGCGCATCGTGGGGAGGGTGCGATGAGGATCGGACGCATCATCGGCGGGATCATCGGCATGGCTGCCGCGGTGGCCATCACCGCGCCGGCCTCCGGCGCAATCCTGGCCCTGCAGGACGACCAGCTGCCGAACCTCTCGGGCCAGGCGCTCGAGCAGCGCCTCGACCTGCTGAAGTCGAGCGGCACCAAGGTGACCCGCGTGGACATCATCTGGCGGCAGGTGGCGAAGACGCGCCCGGCCGATGCCACCAACCCGGCCGACCCGGCCTACGACTGGTCGCGATTCGACCAGATGCTCTCGGGCCTCGTGGCCCGCGACATCACCCCGATGGTCACGTACTACTGGACCCCCGAGTGGGCATCGCGCACGGGCAAGCCGAACGCCGCGCCGCGCATCTCGGATGCCGCGGCCTTCGCCGCGGCGATCGCCCGGCGCTACAACGGCACCTGGCCCAACGCGTCGGGCGGCACGCTGCCCCTCGTGAAGCGCATCGAGATCTGGAACGAGCCCAACATCGGCACCTTCTGGTTCCCGCAGTGCCGCAGGCAGGGCGGGCGCTACGTGATGGAGTCGGCGCGCCAGTACGCCGCGCTCGTGGCCGCGGCGTACCCGCTGGTCAAGGCCGCGAGCCCGAACTCGATCGTCACCGGCGGGGTCACGGGCCCGGTGGGCGGTTCGGTGTGCGACAGCGCCGACTCGTCGGTGGGAACGATCACCTTCGCCGAGGAGATGATCCGGCAGAAGGCGCCGATCGACGCGTGGAGCATGCACCTCTACCCGATCGGGCCGCCGCTCAAGGCGTACTTCGTGCCCTCGTGGAAGACCATTCCGCAGATCACCCGGCTGGTGGATAGGCTGAAGCCCGGCGCGCCCATCTACGTGACGGAGACCGGCTATCACACCTCGTACGCCCGCTACCACAGGTACTGGGTCACCGAGGCGCAGCAAGCCGCGTGGCTGGTCGACACCATGAAGGCCGCCAACCAGTACCCGCGCGTCGAGGTGGTCATGCAGTTCAACATGCAGGACAACAAGTTCTGGACGGGTGGCCTGATGCGCATGGACGCCACGAAGAAGCCCTCGTGGGCCGCCTTCACGTCGCAGGTGGGCGCCAACCCGCGCCCGGCCACCTGGGCCCCATGACCGGAGACGGGCGCAGCGACGAGAAGCTCGACGACGTCCGGGCGTACTACGACCGCATCGCGCCGCGCCTGCGCGCGGTGGAGCAGCAGAACTGGCACCTGCAGAGCCGCATGTCGTGCGTGCTCGCCACGATCGACCGCTACGGCCCCGGGCCCGGCGGCCGCGTGCTCGACGTCGGGTGCGGTGGTGGGTTCCTGCTCGAGGAGCTCGCGCGGCGCGGCTACTCGGGCACGGGCATCGACCTCTCCCCCGAGTCGGTGGAGATCGCCAACACCCGGCTCGCCGACATCGGGGCGGCCGATCGGCTGACCGCCCAGGTGGGCAGCGCCTACGAGCCGCCCGAGGGCCCCTACGACCTCGTGTGCCTCACCGACGTGCTCGAGCACCTCGAGGACCCCCGCGGCTGCCTGCGCGCGCTGCGCGGGCAGATGGCACCGGGATCGCTGCTGGTCATCTCCACGCCCAACCGGCGCAGCCTGCCGGGTGCGCGGCGCTGGCTGGCCGAGAGGGGCGTGCCGGGAATCCACCTGAGCCTCGCGCCCATCGACAACTGGCAGACCTGGGTCGACCTGGAGTCGCACGCGGCGGCCGCGGGCATGGTGCCCGTGAGCAAGCGCGGCATCTTCTTCCGCCCCGGCGGAAAGGTCGGATCGCAGATCGGCCGCGTCTACCGCTACGACACGGTGCGCGGCCTCGAGCGGCGGGCGTCAGGGACCCCGCTCGGGCGGTTCGGCTTCTACATCGTCCTGGGCTTCCGGCCGCTGCCCTGATGCCCGACCAGGGGCGCCGCGGCATCATCGCGGGGGGCATCGTGGTGCTCGTCCTCGTGGCGTTCTCGGTGTTCGTGCTGCCGTTCGCGTTCACCACGCCCCCGCCCATCATCACGCGGTTCGTCGCCACCCGGTCGTTCAGCCCGGGCAGCGAGGCGGGCCGGTCGATCGCCACCGTGGCCATCCGCCTCAGCGAGCCGAGCAACGTGGCGATCACCATCAAGGACCCCGACGACGGGCGCGTGGTCGCCCGCCTCGCCGACGGCAACGACACGGTGCGCACCAAGACCCTCGCCGTGCGCTGGGACGGCACCGACCTCGACGGCGCGCGGGTGCCGGACGGCACCTACGCCATCGACCTCGAGGCGCGGGCGGGCGAGAAGAAGTTCTCGAAGAGCCGCAAGGTGGTGGTGGACACCACGGCTCCGGCGCCCGACGTGACCGTGACCTCCACGCCCGTGGCCTGCATCGCCGAGGTGAGCGCGCCGGGCGAGGCCGCCAGCATCACGTTCGCGGCACCGAATGCAGGGGTGCAGCAGAAGCCGCGGACGATCGGGCCACGGGGCTCCACCACCTGGACGTGGAATGGCAGGGGACGTGACGGCGCGCTCGTGCCGCCGGGCCTGCAGGTGATCCGGGTGGTGTCCGAGGACGACCGCGGCAACCGCGACGCGGTGGCGCGCACCTGCTGGGTGTCGCATCTGGCCGCCCGCGCCGTGCCCGGCCGCCCGGCCGCGGGCGACGAGGTGGGCGTGGTCGTGGAGGGGCAGGACGATCCGCAGGTCACCCTCACGCTGCGCAAGCGGCTCGGCACGCCGGGCGACGCCGCCGGCGTGCAGGTGCTGGGCGACCAGCTGGGCGAGGCCGTGAGCGGGCCGGCATCGACCACCCGCATCACGATCCCCGCTGGCGAGTCGCCGTCGGGCCTGTGGCTCCTCGCCGCCACCGACGCCCAGCACGAGGCGCTCATCGGCTTCAGGGAGCAGGGATGAGCACCGAGGCCATCCGCTACACCGCGGCCATCGTGGCGACCATCGGCCTGGTGCTGATGCTCACGCCCACGCCGCTCGCCGAGGCGGTGCGCCTGCCCGACCGCGGGCGGCGCCTGGCGGGCCTCGCCGTGCTGCTCATCGGCTGGGTGCTCATGGCGGGAACCCTCGTGCCGGATGGCGTGTCGAGTCGCCTCTCCACCCCGGTGGGACTCGTCGCCGGCATCGTCGGCGTGGTGGTGGCGCTCGCCGTGCTCATGGTGATCGGCTGGCTCGTGGCCAAGCGGCCGTGGGTGTGGTTCCTGCTGCTCGGCCTGGCCCTTCCCGTGCGAATCCCCCTCACCATCGGCGACGAGAGCGCCAACCTGCTGCTGCCCCTCTACGGGGTGATCGTGCTCGGCCTCGCCGTGCTGTGGTGGATGGAGCGCCAGGGCACGCGCGAGCGCGTATGGCCCTCATCTGCGCTCGACCTTCCGCTCATGCTCTTCGTGGGGTTCACGCTGGTATCGCTCGTGTGGTCGTCCGACGTGCCCGAGGGCGCCGTGAAGGCCACCTTCTTCTGGATCCCCTTCGTGCTGCTCTACCTCATCGCGGTGGCCATGTGGCGCCAGGGCAGGGCGCTCGTGACCCTGGCCATCACCACCATGGCCATGGCGGTGCCGGTGGCGCTGCTGGCCATCGGCCAGTACGCCACGGGGGACATCCTCTGGAACCACCGGCTCATGCAGTCGAACGTCTACAGCCGGTTCTTCCGCGTCAACTCGATCTTCTACGACCCGAACATCCTCGGGCGCTACCTCGCGCTGGCCCTGCTCATCACCGTGGCGGTGGCATGGCTCAGGCGCGGCAGCACCCCTGTGCTCGTCACCTGCGGCGTGGCGGCCGCCATCTACTCGGTGGCGCTGGTCGTCACGTTCTCGCGCAGCAGCGCCCTCATGCTCATGATCGGCCTCTTCATCATGGCCCTGCGCATGTTCGGCTGGCGGCGCACCGTGCTGGTGGCGGTCATCATGGCGGTGGTGGGCAGCGCGGCCGCCATCGCCGGATCGAGCCAGGTGCGAAATGCGCTCACGTCCACCGAGCGGCTCGACAAGGTGAGCGAGGGGCGCTTCGACCTCGTGGGCGGCGGCGTGGACATCTTCCAGGAGCACCCGGTCACCGGCGGTGGCCTCGGCTCGTTCGCCACCGACTACGCGAACCTGCTCTCCGAGAAGGAGCTGCGAAAGACGCGCGTGGTCATCTCGCACAACGCCCCGGTGACGATCCTCAGCGAGGAGGGGGCCGTGGGGTTCGCGCTGTTCATCTGGCTGTGCGTCATCGCGGTGATCATCGGCATCCGGGCCACCCGTGACCGCGATGAGGACGTCGGCGTGCCGTCGGCGGCCATGCTGGCCGCGCTCGTGGGGATCTTCGTGCACGCACTGCTGTACTCGGCGCTGTTCGAGGATCCCTACACGTGGGTGCTCGCGGCGGGCCTGGTCGCGGGAGCCGCCCTGGCGGCACGCCACGGCGGGGATGCCCCCGGGCCACCGGAGCAACCCGACACGATTCCCGCTGCGGGGACCTGACCGTGGGGGTGGCCGCATGAACCGGCGCCCACTGCGCGTCATGTGCCTCTCGAACATGTACCCCGGCCCGGGCGCGCCCGACTACGGCGCGTTCATCGAGCGCATGTGCGATGCCATGGAGCAACGCGGCGCCGTGGTGGATCGCGTGGTCATCCGCACGCGATCGGCGGGGCGGCTTCGCACCCCGCTCAAGTACGCCGGCCTCACCGCGAAGGCGCTGGCGGCCAGCCGCCGCGCCGACGTCATCTGGGCGCACTACCTCTTCCCCACGGGGCTCATCGCGGCCATCGCGGGGTCGGCGGGCCGCACCCCCTGGGTGGTCACCGCGCACGGCGGGGACGTCGCCAACCTCTCCCACGGCGTGGTGCGCCGGCTCAGCGGCCCGCCCGCCCACTCGGCCGCGGCCGTGATCGCGGTGAGCGAATGGCTCGCCGGGCGCATGTACGCCGAGGGGCTTCGCCCCGAGCGCGTGGAGGTGGCGAGCATGGGGGTGGACGTCCGCAGGTTCGACATCGGCGACCGCGCCGCGGCCCGGGGCCGCCTGGGACTGCCCGACGGTGCGCCGGTGGTGCTCGCCGTCGGGGGACTCAACGAGCGCAAGAACCCCCTCGGCCTGATGCGCGCCTTCGCGCTGCTTCGCGACGACCTGCCCGATGCACGGCTGGCATTCGTGGGGTCGGGACCGCTCGCGGGGGCCGTGGACACGGCGGCGCGCACCATGGGCCTCGACGACGCCGTGGTGCGCACCGGGGTGCTTCCCAACCAGGGGGTCACCGACTGGATGACCGCCTGCGACGTCACGGCGCTCGTGAGCCTGGTGGAGCCCCTCGGCGTGGCGGCGCTCGAGGCCATGGCCAGCGGTCGCCCGGTGGTGGGCACGTCGGTGGGCGGCCTGCGCGAGGTCGTTCCCGACGGCGTGGCGGGCGTCATCGTGGATCCGCGTGACGACGCGGCCATCGCGGCGGGCCTCGCGCGCATGGTCGCCTCGCCCCCCGACCCCGCCACCTGCCGCGATGCGGCGATGGCGCACTCCCTCGACGTCGAGACCGATCGCGTGCTGGAGGTGCTGGCGGCGGCCGCCCGCCGATGACCGCGTGAAACGGGTCATGGCGGGGGATTGCTACCGTGGGGCCAGATGTCGCTTGGTTCCGCCACCCGGCCGAGCGGGGCCTCGGCGGGCCTCGGCCTGCGCGCCGGGATCCTCGTGCTCCTCGCCGCGGCCGCCGCAGGCGCCCTCGCCGTCTTCGCGCCCATCCCCGGGGTGGTCCTCGCCGTGGTGCTGGTGGGGGCGGTACTGGTGGGAAACACCACCCTGCCCTCCCTCGGGCGCGTGGCGGTGCTGGTGGCCATGGTGGCCGCGATCATCGGCCCCAACCTCGCCGTGCCCGGCGCCCAGGAGGCCTTCGCGTTCCGCTTCGTGGCGGGCCTCATCATCATCGGCATCGGCGTGTGGCTCGTCATGGGGCGCGGCCTCCCCGTGCCCGATGGCCTCGGCTGGCCGGTGGCCATCGCGGCTGCCTGGGTGGGCTGGGCGCTGGTCACCACGCTCTGGGCAATCTCGTCGGCCGACGCCCTGCGCTGGACGATCTTCCTCTTCATGATGAGCGGCCTCATGCTGGCGATCCCCGTGGCGGCGTCCACCAGGCGCCGCCTCACGTGGTTCCTGGCCGCCCTGGGCATCACGTTCGTGCTCTCGGTGCTGGTGGCGTTCGCCGAGATCGCCACCGGGGTGCGGCTGCCCACCAGCGCGCTGGCCGAGCGCGTGGGCGCCTTCGCCGCCACGTCGTTCTTCGGCAACCAGAACAACTTCGCCACCTACCTCGCGCTCACGCTGCCCTACCTCGTGGTGCTGCCCGTGATCTCGCGCGATATCCGGCTGCGCGTGCTGGGCGTGGCGGGATCGGTGGTGGCCATCGGCCTCATCCTCTTCAGCGGGTCGAAGGCCAACCTCATCGCCGTGGGCATCATCCTGGTCGGGCTGCTCGTGGTGATGGCCACCGAGCCGGCCATGCGCCGGGCGTTCATCGCCGCCGTCACGGTGGTGGCCATCGCGCTGGCGCTCATCATCCCGTCGCTCTTCGGCGCAGGCATCGTGCCGCTGCCCGAGCAGGCCGTGGCCAAGCTCGACTTCGGCACGCTGCAGGCCCAGGTGCAGAGCGGGTCGGGCTCGGGCGCGGTGCGGTCGTCGCTGCTCGGCACCGGCGTCGACCTCGCCGTGCAGAGCGGTGGCGCGGGAGTGGGCGCCGGCAACGCCGAGGCGGCCGTGCGCGAGCAGCAGGGCTACGAGGGCGTGGCCAACCTGCACAACTGGACGCTCGAGGTGCTCGTGGACACCGGGGTGATCGGCCTGCTGCTCTACGCGGCCCTCTACGTGATCATGCTGGTGGGCAACCTGCGCATCGCGCGCCGCACCCACGATCCGTGGCTGCGCTACATGGGCCTGGCCGGGTCGCTGGCGCTGCTGGGCTTCCTGGTGGGCAGCCTCGGGCCGTCCACGGCCATCCACTTCGCCCCGATGTGGATCACCTTCGGGCTCTGCCTCACCACCATCGTCCTCGCACGGCGGGCGGGACCCGACGGGATGGCGCCGTGAGGATCCTCATGATCAGCCACATGTATCCCAGCCCGGTCAACCCGACCGGCGGCATCTTCGTGCACGAGCAGGTGAAGGCGCTCATCGCCCGGGGGCACGACGTGCGGGTGGTGTCGCCCAAGGGCTGGGCACCGCCGGGCCTCGGGCGCTGGAAGGCCTACCGCGACGTGGTGCCCGAGGACACCGTGGACGACGTCATCGTGCACTACCCCCGCAAGCTCACGCTGCCGGGGGCGCGGCTGGGGCACCGCAACGCCGATGCCTTCCTCGCGGGAATCCGCCGCACCGTCAGGCGCATCCACCGCGAGTGGCCCTTCGACGTCATCCACGCCCACATGATGGTTCCCGACGGCTGGGCGGCGGCGCGCATGGGGCGCGAGCTCGGCGTGCCGGCGGTCGGCACCGCCCACCGCGCCGACGTGCTGGACATCCCCGCGGCGGGCCGCCAGTCGCGCATGCGCGTGGCCGAGGCCATCCAGGAGCTCGATGCCGTGGTCACGGTGAGCCGGGCCATCGGCGACGCCGCCGATGCCATCGCCCGCCCGCGGCGGCCCATCACGGTGGTGCCGAACGGCGCCGACGCCACGGTGTTCCTGCCGCGCGACGCCGGGGAGGCCCGCCGGCGCCTGGGCATTCCCGATGACGGCCCGGTGGTGTCGTACGTCGGCAAGCTCGTGCCGCGCAAGGGCGTGGACACGCTGATCGAGTCGATGGGCCTGCTCGCCGCGCGCGAGGGCGGCGCACCGCGGCTGGTGATGGCCGGAATCGGGGCATTGCGCGAGCCGCTCGAGCAGCGCGCCGCCGAGCTGGGCATCGCCGACCGCATCACCTGGCTCGGCAAGGTGCCGCACGACGACGTGGGCTGGGTCATGTCCACCGGCGATGTCTTCGTGCTGCCATCGCTCTCGGAGGGCCTGCCCACCGTGGTGTGCGAGGCCATGGCCTGCGGGCTGCCCGTGGTGGCCACCGCGGTGGACGGCACGCCGGAGATCGTGGACGACCCGGCCACGGGCCTCCTGGTGCGTCCCCGCGATGCCGAGGGGCTGGCCGACGCCCTGGCCCGCGTGCTGGGCGACGCACCCCTGCGGGCCGCCATGGGCGCCGAGGCCCTGCGCCGATCGGAGGCCGACTACACCTGGGCGGCCAACGCCGAGCGCATGGAGGCCGTGTACGAGGCGGTGACGCGGCGATGACCGGCCACGGCGACGCGGTCGCCGTGGTGCTCCAGGCATCCGGCCCCAACGCGCTCGGCATCATCCGGTCACTGGCCGCCGAGGGCGTTCCCGTGATGGCAACCGACCGTGATCCCCGTGCCATGGGCCTGCGCTCGCGGCATGCGCGCAAGGTCGTGCTGCCCGACCCGGTGGACGACCCCACGGCCTTCGTGGACGAGCTCGAGGTGCTCGGGCGGTCGCTGCACATGCGCGGCGTGCTGTTCCCCACGCACGACGAGGCCATCGAGGCCCTGGGGCCGCATGAGCAGCGCCTGTCGCAGTGGTTCGACATGCCGTGGTCGCCGTGGACGCACCTGGCTCCCTACATCGACAAGTCCGCCCAGCATGCGGCGGCCCGGCGCATCGGGTTCCCCGTGCCCGTCACCGTGGAGCCCGGCGACGACTCCGACCTCGCCGCGGCCATCCCCGAGATGCGCTTCCCCGTCATCCTCAAGCCGCGGGTCGACCCCGCCGGCTTCAAGCGCACGTTCGGGCGACAGGTGCTCGAGGCCGCCGACGCCGAGGAGCTTCGGGCGCAATGGCACCGCGCCGCGGTGCACCGCCCCCAGGTGAGCGAGGTGATCCCCGGCGGCGACGACCGCCTGTGGACGCTCGGCTCGTACCGCGCCGCCGACGGACGCCCGCTGGCGTCGTTCACCGGCCGCAAGCTGCGCCAGTGGCCCCCGGGCTTCGGCACGGCCCGCGCGGCCGAGGCGTGGTGGGACCCGGGCCTGGCGCGCCGATGCCACGCCCTCCTCGACGAGATCGGCTTCCACGGCATCTCGCAGGTGGAGGTGAAGCGCGACCCGCGCGACGGCCGCGACTACCTGATCGAGGTGAATCCGCGGTCGTGGCTGTGGATCTCCCTGGCCACCGCGGCGGGCGTGAACATCCCGCTCGCGGCGTACCTCGATGCCGTGGGGCGGCCCAGCACCTGGCCCGAGGGGCATCGCAGCGACATCCGCTGGGTGCTCTCGGCCAAGCACCTGCCGGCGAGCGCGGGCGAGGTGCGCCGCGGGCGATGGGGACGTGCCGCGGCCGTGGCCAGCCTGCGCCCGCCCGTGGTGGACGGCGTGCTCTCGGCCGGTGATCCCGGTCCGGGCATGGGCCAGGTGGGGCGCATGATCAGGCGGAGGGCATCGTGACCGCGCTGCGCATGCGCATCGAGGGCTGCCGTGAGGCCTTCCGCCCGCGCGCCGAGTGGGTGCTCCGCACCCTCGCCGAGGGCCTCGGGCGCACGGCCGAGTTCACCGACGCCGAGGCCGACATCGTCTACGCGCCCGAGGCGCCGTCGTCGGGGGCGTGGATCCCCGCGCAGGTCGAGGCGCAGGAGTTCTTCGAGGGCCAGGAGGCCTTCCCGGGCGTGGCCGTGCACCGCGCCGGTGGACTCACCCTGCTCTTCCCGCCGCCGACCCGGGCGGGTGCGGTCGCCGGCGACATCGTCGCGAGCGCCTTCTACCTGCTGGCCCGCTGGGATGAGTACCGCGTGGCCGAGCGCGACCGCTTCGGCCGGCTGCCGTTCGACCACAGCGCGTTCGCCCGCATCGCCGGCCTCGACATCGAGGACCCCGCCGTGGAGGGCTACCTGGCCGCCCTGCGCGAGGCGCTCGGGCTGCCGGCGCCCGATTCGTGGACGGTGTTCCTCACCCACGACATCGACCGCATCCGGCGGCGCACCGCGCGCGGCATCGCCAGGTCGGTGAAGCGCCGACGCCACCGGGCGCTGCCCGACCTCGCGGGGCACGACCCCTGGGACAACGTCCCCGACCTGCTCGAGACCACCTGGCGGCGCGGGCTGCGATCGACGGTGTTCCTCATCGGCCGCAACCAGCACCGGCTCGACGGCACGCCCCGCCGCACCTACGAGCGCGAGCGACGAAACCTCGCGGCGGCCGTGCACGCCGCCGGGTCAGAGGTGGCGCTGCACGGGGCCTTCGCCTCGTCCGAGTCGCTCGAGGCACTGGAGGACGAGCTGGCGGTGCTGCGGGCCGAGGCGGGCGACGTGCGCGGCGTGCGGTTCCACTACCTGAGGTTCCGCTACCACGACACCCCCCTGCGCGTGGAGGCCGCGGGGCTGCACTACGACGCCAGCCTGGGGTTCAGCGAGCGCCCGGGCTTCGCCGCCGGGTATGCCCGTCCGTTCCGTCCGTGGATCGTGGGCGAGGAGCGCGAGGCCCGCATCATGCTCGTGCCCCTCGCGGTGATGGACACCACCCTGCACTCGCACCTGGGCCTCGACCCCGCCGAAGCCCGCGATCGGGCCCTGCGCGTGCTGGGCGCCGTGAGGCGCGCCGGGGGCGCCGCGGCCCTGCTGTGGCACAACACCTACCTGGCCGACGAGCGCGCACCGGGCTACGACCGGCTGTGGGAGGACCTCCTCGACGACCTGCAGGACCTCGGGGCCACCCTCGGGCCCATCGCACCGCCCGAGGCCGCCACGGGCGCGAGGCTCGACGGCAGGCGCATCGTGCACCTCACCACCGTGCACCGGCCGCGCGACGTGCGCATCTTCCACAAGGAGGCCCGCGCGCTTGCCGCCGCGGGCGCGCACTCGTCGGTGCTGGGCCTCGAGCACCCCGTGCCCCGGTCGCGCCGCGCGCGCGCCGGCTGGGAACTCGTGCGGCGGGCCAGCACGATGGACGCCGACGCCTACCACGTGCACGACCCCGAGCTCCTGCCCCAGGCCCTGTGGCTGCAGCGCACCACCGGACGGCCCGTCATCTACGACGCCCACGAGTACCTGGGCGAGACCGCGCGCACCAAGAGGTGGATCCCCGGCCCGCTGCGCCGCCCGGTGGCGGCCATCGCCGCGGGCGCCGAGAAGGCCGCCGGGCGTCGCCTGGGCGGGGTGGTCACGGCCAACGAGGACCTCGCCGCGCGCTTCGCCGCGGCCGGATGCCGGTCGGTGAGCGTGGCCAACAGCCCCTTCGCATCGGAGTTCGCCGAGGGCGGCGACCCCGAGGGCGGCATCGTGCTCTACGTGGGCGGCCTCGGGCCGCTGCGCGGACTGCCGCTGATGCTCGAGGCCTTCCCCCAGGTTGGCGTGCCCGGGGCGCGCCTGCTGCTCGCGGGCCCCGGCGACCCCGGAGAGCTGCCCGCGGGCGCGGAGTACCTCGGGGTGGTGGACCACTCCGAGGTGCCGGGCCTTCTGGAGCGCGCGTCGGTGGCATGGATACCCCTGCGCCGCCACGGCAACTACGACCGCGCCGTGCCCACCAAGCTGGTGGAGGCCATGGCCATGGGCCGCCCGGTGGTGGCCAGCGACCTCCCGCGCATGGCGGCCATCGTGCGCTCCACGGGCTGCGGCATCGTGGTGCCGCACGACGACCCCGCCGCGCACGCCGCGGCCATACGCGAGCTGCTCGAGAACCCCGAGCGCGCGCGGCAGATGGGCGAGGCGGGCCGGCGGGCGTTCCTCGACGGGCTCACCTTCGAGCGCGAGGCACGGGCCCTCACCTCGTTCTACTCGGCGGTGCTCGACTGATGGCGCGGGTGCTCTACGTGTCGCAGTACTTCGTGAGCGGCGACCAGCCCGGCGGCGTGCGCCACTGGCAGCACTGCCGGGCGCTGGCACGTGCGGGCCATGAGGTGACGGTGGTGACCTCCTACGTGCAGCACAAGGAGCGCACCATCCCCGAGCAGTACCGGGGCCGGCGCATCGTGCGCACCGAGGAGGATGGCCTCGACGTGGTGCGCACCTACTCCACCCCCGGCTACGGCCGCGACCTGCGATCGCGCCTGTCCAACTACGGCACCTTCGCGCTGTGGTCGCTCATCGCCGAGTTGCGCCTGCCCCGGCCCGACGTCGTGGTGGCGTCGTCGCCGTCGCTGCCCGCGGCCGCGGCGGCCGCCGGCGTGGCGGGCGCGCGGCGCTCGCGGTTCCTGCTCGAGGTGCGCGACCTCTGGCCCGACTCGGCCGTGGCCATGGGGCTCGTCACCAACCCGCGCGTCATCGGCGCTGCGCGGCGCATGGAGCACTACTGCTACCGGCGAGCCGACCGCATCGTCGCCCTCACCGAGGGAATCCGCGATGGGGTGGTGGCATCGGGCGTGGTGCCCGCGGGGCGCGTGAACCTCATCACCAACGGGGTCGACCTCGACGTGGTGCCCGACCCGGCCCAGGCCGCGGTGCTGCCCGTGGCGCACGATGCCTTCGTCGCGATGTTCGTGGGAGCCCACGGCACCTACTCGTCGCTCGAGACCGTGCTCGGCGCCGCCGAGCTGCTGCAGGGCGACCCCGCGATACAGGTGGTGCTCGTGGGCGGGGGCGACCGCAAGCCGGCCCTGGTCGACCAGGCGGCGGCGCTGGGGCTTTCGAACGTCACCTTCGTCGACCCCGTGCCCAAGCGCCAGGTGCCCGCGTACCTCGCCCGCGCCGACCTCTGCCTGCTGCCGTACCAGGACCGCGAGCTGTTCGCGGGGGCGCTGCCCAACAAGGTGTTCGACTACCTGGCGGCGTCGCGGCCCATCCTCGCCGCCGCGCCCACCGGGGAGCTCACGCGGCTGGTGGACCTCGCCGCATGCGGCTGGAACGTGCCGCCCGAGGACCCCTCGGCCATGGCAGATGCCATCCGCCGCGCCGCGGCCGACCGCGCCGATGCCCGCGCGCGGGGCGAGGCCGGACGCGCCTACGCGCTCGAGCACTACGACCGCGCGGCGCTCGCCGCACGGTTCGTGGGCCTTGTGGACGACCTCGCGGCGGGCGCGCGGTGACGCCGGGCGCCAGCCCTCTCCGCTACCGTGGGGCGGACGTGCAGGACACCGTGCCCGACACCGAGGCCGGCGCGCCACCGGAGACCTCACCGGTGGGCGGCGCCGCCAAGCGCGCCTTCGACCTCGCCGTGGCGATCCCCGCCACGATCGTGCTGGCCCCCGTGATGGCCGGTTTGGCGGCGTGGGTGCGCATCGATTCACCCGGACCCGCGGTGTTCCGCCAGCGCCGCGCGGGGGCCTTCGGGCGCCCGTTCACCTGCCTGAAGTTCCGATCGATGGTGGATGGCGCCGAGGGCAAGGGCGCCGGCCTCAAGGTGACCGCGAACGACGACCGCATCACCAGGGCGGGCCGCGTGCTGCGCCGGCTGTCCCTCGACGAGCTGCCGCAGCTCATCAACGTGATCCGCGGCGACATGAGCATCGTGGGACCGCGACCCACCGTGCCGTCGCAGATCGCCCACTACGACGCCGTGCAGCGCCGCCGCCTGCTGGCCCGCCCGGGGCTCACCGGGCTCGCGCAGGTACGTGGCCGTGCGGCCATCCCGTGGTCGGAGCGCATCGCCCTCGACGTCGAGTACGTGGACAACTGGTCGATGGGGCTCGACCTGCGCATCATCGCCGACACCGTGCGCGTGGTTCTGCGCGGTGAGGGGCAGTACCGCGGGGAGCAGGGCGGGTTCGACCTGGCGGGGCCGTCCGGTGGCTGACCGGCCGTCGGTGCTGCTCACGTGCGCCGGCCAGCGCGTGGACATCGTCCGCGCGTTCCGCGACGCCCTCGCGCGGCGCGGCGAGGGCGGGCGCGTGATCGTGAGCGACCTCGACCCGCTCTCGCCATCGCTCATGTCGGCCGACCTGGTGGTGGACCTGCCCGCGGTCGACGACCCCGGGTACGGCGCGGCGGTGGCCGAGGTGGTGGCCATGCATGACGTGGGAGCCGTGCTCCCCCTCACCGACCTCGACCCGGTCGTGCTCGCCGAGGCCGCCCCGCTGGTGCGCGATGCCGGCGGGCGGGTGTTCCTGCCCACGCCCGAGGTGGCCGGCGCCTGCCAGGACAAGTGGCTGTGCCACGAGATGCTCGAGGCCGCCGGGCTGCCCTCGCCCCCCACATGGCCGGTGGACGGCACCGATCGCGACGCCCTGCCGTATCCGATGATGATCAAGCCGCGCATCGGGTTCGCGGGGCGGTGGATCCACCGGTGCGACGACCGCCAGGAGCTCGACTTCTTCCTCGCGCGCACCCCGGTGGCCAGCGTGCTGCAGCAGGCGCTTCCGGGTACCGAGTTCAGCATCGACTGCCTCGGGTCGCTCGACGGGAGGGCCATCGGTGCCATCCCGCGCGCGATGTACCAGAGCAAGGGCGGCGAGCAGATCAAGGGCGAGACGCTCGACGACCCGCAGCTGGTGGACCTCGCGGCGGCGGTGATCGAGGGGGTCGGCCTGGTGGGCCCCTGCACCATCCAGTGCTTCCGCGAGGATGGCCGCATCCTCGGCATCACCGACATCAACACCCGCTTCGGTGGCGGGTTCCCGCTGCCGCTGGCCGCGGGGGGCGACTATCCCTTCCTCATCCTCGCGATGGCCGCCGGGGAGGACGTCGCGCCCCAACTCGGAACACACAGGGCGGGCGTGGTGATGACACGCTTCCTGTCGGAGCACATCCTCGTGCGCGACGGGGATGGGCTTTCGGCCATGGACGGGCGCGAGGAGGCGGTGAGCGGTGGCATCTGAGCGCGAGATCACCGTGGGGGATGTCTGGCGCGCCATCTGGCGCGGCAAGTGGATCGTGGTGGGAACCACCGTGCTGGCGGCGATCATCGCCTTCGCCATCACCTTCACCGCGGACACCACCTACACCGCATCGTCGAAGGTGTACCTGGGCCAGGCCACCACGATGATGGGCAACCTGGCCTCGACCCCCGGCACCAACCCGCTCACGGCGGCCACCATGCTGCAGGGCGACGCCGTGGTGGCCGCCGTGGCGAAGCAGACCGGGCTCACGCCGTCCACCGTGCGCGCGCGCACCGACATCGCCGTGCCGCGCGCGCCGGGAACCGTCACCACCAACCAGCCGGCCATCGCCACCATCACGGCCACCATGGCCGAGCGCGACGCGGCCATACGCCTGGCCAACGCATACGCCGACGCGGCCCTCGCCGGGGCCAGCGGAGGCTACGAGGCGGTGAGCACCACCCTCGAGAAGCAGGTGCGCCAGCTGCGGGCCGAGGAGATCCGGCTGACGGCCGCCGTCAGGCGCCAGCCGGGCAACGACCTGCTCACCCAGCTCAACGACGTGCGCGAGGTGCTCACCACGTCCGAGCTGCAGCTGGCGCGCGTGCAGCAGATCGAGGCGCCCTCCATCGTCACCCTCGCCACCGGCGCCGCGTCGTCGGGCAGCACCACCAACCGGGCCCGCACGACGATCCTCGGCGCGATCATCGGGTTCCTCGTCGGCATCGTCATCGCGCTGGCCACCAGCGGCGGAATCCGCCGCGATCCCGAGCCCGCGTAGCGGGGCGCCGCCCGCGTGAGGCTCATCCCGCGCAACGAGAGGGCCATCGCCTGGACGATCTCGGGCGTGCTGCTGGCCATCGCCCTGGTGCTGTGCGCGCTCGTCGTGGTGAATGGCGGGCTGGACGACGGAGACCAGCTCGGCACGACCGAGGGCTTCGAGCAGTCGCAGCGCCCGTCCGGCGCGCTCGGCAGCAACCGCTGGCCCGAGTACGGATACGACGCCCAGCGCACCCGGGCCAACCCGAACCTCGACCTCCCGCCGCCCTACCGCACGGCCTGGAAGCAGGACCTCGGATCGCTTCTGGAGTTCCCGCCGGTGGTCAACGACGGGCGCCTGTTCATCGGCACCAACAAGCGGCGCGCGTATGCGCTCGACGTGCAGACCGGCAGGGTGCTGTGGTGGCGCAAGCTCACCGGGCGGTCGGCGGCCTCACCGGCGATCGCCGGCGAGCTGGTGCTCTACACCACCATCAACGGCTACGTCGAGGCGATGCACCAGGACGACTCGCAGATCGCCTGGCGCCGCGACGTCGGGGCATCCACCGAATCGTCGCCGCTCGTCATCGGCAACCGTGCATACGTGGGCACCCTGGGAGGCCTCGTGCTGTGCATGGACGTGCGCACCGGCAAGCTCATCTGGACGGCGCGCGCCAGCGGCGAGGTGAAGTCGAGCCTCGCGCAGTCGGGGCGAAACGTGATCGTGGGTGACTACGGCGGGCGCATCACGGCGTTCTCGGCACGCACCGGGCGCATCCGCTGGCGCACCACCAGCCCGGGTCGCCTGCTCGCGGGCGCGGGCACCTTCTACGGCAATCCCGCGGTGGCGTACGGGCGCATCTACGCGAGCAACGTCAACCGCCGCATCATCGCGCTCAACTCGCGCGACGGCTCGGTGGCCTGGGTGCGCGTGGTCGGCGACTGGGCGTACTCCAGTCCCGCCGTGAGCGACGAGACCGTCTACGTGGGCTCCTACGACAAGAAGCTCTACGCGCTCGACGCGGTCACCGGCGGGGTGCGCTGGACCTTCGAGGCCGGTGAGCGCATCGCCGGATCGGCCACGGTGATCGGCGACCTCGTGTGGTTCTCCACCATCGCGCGGCGTCCGCGTGACGGCCGCACCTTCGCGCTCGACGCGCGCACCGGCGACCGGGTGTTCACCTTCCCCGACGGCCGCTACACGCCGGCCGTGGGCATCGACGGCACGCTGCTGCTCACCGGCGTGCGCACCCTCTACGGGATGAAGCCGACGGGATGAGCATCCGGCAGGTCGCGCGCGCGGCTGCCGTCGTCGCGCTCTTCGGGATCCTCTCGCGGATCCTCGGCTTCATCCGCGAGATCGTGCTGGCCGGCGTGTACGGCGCCACGGCCGACACCGACGCGCTGGTGAACGCCCTGTTCGTGGTCAACACCGTGGCGGCGGTGCTGCTCTACGTGCTCACCACGCTGATGATCCCCATCTTCCAGCAGGAGCGCGAGGAGCGCGGGGCGGCCAGCGCATGGGCCCTGCTCTGGTCGATCGCCGGATGGATCGGCATGGCGCTCATCGTGATCACCGGCCTCGTGGCGATCTTCCCCGAGTTCTTCATGTGGTTCTTCGACATGGGACCGGAGCGCACGGCCATCGCATCCGAGCTGCTGCGCGTGATGGCGCCGGCTCTGATGCTGCAGGGGTTCTCGGCGCTCTTCACGGCGATCCTCCAGGTGCACGGGCGCTTCGCCGGCCCCGCCGCGGTGGGCGTGGCCTTCAACGCGGGAATCCTCGTGGGCGTCATCCTCGGCGCCGGCACGCTGGGAATCACCGCGGCCGCATGGGGCGTCACCCTCGGGGCCGTGCTGCAGGTGGCGCTGCAGCTGCCGCAGTTCATCCGCGAGTCGAAGGCCGGTGGCGGCCTGCGGGTGGCCTTCTCGCACCCGCGCCTGGGATCGGTGGCGGTGCTGGCGATCCCCGTGGCCGCCGCGTCGGTGCTGCAGCAGGTGAACTCCTTCACCGACAAGCTCTTCGCCTCGTCGCTCGAGGCGGGCCGGAACGCCGCGCTGTCGTTCGCCAACGCCCTGGGCTCCGCACCGCGAACCGTCCTGCTTTTTCCCCTGCTCACACCGCTCTTCCCGCTCATCGCGCGCTACGTCGCCGAGGGCCGCAAGGACGAGGGCGTGGACGCCTTCCGGCGCGCCGCGGGGATCCTCGCGCTGGTGTCGATCCCCCTGTCGATCCTGATGTTCATCGGGGCCACCGAGATCGCCCAGGTGGCGTTCGGGCGTGGCAAGTGCGACGCCGCATGCGTGGCCGAGATATCGGCGCCGCTGGCCTTCTATGGCATCGCCGTGTGGGGCAACTTCATCGGCTACCTGCTCAATCGCACGCTCTCGGCGGGCAACCACGCCCGCGAGATCATGGTGGCCACCATCTTCACGGTGGTGCTCACCATCGGGCTCGACCTGCTGCTCCTCGGGCCGCTCGAGCAGGCGGGCCTCGCCCTGGCCAGCGCGATCGCCGTGTACGTGAACACCGCAATCACCCTGTGGTTCCTGCGCCGCCGCACTCCGCAACTGTCGCTGCGCACCCTCGGGCGCCAGCAGGGGCGCATCCTGGCGGCGGGCCTCGTGGCCGGGGCCATCGCGCTGGTGCCGGCCTTCCTCATGCCCACCAACACCGGAACATTCTGGGGGGCCTTCGCCTGGCTTGCGGTGGTGTCGGTGGTCGGCGGCGCGGCGTTCGCGGTGCTCGCGCGTGTGCTGGCACCCAGGGAGTTCGCCGATGCGCGCACCTCGCTGGGCAACCTCTCGTTCTCGCGGCGGCGATGAGCACGCGGGCGCCCGACCCCCTGGCCCGGCGGGAGCCCCTGGCAGGTCGCATGGCCACCCGCGCCCGCGCGGCAGCCCGCGACACGCGGCTGCTCACGGGGCTCGCAGTGACGGCGCTCATGGCACTCGGGGCGCTCATCCGCGCGTGGGCATTCGGGGGACTCGAATTCGCCCTGGGGTCGGACGACGCCCGCTATGTGGCCGTGGCGCAGAACCTGGCCCACGGCATGCTCCCCGACGGCGAGGCCGAGTGGTTCGGGGCCCGTGCGGCGTTCCTCTGGCCGGTGGCGCTGGTGTTCCGCATCGCCGGGGCCGACGACTACCGCGCCGTCGCCTGGCCGTTCGCCTGCTCGGTGCTGTGCATCCTCGCCACGTTCCTCGTGGGACGCGAGCTCGCCGGCAGGCGCCCGGCCCTCGTGGCGGCGGGCATCGTGGCCGTGGCGCCGGTGGAGGTGCTGTGGGCCACCCGCCTGCGGCCCGACGCCGTGATGCCCCTGTTCATCGCACTCGCCGCCTGGGCGGCGCTGCGTGCGGCGCGGCACGGGCGCGGGGTCGAGCCGGTCGGCGGCCCGTCGCAGCCCGCCCCGGGCCCGGGGGCGGGCGCCAACCGCGCGGCCTGGTGGCTGGCCGGAGCGGGCCTGGCGATGGGCGCCGCATGGTCGGCGCGCGAGACGGCGCTGGTGATGATCCCCGTCATCGTGGTCGCCGCCTGGCCCGCACTGCGGGCATCGTGGCGCCGCGCATGGGCCCTCGTCGCGGGGCTCGCGGCGATCCCCCTGGCGCTGGTCATCGTGTTCGCCGCCGACGGCCGCCCGCTCTGGCCCCTCACCACCACCGCCGGTGCCGGGTCGTTCCGGTCGCCCGCCGAGGGATGGGGCGCCACCACGGCCTACATCGCCCAGCTCGTCGGACAGGTGGCCGACCCCCGGGCACCGCTGTTCCTGGCCCTCCCGCTGGTGCTCGTGGCCGGCGCGGTGGCCGTCGCCCTGCACCGCCGCGCGGCGGTGTTCCCGGCGCTGTGGCTCGCATGGGGGTTCCTCTACCTCGAGGTGGGCACGCTGCTCAGCGTCGACAAGCCGGTGCGCTTCCTCACCCTGCTCACCGTGCCCGCGGCGCTGCTCATCGCCATCGCGCTCGACGGACGCCTGAGCGTGCTGCTCATCCCCGCGATCGCCATCGTCACCGTGCTCGTGGTGCAGCCGCGCATCGAGGCCGGCAACCGGGGCACCAACGTGGTGCTCGCATCATCGGTGGCGTCCGCACTGCGCGACCTGCCCCCTGCGCCGGTGCTCACCCGCGACTACATCTGGTGGGCAAAGCTCAACGCCTACCTGGCCGGCGATCGCCTGCAGGTGCGCCGAGATGTCGATCCGGCGTTCCTCGATGACGCCGCGCGGGCACGGGCACGGCAGCTCACCCCCCTGCCCGATCCCTCCGACTACCGCGGCGCATACGTGGTGACGGGCCCCGTGCGGCGCACCAGCGGCTGGCCGTCCAACTGGGCTATCGCCGAGGCGCGCATCGCGCGGGCCCTCGAGGACGCCGACCTCCAGCCCGTGGCCCGCGTGGGCCGCGCCACCATCTGGCGGTGGACGCCCTGACCGGTCGCGTATCGTGCGGCCCGATGAGGACCGCCATCGTCATCCCGGCACGCGACGAGTGCATCGCGATCAGCGAGGTGGTGCACGGAGCGCGGGCCGCGCTGCCGGACGCCCGGGTGATCGTGGTGGATGACGCCTCGCGCGACCGCACCGCGTCGCTGGCCCACGCCGCGGGAGCCGACGTCCTGCGGCTGCGGTCCCACGCCGGCTACGCCGGCGCCCTTCGCGCCGGCTACGGGGAGGCGCTCGATGGGCGCGTCGACCTGGTGCTGCAGATGGACGGCGACGGCCAGCACCGGGCACGCGACCTGCCGCGCCTCGCAGAGGCCGCCGCGAATGCCGACATCGTGCTCGGCTCGCGCTTCCTGGGGTCGTCGCCCGGATACCGAATCCCCCCGCTGCGCCGGGCGGGCATGGCGGCCTGCCGCTGGATGGCGCGCGAAGTCGGCGGGCTGCGCCTGAGCGACCCCACATCCGGGCTGCGCGCGATGCAACCGGCCCTCGCAGCGCGACTCGCCGAGGATGGCTTTCCGTCGGGCCTCACCGAGACGAGCCTTCTGATTCACCTGCACAGGGCGGGTTTTCGTATCGCCGAGATACCCGTGAGCATGCGGGCCTCACGCGGTCGCTCAATGCACTCGGGTCTCTCCGGGGCCGCGCACCTGGCGCGCATCTCGTGGGCCGTGCTCGGGCAGGCCACCCGAGATGAGGTGGATCCCCGGCCGGCCGATCCCACCCCGGCGCCGGTCGCCCGGGGCTGACCCGCCACCGCTGATGCCGGACGGGGCAGGCCGGTGGCTGTGCCACCGGAACGCCTTGTAAGGAGATTGTGTGCGATTCCCGCGCTGAGCGGGCAATTCGCCGGCCGTCCGCCATAGTGGGATCGTGGGCAGTCACTCCCTTCGCATCATCCTCGCCGCGGCGGCATCCGGCGCGGCCATCGCCGTCTCCGCCGGGGTCGCCCTCGGCGCGCCCGGACAGGCCCAGGCGTCCA
>JAFMJQ010000083.1 GCA_017853415.1 Thermoleophilia bacterium | reverse complement strand
GGAAGGATCCACGCGGGGCATCCGTCGGGTGTCTCGCCCGCGAACACCCACGCCGCGTACGCGCGATCGTGCAGGTGCTTCTTCGACAGGCCGAGCGCCTCGCGCACGGCCTCATCGCGGTCGCCCCGGTCCCACGCCGGGAGCGCGCGCGCGGCCTCGTCCGGGCCGCGCGCGAGGTCCGCGATGCCGAGGGGTGTCACCGGCCCGTCAGCGGGCCGGGACGATCACTCCTCGTCGGCGATCTCGGCGTCGACGTCGGCATCGATGTCGCTGTCGCCGTCCAGCAGGGCGTCAACGTCCTCCACCGCGTCGGCGGTCTCGGCGTCGACGATGCTGGCGTCGGCGGTCTCCTCCACGGTGTCGGCCTCACCCGATGCCACGGCCTCGAGCGCCTCGACCAGGGTGGTGGCCACGCCCTCGGCGGCGTCGTCCTCGGCCTCCATGACCTCTTCGTCCTCCAGCTCGAGCAGGAGGGGGTCGGCCTCGAACACCGTGGTGTCGGGAAGCTCGCGCTCCTCGGGGCTGCCGTCCGGGTTCCAGTGCACGGCCACCTCGCCGGCGAGGATCTCCGCCTCGGCAAGGGCGACCGGATCGCGCGACGAGAGCTCGCCCGGAGCGGGGGGCGGGGCATCCTCGGAGCGCAGCTCCGCGGGGTCGGCCGTGAGCCAGAGCGTGATCTGGCGCGCGCGCTTCGACACGGCGTGCACCAGCGCGTAGCGGCTGCCGTCGACGTGCTCGAGAGCGTCATCCAGCCGGCTTCCGTAGAGCATCAACCCTCCAAGGTCATCCCATGAACAGCGCGGGAGTGTAGCGCCCCGGCGCGGAAGCGCCGGTTGACGCGGCTACGGCCGCTTGACACTATCCGCACATGAAGCAGGTGAGAGACGCCATGAGCGCGCTGAATGCGATGGTCGGACCGACGCACACGCTGCGCCAGGCGTCCGAGAAGATGGTGCAGCACAGGACCGGTGCCGCGGTGGTGATGGACCACGACCTGCCCGGCCCCTGCGTCATCACCGAGCGCGACCTGCTGAAGGCCCTGGCCGCGGGCATGGACATGGACGTCGAGGTGGTGGGCGACCACATGACGGGATCGCTCATCACGGCGGCCCCCGAGTGGCCGCTGCAGACCGCGGCCGACCAGATGGTGCGCCACGGAATCCGCCACGTGCTGGTGTTCGAGGGGCCCGAACTCGTGGGCATCCTCTCGATGCGTGACGTCATCCGGGTGGGCGGCCTCGCCGCCGACGCCCGGGCCGACGCGGCCTAGCGGCTGCTCCCGCAGTGCCGCGGCACCTCACCGTGAGGCCCCGCGGCGCGAGGTGGCTAGGCGGCCTGCTCCAGGTCGACCCGGATGCGCGTGGCGTGGTCGTCGTCGCGCTCCACGGTGACCCGGTCCACCAGCTGGCGCACGATCCACAGGCCGCGGCCGCGGCGGGAGTCGGGACGCGGGGGGTGCTCGCGCACGGCCTCTCCCCAGTCGAAGCCGCTGCCGGCGTCGCACACCTCCACGTGCACGCCGCTGTCCCCGTCGGCCTGTGCCACCACATGGATGGGCGCGGCGCCGTGCTCCTGCGCGTTGGCGATGAGCTCGTCCACCGCGAGGGCGAGGTCGTGCGCGCGCTCGCCGTAGCCGGCCCTCTCGGCCAGGTCGTGCACGGCCTCGCGCACAGGGGCGATCTCACCGGGGTCATCCCCGATCGTGGCCTCGATGTGTGTGGCGTCGGCGTTCACGAGAGGTAAAGGGACAATACGCCGAACGGGCGACGACATCCTGCCTTCCGTCCAACCGTTACCGGCGTCCTCGTCGAACCCGGCGCTCCGGTGCACACCGGGGGCGCCGCTACCATGCCCGGCGCCCTGAGTTCCCGACCGGAGTCCCCGTGCCCGCACCCCGCCTGCTCGTCCGCACCGCCCTCGCCGTCACCATGGTCGGCGCGCTTCCGGTCGCCGCCCTGGCCCAGGCACCCGCCGCCCCCATGGTGGCCCTGCCCACCACGCCCATCGCGCAGGGCGTGCTGGTGGGCGGCGTCGACGTGTCGGGCCTCGCGGGCGCGGACGCCCGCCAGCGGGTGTACGACCAGCTGGTGAACCCCCGCCGCGCACCGATGCCCGCCACCTTCGAGGGCAAGGCGTTCACCATCGACCCCGACGCGGTGGGCTACAAGGCCGATGTCGACGCGGCGATCCTGCAGGCCTACCAGCAGGTCCCGGCACCCGGCCAGGTGGTGGACGTGCCGGTGGCGCAGTCGATCAACCAGAAGAAGCTGCGCGAGGTGCTCACCTGGCGCGCCACCCAGTACGAGGTGGACGGCAAGGACGCCGCGGTGTCGATGCGCGGGCTGCAGCCGACCATCCGCCGCGCGAGGCCCGGCACCGAGATCGACGTGCCGAAGTCCGCGGCGCTGCTCACCCCGGCGTTCACGGCGCCTCGCCCGGCCACGCCGTACGCACTCGTCACCAAGAGGGTGCGCCCCACCGTCACCTCGGTGGGCCCGGTCGTCGTGATCGACAAGAGCGCCTTCAAGCTGCGGCTCTACCGCGGCACCACCAAGCCCGGCGGCTCGGTGATGAAGCGCATTCGCACGTATCCCGTCGCCGTTGGGCAGCCGGCGTACCCGACGCCCACCGGCAACTACACGGTGATCCAGAAGCAGATGAACCCCACGTGGTTCCCGCCCGACTCGCAGTGGGCCGCCGGCCTCGGTCCCGTGCCGCCCGGCCCCGGCAACCCGCTGGGCACCCGGTGGATCGGCACCTCGGCTCCGGGCATCGGCATGCATGGCACGCCCAACTCGTCGTCCATCGGATCGATGGCCTCGCACGGCTGCATCCGCATGTACATCGCGGACGTCGAGAACCTCTACCCGCGCGTGGAGATCGGCACGCCGGTGTTCATCCGCAACTAGCCGACGGGGCGACCCTCAGCGGTCGCGGCCGAGGAGGGCCCTGACCCGGGCGGCCTCCACCGGCGGCATGAGCGCGCGCATGACCGTGCCCTCGGCTCCGGCATCCTGCGTGACGTCGCGGCCGTGGGCGTAGACGGCCGAGATGACATCGCCGCGTGAATACGGAACCTCGAGTTCCACGCGGTCCCACCGCGCGCGGGCCGTGGTCATGAGGCGGTCGCGCAGGTCGTCGAGCCCCTCGCCGGTGATGGCCGAGGTCATCACGGCCTGCGGGTACCGGCGCGCGAGCGCGTCGCGCTCGTCGTCATCGAGGAGGTCGGCCTTGTTCAGCACGAGCAGGCGGGGCACCTCGTGCGCGCCGATCTCGTCGAGCACATCCTCCACCGCGGCGGCACGCGCGGCCCTGCCCTCGTCGTCCTCGGACGCGTCGGCCACGTGCACGATCAGGTGGGCATCGCGCACCTCGTCGAGGGTCGAGCGGAACGACTCGACGAGCTGGTGGGGCAGATGCCGGATGAACCCGACGGTGTCGGACACCAGCACCTTCATGCCGTCCTTCTCGAACGCGCGGGTGGTGGCGTCGAGGGTCTCGAATAGGGCGTCGTTGACGTCCACCTCGGCGCCGGTGAGCGCGTTCATCAGGCTCGACTTGCCGGCGTTGGTGTAGCCGGCCAGCGCCACGCGCGTGACCGCCGACGCCAGGCGTTCCTCGCGCATGGTGTCGCGGCTCTTCGCCACCTCGGCGATGCGCTTGCGCAGCACGCCCATGCGCGTGCGGATCATCCGCCGGTCGGATTCGAGCTGGCTCTCACCGGGGCCGCGCGTGCCCACGCCGCCGCCGAGGCGCTCGAGGTGCTGCCACAGGCCCTCCTGGCGCGAGTACGAGTACTCCATTTGCGCGAGCTCCACCTGCAGCTTGCCCTCGGCCGACCGGGCGTGCAGGGCGAAGATGTCGAGGATCACCCCGGTGCGGTCCACCACGCGTGTCTTGAGCTTGTCCTCGAGGTGGCGCTGCTGCCCCGCGCTGAGGTCGCCCTCGCACGCGACCACGTCGGGCTTGTGGTCCTTCACCCACTCGCTGAGCTCCTCGAGCCGCCCCTTGCCCAGGTAGAGGCGCGGGTCGGGGCGGTCGCGGTGCTGCACCACGCGATGCACCACCAGGGCGCCCGCGGTGTCGAGCAGGTCGGCCATCTCGGCGATGCGGTCGTCCTCCTCCACGGGCGAGCAGTTGAGCGACGCGATGAGCACGGCCTTCTCGGTCTTGCCCACCTCGTGCAGCCCGCGCTTGTCGTCGGGGTCCTCCTCCCGCCAGGCGCGGCCGCGGTAGGTGCGCTGCAGCTCCCTACCCACCGGCGGGCCCCTCGAGATCCTCGTTGGTGGACGCCTTGCGCATGAGGTCGATCGTGCGCAGCACCGCCTCGTCGTCCACCGGGCCCTCGGCGATCACCAGCAGCGAGACCTTGCCCACCACCACGTTCAGCGACCGGGCATCGTCGGACCGATAACCCTGCGAGCCGCCGTACTGGGTGGGGGTCCAGGGCGTGCCGTCGGGCACGGCGGCCCTGGCCACCTGCCCGCCGATGGCCCGCGCGGGCTCGCTGTCATCCCACAGGCTCGCGACCGCCACCAGGCGCGCGCCGTTCGGCCCGGTCCAGGTGCGCGTGGCGGCCGAGCGCAGCCCGCCGTCCTTCGCCCCCTTGGCGAGCCCGGGAATCGACTGGCCGAGCGTGGCGCGGTCGAACTCGCCGGATCCCGTGGACACCCCGGGGCCCGCGATGTCGAGCCCCGGGCGGGTGGGGAGCACGCGCACGACGAAGGCCGGGTCGGCCTCCACGCTGTCCTGGGCGGCCACTCCGCCACCCGCGCAACCGGCGAGCAGGGGCACGCAGGCCAGGGCCGCCACGAGGGCCACAACCCTTAACCGATGCACAATGGCCGCTCGCCGGGATCGCGTCATCAACGCTCTTATACTGACACGCGATCGGGGTTTCCCCCGCGTGTCACCGATATCGGGAGGACAGATGGGCTCCGGCGCCACCACCGGCTGGAACTACTTCAAGACCGCCCTGCTCATGGCCGCGCTCACGGGCGTGCTCGTGCTGCTCGGCGGCCTCATCGGCGGATCGACCGGCCTGATCGTGATGGTCGTGATCGCCGTCGTCTTCAACTTCGCCATGTACTGGGGAAGCGGGAAGATGGCCATCAAGATGTCGCGCGCCGTGGAGGTGTCCCCCGAGGAGGCCCCCGAGCTGCACGCGATGGTCGATCGCCTTGCGGCGCGCGCGGGCTGCCCGAAGCCGGGGGTGTACGTCACGCCCGATCCTCAGCCCAACGCCTTCGCCTGTGGCCGCAACCCCAAGCACGCGGCCATCGCGGTGACCCAGGGCATCCAGCACGCGCTCAGCCCGCGCGAGCTCGAGGGCGTCATCGCCCACGAGATGGCGCACATCAAGAACCGCGACATCCTCATCGCGAGCGTGGCCGCCATGGCCGCCGGTGCGATCGCCGCGATCGCCAACTGGCTGCAGTTCTCGCTGATCTTCGGCGGGGGTGACGACGAGGGCGGGGTCAGCGGCTGGGCCGCGCTCGCCGCCATGATCATCGCCCCGATCGCCGCGGTGATGATCCAGATGGCCATCTCGCGCGGCCGCGAGTACGAGGCCGACCGCACCGGCGCCGAGCTCATGGGCGAGACCGAGCCCCTGGCCAGCGCGCTCGAGAAGCTGCAGATGGGTGCGGAGCGAATCCCGATGGACCCGAACCCCGCGACGGCGCAGATGTATATCGTCAACCCGTTCGCGTCGTTCCACGGCGCCGGCATCACCAAGCTCTTCTCCACTCACCCGCCCATGGATGAGCGGATCCGCCGCCTGCGCGCGATGAGCCCGGTGGCGTCGGCCCAGGCCCAGGAGGCCCTCGCATGAGCATCAAGGAGACCATCGCCAGCCTGATCACCGACGAGAGCGCCGCCCACAAGCGCCTCATCGAGTACGTCACCGGGCAGCTCTCGCAGGGCCGGTCGCTCTCCGATGTCATCGAGGACCCCTACGTCACGAATCGCCTGAACCCCATGGAGCGCCGCGCGCTGCTGGAGGAGCCGGAGATCGTGGCGGCCGCCCAGGCCGAGTCGCTCGCCGAGATGCGCGCGCACCTCGAGGAGCTCGCAGGGTCCTGACGCACTAGAGTGGCCAGCCCTCACGGGAAGAAGGCCATCGCATGGAGACATTCTTCGAGCAGAACGACACGCTCCTCGTGTTCGTGCACGGGGTGGTGCTGTTCGCGCTCGGATTCGCGCTCTGGCTCCAGCGCCGGCGCGCCACGCGCCTTGCGCTGACCTCCTCGCTCATCTGGCTCGCGTCGTTCGCCTTCCTGTCGGCGCTCGTCGTGTGGGGATACGTGTTCATCCCCATCCAGGCCACCTACCTCGCGCCGGAGGTCATCGAGGCGCTGGTGGTCATCCGGGCGGTAATGCAGACCGTCGCGGTGGTGTTCCTGCTGCAGTTCGGCCTGCGGCTGGTGCCATGGACGCGGCGTCACCTGGCCCCGCTCACCGCAATCTCGGTGGTCGCATGGGGCGGCATCCTGGTGCTGTCCACGCTGCTCGCCGGAGAGGAGGGCTGGGGCGTGCTCGAGTGGGAATCCACCACGGCCGCCCTGTCGCGCTACCTGTTCGTGATCCCCGGCGCGCTGCTGTCGGCGTACGGCATGTGGGTGCAGCGCGAGGAGCTCACCAGCGAGGGGATGACCGGCATCCGGTCGTACGCCGCGGTGGCATCGTGGGCGTTCCTCGCCTATGCGGTGGTCGGTGGCTTCATCATCGAGCCCGCCCCGTGGGCGCCCGGTGGCATCGCGAACGAGGCCGCATGGTTCGACGCCACGGGATTCCCGCTCGAGGTGGTGCGCACCGCCGTGGCCCTGGTGCTGCTGCTCGCGTTCATCAAGTTGCTGGACATCTTCGAGGTGGAGGCCGCCCAGCGCGTGGAGACGCTCGATCGCGCGCGCCTTGTGGCCGAGGAGCGCGCCAGGTTCGGCCGCGACCTGCACGACGGCACGATCCAGTCGATCTACGCATCGGGGCTGCACCTCGAGGCCATCGCGCTCAACACCTCCGACGGCGAGGCGCGCGATGAGGTGCGCCGGGTGGTGAGCAGCCTCAACGCCACCATCGACGGCCTGCGCGGGTACATCCGCGGGCTGCAGGCACCTGATGGCGGGCCCGCGGGCATCGCGTCCGACCTCGACCGCATCGTCACCGAGTTCGCCGGGGACACGCAGTTCGAGGTGAGCTACCACGTGACCGGCATCGAGACCTGCGGGCCGCTGCCCGACGACGCCGGCCAGCACCTGCGCCACGTGGCGCGTGAGGCCCTGGCCAACGTGGCACGGCACGCGGGCCCGTGCACCGTGGACGTGACCCTGGCGTTCCACCCGGACGAGATCAACCTCGTGATCGCCGACACCGGCCGCGGGCTGCCCGCCGACGGAACCGACCGCTCGGAGCCCGGACATGGCAACGGTGTCCGTAACATGCGTGAGCGAGGGCGCTGGCTCGGGGGCCGCCTGGTCGTCGAGCCCAACCCCGCCGGTGGCACGCGTGTCGTGCTGGCCGTTCCGCTGGACGATGTAGAGGCAACCGAGATGCCGGCGACGACGCCGGGGATCCCAGACGAGGTGGTCACCCGATGACGCCAAGCTCCACCGATCCGATTCGCGTACTGATCGTCGACGACCACCACGTGGTGCGCCTCGGCCTGAGGTCGCTGCTCTCGCACACCGGGGGCTTCCGGGTGGTGGGGGAGGCCGGGTCGGTGGCCGAGTCGGTGCAGATGGCCGCCCAGCTCACGCCCGACGTGGTGCTCATGGACATCCGCCTGCCCGATGGCAGCGGCGTGGATGCCTGCCGCCGCATCAAGCAGGAGAACGACGACATCCGCGTGGTCATGCTCACCTCGTACTCCGACGAGGAGGCCATCGTGGGCTCGGTGATGGCCGGGGCATCGGGCTACCTGCTCAAGCAGGCCGACGCCGAGCGCCTCACCCAGGCCATCCGCGACGCCGCGTCCGGTGCGTCGACGCTCGACCCGCGCGCGACCGGCGCCCTGCTCAGCCAGTTCCGCGAGCTCTCGGCCAAGCAGGCCGAGGCCGAGCTCGCCGGCCTCACCGACCGCGAGCGCCGCATGCTGGCCCTCATCGCCGAGGGCTACACCAACCGCGCCATCGGCGAGGTGCTGCACCTCTCCGAGAAGACCGTGCGCAACCACGTGTCGCAGCTGCTGCGCAAGCTGGGCTTCCAGCGGCGCTCGCAGGCCGCCGCCTGGGCCGGCGAGCGCCGGCTCGAGCTGCCGCCCGAATAG
>JAFMJQ010000082.1 GCA_017853415.1 Thermoleophilia bacterium | reverse complement strand
GATGTCGTGGTGAACGTCACGGCTGGCGCGAACGACCCGGTGCGGGGCGCCACCGTGGTGGCCCGCGACGACCGCACCGGCCGCGTGGTGTCGAGGACCACCACCACCGGCCGCCTGGGCTACGCGGTTCTCCGCATGCTGCCGATGCAGTCAGACCGCCGCATCACCATCACCGCCACCGGCGGCACCTCGGGATCTGTCGGGAAGCTGTCGCGCACCGACGACGCCCTGCAGGCCACCGTGCAGCGCTCTGCCGCCGCAGCGGCGATCGAGGTGAACGTCAACCCGGCAACCACCATCCAGGCCGCCTACCTCGATATTCGTCCTGGCGCCACCCTCGCGGACTCCGAGAAGACCGTCGCCCGGCGCCTCGGCCTGACCCCGGACATCCCCCTTGATGAGGCCGGCCGCTACTCGCGCGTGAAGTTCTCAGGCGAGGCCTTCGCGAAGGAGGCCGAGGATCGCGGGGGCATCGATGCCTACGCGAGATGGGCTGCGTCGCGGATTGCTGCCGGTGCCGCGTTGCCCAAGTATGCGGCCCCGGGTCCGTCCGATGACCTGCCGCTGAGGAAGGGGGCCCCTCTCAAGCAGGAGAACATCGTCGGCTCGCTGGCGTCCAGCGCGCTCGCGCCGCTGGCCGAGTTGGGCGGGAGGCTGCTGTTCTGCGAGATCGGCATTGCCGCACTGTGCCCCAACCAAACGCCTCCGCCGGTGCGACTGCCTCCTGAGGTCCTGGCGCAGTTCAACCGCATCGAGCAGGGCATCAGCAACCTTCAGGTCCAGCTGACGACCGTCCGCACGGACCTCAACCGCCTCGAGACGGGTTTGATCGCCTTGAGCGGCCAGGTGCAGGCGCTCAACTACCAGGCCGAGATGAATGCCGTCGACGACGTCCTCAGGGCCACTGCCACGGCCGCCGGTCTGCGAGCCCAGGGAATGGCGCTGCCCGATTCGAACCGGCGGGTACTGGAGAACGCCCTCAGGCGCCGCCAGGGAATCAACAATGGATGCCCGAACTTCCAGGCGCTCATCGGTCAGCTGCCTGGTGCTGTGGTGTCCCGTCATCCCAACGCCGCCTGCACGCGCGAGGGATTTGGAGTGCCGTCAGGGGGGCTGATGCAGTTTGCCCAGCGCGCCACGGCGGCGAGGTTGGTGGCCGTGGCCGCCGGCCAGACCCAGGGCAGGGTGGACGCGGCGGGTGAGTACTGGCTCGGCGAGCTCGCGCGAAACGTCTTCTCGGTGAACGCGTCGTCGACCTTCGCGATTCGGGAGGGAACCTCCACCCGGGATGCGGCCACCGCCGCGGCCACCGGCGCGATGCTCAGGGATGTCATCCGCGCGATCGACGTCGACGCAACCGGCACCTATTTCGGCGCGCGCATTCCCACCAACCAGGTTCTCGCGGTTGCCCCGGCAGATGGCAGCGTGATCTACGGCATCGGTTCCTACAGGGATCCCGGGAACTGCAGGGGAGGCACCCTCCGTCCGGTGCTCCACCGCTTCTCGCAGGGCCGTACCAGCCAAACCGGGCCATGGAGAGGCAATCCGTTCAGCACGTCCCTGTACTTGCCGAGTGGTAGCGATTTCCAGGAAGCCTTTAGCTTCTACAACCGTGCCCGTTCCTTCCCGGCGATCCCCGGCTGGGTAGCGTGCACCCAGGCCCAGCTCATGCAGCCACCGCCACCTGCTCCCGGCACCCCCGCTGCGCCGGGCTGGCAGCCGGCGGCGAGTCCTTCGGAAGGCGCCATGAGGAACATCAGGGGTCTGCTCCGGGCTGCGGCTCTGTGTCAGGTACAGGCCGTCATCCGCAGTCGAAACGCTCAAGGCCTCCAGTTTCAAGCTGGGGGGGACATCTGCGTGGCACGGTCAGCCGGGTCAGCGAATCTGCCTGACCAGATCAACCTGGAGTGGGCTTTCGCTGCGCGACACCGCGGGGTGTTGCCCAACCTCCAGGTCTCGGTCGGCCATGACCAATGTCGACCGTGGGAGATCGGCACGAGCCAGGTGATTCCACGGCGAACACGCGCCCCGGATGGTGGCATTGCCGATGTCGTGAGCGAACTCGTGACGGCCGTCGGCATGCAGTGCCCGGTCGTTGATCTCACCCCGAATGCACCTCAGCTGTCTGGTTGGAATTGCGTCTCGGCGAACCCCCAGGGGCAGGTGGCCACGCAACCGGGGGGCAATGCGCCACCTCTCAGAGTGACCTCGAGCCTCCGTGTACTCAACCACCGCTCGATGGGTGGGTACTGCCCGAATTGGGGCTGGCAGCCCCTGCCGGCGGGCTCGGTGAACTATTCCCAGCACGCGGGCTCGCTGAACGCCACGTGGAACCCACGGCCTAACGGGTTGTACTGCTCCCCAGGACTCAGGGTGACGTTGCGTTCCCCGATTTCTGGCTTCCGCTTCTCAGTGCCCTTCGGGTATTACGAAGGTGCGGCCATCGGTGAGGGCCGTGAGCGCCGGCCAAATGGAGACCTCCCCATGCCGTGTGAACAACCGTACGTGGGGATCCCCCCCCGTCCCGTGACGCGCCCAGCACGGCTGCAGGAGCTCATCGGGTTCATGACGACGTACTTCGAACCATGTTTCTGTGGAGGAAACAATTCACTGCGGTCGATGAGGCCTGCTGCCAATCGACTCCAGCGATTCCGGGAGTTGGGCATTGGCGACCAGAATCCGCACTGGACGCTGAACAATGGCGTGGCGGGCGACTTCGTCGTCGGTCCGCTCTACACCAGCAATGCCGTGGGTGCGTTTGTCCCGGGGTTGTCCCCAGGGGGTCCGGTGCCCGCTGCTCCGCGCCGGAGGGGCTAGTGGTGCCCCGATAATGCCCCGCACCCTCAGAACCCTTACGGCAGCCGCCCTCGCGACCTGCGCGCTGTCGATCGCGATCGCGATGCCCTCGGGAGCTGCCGCCGGCATCATTGGGCGCGGCCCGGTATCCGATGTCGTGGTGAACGTCACGGCTGGCGCGAACGACCCGGTGCGGGGCGCCACCGTGGTGGCCCGCGACGACCGCACGGGCACGATCATGTCGAGCGCGACGACCACCGGGGACCTGGGGTATGCGGTCGTCCGCCTGCGGCCCGGGGCCTCGACGCAGCGCATCACCATCACCGCCACCGGCGGCCGCTCGCAGGCCGTCGGCCGCCTGACCGCTGCTGACGTGATGTCCGCCACGGCGCAGCGGGGTGTTCTGGCCAAGGAGATCGCGGTCAACGTGAACCCGGGCAGCACCGTGCTGGCCGAGTACCTCGATGAGCGCCCCCGCGCATCGGTCGCCGCCGCCGAGCGCGCGGTGGCGCGCCGCCTGAGGCTGCCGAAGGGCACCGACGTGGCGGAGTCGGCCAGGTTCTCGCGGCTGCGGTTCTCGGGCGAGGACTTCATCGACGCCGCCCGCAAGCGCGGCGGGGTGGAGGACTACGCGCAGTGGGCTGCCGGCCGAATCGGCGCAGGGAATGCTGTGCCCTCCTACGCGGACCCCCGCCCGGCTGATGAGCTCCCGCTCCGGGGAGCCCCGCCGCGGTCGCCTGCCGCCGCGGGCCTGCGTCGCGAGCAGGCCGCGGGCCAGGCCGCGTCCGTGGCCATCACGTTGATGAAGCCGCTCATCGAGCTGGGGGCCAAGAAGGCCTACTGCGCCCTGGGCATCGCCGAGTTGTGCAATTCGGGCACGTCAACCGCCCCGGTGCTGAGCGACGCCGAGAAGAAGCAGCTCGGCGATATCGAGAGGGGCATCAGCAACCTCGCCACCCAGATGACCACCACGCAGCAGTCGCTGTCGGCGGTGGAGGGCCTGGTGGCGGCCCTCGGCCAGCAGGTGGCCGCCCTCAGCTACGTGGGAGAGGGCAACGCGGTGCAGGACGTCATCAACGCCACCCTCGCGGCCGCGGCGTTGCGCGCCGAGGGCAGGGACCTGACCCCGAACGTCACCCAGGCGCTGAAGAACGCCCTGGTCAAGCGCCACGAGACCAACAGCGGCTGCCCGAACTGGGCCGCCCTGGTGGGCGCGCTGCCGCCCGCGGCGGTCATGGACGGATCCACGCCCCGGTATCCCACCGCTGCGTGCACCAGCACTGCACCCGGGGTCGGGCCGAGGGATGGCCTGCTGCAGTTCGCCCAGCGCGCGGTGGCGAGCAAGTACCCCGCGCTGACGGCAGGGCCCACGCAGGCGGCCGTCGATTCGGCGGGCGAGTTCTGGCTCGGTGAGTTCGCGAAGAATGTCTTCTCCGTGAATGCCGCGGCGGCCTATGCGTCTCGCCCCGGCGGCACCTCGACGTGGACGACGGAGACGGCCGAGGCCACAGCGCAGCTGTTCAACGATGCGATCGAGCTGATCGAGATCGATGCCAGCGGCGCGTATTTCGGGGCCCGTATCCCCGCGGACCAGGTGCTGAGGATGGGCCCGAGCACCGGAATCATCTACGGGATCGGCCATTACGCGATGGATCCGGGCGCCTGCTTCGGCAACGGGTCCGGGTTCATGGCGTGGAAGCGCAACCCGACGAATTTCGGGCGATCCGCCTCGGGGTACTTCCCCACGTATGACAAGGGTCCCCTGACCACGGGCGCGTGCCCGCCTGCTCGGATCGTCCAGCCGCCGACCGACATTCCCGGGGCCCCCAACGCCGTATGGGCATCCCCCGACACCGTGCCGGCCGCCGACCTGGTGCATCTGCTCGGGCCCCTGCGCCGGGCCGCGCTGTGCCACCTGAAGGACCGCGTCGAAGCCGGGGTATCGCTGCGCGCGCCGTCGGGGACCGCCGCCGGTGGGCTGTGCGACCCGTATCCGGCGGCCATTCCCGATGGGCCGCACCTGGTGTGGCCGGAGGCGGGCCGGGCAAACAAGATGGGGGAGGGAGTGCTGCCGAACCTGCAGCTGTCGCTCGGCAACGCCTCCTGCCATCCGTGGATGGTCGGGTTCACCACCGATGAGGCAGATCCCGGCAAGCCGCGGGAGCCATCGACACCCGCGTGGCGCCTGGTGACCGCGAGCGGCATGCAATGCCCCGTGCTCGACCTCACGCCGCGCGCCTCGGCTCGCTATGGCTGGAACTGCGTCAAGGCGAGCCCCGGGGGGCGCATCCGCATGAGCGGGGGCCCGGGCGTGCGGGCAACGCATCCCGTCACGGCCTCGCTGGAGATTCTCAACAACCCCACCATGGGTGGGTACTGCCCGAGCCTGGGCGCGCGCCCGGCGCCAACCGGTGCGGCCAACGTGTCGTACATGGTCGATGCGACAGTTGTTCCCAGCGAGCAGGACCTTCCCGCCTTCATCCGGTGGGGCCTGACCCGCCCGACCATCTGCTCCCCCGCCTTCGAGGGGGTATTCGGTGACCGGGGGGCGGCCGCCGAGTACTACCAGTGCGCCGTTGACCCGTCGAAGTCCCCGAGGTTCGTGAAGCCGCTGGATGGCCGGGTGCTGTGGCCGCTGCAGCGGCAGATCAGCACCCTCACCACCTACACCACCGGGTTCATCCCGCTCAGGGAGAACACCATTCCGGGCTACAAGTCCGAGAACTGGACCTACAACAACGACGTGGCAGGCGACTTCGTCGTCGGACCGCTCCACACCAGCACCGCGGTGGGTGCCTATGTGCCCGGCACCTCGCCCGGCGGTCCGGAGCCGAGTGCCCCGCCGAGGCCGACGGGCGCGAGCGTGCCCGGTCCGGTCACCGACCTCTCCATCTGTGACGAGGAGTGCACCGGGAACGCGACATCGCTGCGCGTCACGTGGCGGGCCCCGGTGTCGAGCGGGGGCCTGGCCATCAGGCGCTACGAGGTCATCGGCACCATGAAGGGCATCGCGTCGCCGCCCCGGACCTGTGCGCTCCTGCCCACCGCCGAGCTCACATGCACCTTCCGCGACCTCGATCTGTCGAAGGAGTGGGACTTCCGAGTGCAGGCGACCAATGCGCTCGGTAAGGGCAGCCCCCGCTTCGTGAGCTTCACCTCCGGCATCGGCCGACCGACCCTTCGTGCGTTGCGCGACGCCCTCGAGGTTCGCTGGACCTCCCCGCGGTGGAAGGAGTGGGGCCCCAGCGCGGGTGTGCCCGTGCCCCACAGGTACACCGCCACGGCGTCTCCCGGCGGTCGCACATGCACGACGGCGGGATTCACCTCCACGACGTGCACGATCAGCGGCCTCACCCCCGGCACCGCGTACACCGTGACGGTGGAGCTCGTCAGCCTCTACAACTGCTACGCGAAGATGCCGTGCGGACGGGACGACACCTCACCGCCCTCGGCGGCCGCCACGCCCTTCGGTGCCCCCGTGCGCCCGGGTGCCCCGGATCTCGAGGCCGCCGTGCCGTCGGACGGAAGGATCGCCGTGAAGTGGCGGGCCCCCGCAGCTGACGGCAACAGCCCGATCGCGGGCTACACCGCCACGGCCATGCCCGGGGGTGCCACCTGCACCACGACGGGATCCCTCGCGTGCGTCATTGACGGGCTCTCACCCGGCACCGAGTACACCGTGAGCGTCACGGCCACCAACGAGGTGGGCACGGGGGACGCGTCCCCGTCGGTCAGGCGCACCACGCCGGCAGTGCTGCCCGGCCCGCCGCTCACGCCGCTGGCACAGGTATCGCCCGGCACCATCGAGGTGTCATGGGTTGCGCCTGAGTCCAATGGCGGTGCGGCGATCACCGGCTACACGGCCACCGCATCGCCGGGGGGTGCGCAGTGCAGCACCGACGGCGCCACCACCTGCACCATCACCGGCGTGCCGAATGGCACCGACTACCAGGTGACGGTGACGGCCACGAACGCGGTGGGCACGGGCCGTGCGTCCGTCCCGGCCGCGGCCCGCACGCCGGACATCACCGCCCCCGGCGCTCCGCGATCGGTGGAGCTCACCGCACTGCCCGGGCGCATCGAGGTGGCGTGGTCGGCGCCGGAGTCAGACGGCGGCAGCGCGGTGACCGGCTACGTGGCCACCGCGACCCCGGGCGGTGCCACGTGCACCACGACGGGCGCCACCGAGTGCACCATCACGGGCCTCGACGACGGCACCGCCTACCGGGTGGCGGTCGCGGCCATCAACGTGATCGGCACGGGCGCGTCATCCGATGCCGGTGAGGCCGTCACGCCGCGACGGGACAATGGCGGCGCACCCGCCGTGGTGGACGACCTTCCCCTGCAGGCGGTGGCAATCCCGGGCACCGCGGATTCCGGGCTGCCCGCCAGTGCTCCCGTCGCCGGACGGGCGCTGGAGCTCACGGGCATCGCCCTGCAGCCCCGCACGCTCGTGCCCGGCCTCGGTGGCCGCATCGCGTACAGCCTCTCCGAGCCGGCAGACGTGACCATCACGTTGGCCCGGGTGGGAGGACGCGATCGCGCATCACGGGTGGTGCACCGCATTCCCGCCGGCCGCCCGGGTGCGTTGGCCGGCGACAGCCGCGTCCGCGTGCTCTACACCCGGCCGAGCGCGAAGCGCAAGACAGCCGGTGCCTGGAGGATGACCGTCGAGGCCCGGGACGCAAATGGCACCGTGGTGAGGCGCACCATCCCCATCAGGGTGAGGACCTGAGTGCCCGGCGTGTGCGCTGTGCCCATGCGATGAATGGAGCTGTGATGAATCGAACGACCACGCGCAGGCTTGCCGCGGGAGCGGCCGCGCTGTCCCTGCTGACCGGCGGCGCAGTGCTCGCCGGCTGCGGATCGAGCTCGTCGAGCAGCGGGACCGCCGCACAGGCCACGACCGATCCCGCGGCTCTTCCGGCCAACGGCGTCGAGAAGCTCGCGGCCAAGGAGATCCTCGCGAGGAGCCTGGCGGCGGCGAAGGCCGCATCGTCTGTGGCCATAAAGGGCAGGGGCGCCGAGGGGGGTGAGGGGTCGGTCTCGCTCGACCTGGTGCTGGGCACGAAGGCGTCCAAGGGCACCTTGGCGCTGGGCGGCTTCTCGATGGAATTCCGCGTGGTCGGCGACAAGACCTACTCCAGGATCGACCGCGAGGGCGTGGCGGCCATCCTGGGCCAGGGCGAGGGGGTCGACCTGCTCGGCGACAGGTGGATAGTGGAGTCGCCTGCGGCGGGTGGCTTCGACTCGTCGGGCTTCGGCGACTTCGCCGACAGGAACGCCCTGCTCGAGACCGTCCTCGGACCCGACGGCACGGCGACCGTGAAGGGCACCGGCGACGTGAAGGGCATGCCGGTGGTGTTCGTTGATGTCACGCGCAGCGACGGCAAGGGAACGGTGGCGATCCAGACCGTCGGCGAGCCGTACCCCGTGCGGGTCACCAGCGACACCAAGGACGGCCCGGGCGAGGTCACGTTCAGCGACTGGAACGCGCCGGTGACGGTGAGCGTGCCGGAGGGCGCGGTGAGCGCCGAGGA